>DAORTY010000009.1:0-55845 GCA_035432905.1 Ilumatobacteraceae bacterium | reverse complement strand
CGGTCGGCGCCGAGGCCCTGCATCGCGCCCATCGAGCCCATGCCGCGGTAGCTCTTGTAGCGGCGTCCCTCGAACAGTTCGAGTTCACCCGGGGCTTCGTCGGTGCCCGCAAGGATGGACCCGAGCATGACGCAGTCGGCGCCGGCGGCGATGGCCTTGACGATGTCGCCGGAGTACGTGATGCCGCCGTCGGCGATCACCGGGATGCCATGACGGCGGGCGTATTGGGTGGTGAAGTAGATGGCCGACAGCTGTGGCATGCCGGCGCCGCTCACGACGCGAGTGGTGCAGATGGAACCGGCGCCCACGCCCACCTTGACGGCATCCGCGCCCGCCTTGGAGAGTGCTTCCACGCCCTCCTCGGTGACCACGTTGCCGGCCACCACGGCAAGGTCGGGCCAGTTCGACTTGATCCGTTCGATGGCCTTGATGACGCCGGCCGAGTGGCCGTGTGCGGTATCGAGCGCCACGGCATCCACGAACTGCGCGACAAGTGCGGCGACCCGCTCCTCGAGGTCGTCGCCGACGCCGACTGCAGCTGCGCAGCGCAAGCGGCCCGAAGGGTCGCTGGTTGCGTTGGGAAACTCTTGGTTCTTGAGGATGTCCTTGACCGTGATCAGCCCGACCAGTTTCTTGTCGCCGTCGACCAACGGCAGCTTCTCGATGCGATGGCGCTGCAGGATGCTGCGTGCCTCGTCGAGCGTGGTTCCGACCTTGGCGGTCACCAAGCCTTCGCTGGTCATGAAATCGGTGACCGACCGCCGGTAGTCGGCCGGCTCACAGAAGCGGGTGTCGCGGTTGGTCAGAATGCCCACCAATCGCCCCTGTGGGTCAGTGATCGGCACGCCGCTGATCTTGAACTGGTTCATCAGCACTTCCGCATCGGCCAGTGTTGCACTGGGCGGCAGTGTGATGGGGTCGCTGATCATCCCGCTCTGGCTGCGCTTGACCATCTGCACCTCGGCGGCCTGGTCGGCGATGGTCATGTTGCGATGGATTACGCCGATGCCACCCTCGCGGGCAAGCGCTATGGCCATGCGGCCTTCGGTGACCTTGTCCATGGCTGCGCTGACGATGGGGACCGCAAGTGTGATGTCCGCCGCGAACACTGCGGAGGTGTCGACCGAGTCGGGCAGCACGTCGCTGTAGCCGGGCACGATCACCACGTCGTCGAAGGTGAGGGCTTGGAAACGGTCGAACAGATCGTCGTTGATCATGCTGTCACTCCAGTGGTAAGGGTCGAATTGCACAGACGTTTCAGCGTCTGGACGAGCAGCGCGTGCTCGACGGCATGCATCCGCTGCTCGAGATCTTCGAGTGTGTCATTCGGCAGGATCGGCACCTCGGTGGTGGCGAGAACCGGCCCGACGTCGACGCCCTCGTCGGGAACCAGGTGCACCATGACGCCCGTCGTGGTGCGAGTACCGGTGGTTGCCTCGGCGTGGGCACGTTCGATGGCGTGCATGCCCGGAAGCTCGCCGGGCAGTGCGGGGTGCAGGTTGACGACCATCCCGGGGAACCAGCCGAGGAAACTGAGCGTGAGCACTCGCATCCAGCCGGCCAGGACGACGAAGTCAGGGTCGAAGCCGGTGACGATGTCGGCAAGCCGAGCGTCGTAATCCGCTCGGGTCTCGTTCGAACGTCGCCCGACGTGCACCGCCGGCAGCCCGGCTGTGTCGGCGCGCACCAGTGCTCGTGCGTCACCGCGGTCGCTGACCACTGCCATCACCTCGGCCGGGAGGTCTCCGCTCGCGCAGGCGTCGATGATGGCCTGCGCGTTCGAGCCGTTGCCGCTGGCCAGGATCACCAGCCGCTTCACGACAGCACCACGGTGCGCCCGGAGCCTTCGGAGGCGAGCAGCTGCCCGATCACCCACGTCGGCTCGTCGATCGATGCCTGCACCGCAGCGACCTCATCGGGGCTGCACACCAGGACCATGCCGACGCCCATGTTCAGGGTGCGGTACAGCTCGCGAGTGTCCATACCGACCGCGAGATCACGTACGAGACGAAACAGCGGCGGCACCGGCCATGAGCCGAGCTGAATGTGGGCGTCGAGACCGTCTGGCAGTACGCGTGGCAGGTTCTCGGGAAGGCCGCCGCCCGTGATGTGCGCCATCGCCTTGACACGGCCGCCGTCGACCGCTGCTTCGAGGACCGTGAGGTAGTTGCGATGCGACTTCAGCAGGGCCTCGCCGAGCGTGCAGTCGAAGCCCGGTGGCACAGTGTCCATCGGCAGCCAATCGAACAACTTGCGCAGCAGCGAGTAGCCGTTGGTGTGCGGACCGTTGGAAGCGATGCCCACCAGCACGTCGCCAGCGGCGAGCGGCGCATTGGGCAGCAGCTTGGCGCGGTCCACCACACCCACCAGCGTGCCCGCGATGTCGAACGCGCCGGGTGCGTAGACGCCGGGCATCTCCGCCGTCTCGCCACCGAGCAGCGCGCAGCCGCTGACCGCGCAGGCTTCGGCCATGCCGGTCACGACCTGGGCCACGTGGTCTGCGTTCAGCTTGCTGCTGGCGATGTAGTCGAGGAAGAACAGTGGCTTGGCGCCCTGCACCAGCACGTCGCCGATGCAATGGTTGACGATGTCGGCGCCGACGCCGTAGTACTTGCCCAGACGAGCGGCGAGTTCGACCTTGGTGCCGACGCCATCGGTGCTGGCCACCAGCAGCGGCTCGTCCATGTCCTTGAGGGCTGCTGCGCTGAAGACGCCACCGAAGCTGCCGACGCCCTTCAGCACGGCAGCACCGTGAGTGCGCTCGACGGCCGCCTTCATCTGGTCGACGGCCCGCGCACCTTCCTCGATGTCGACGCCCATTGCCGCGTACGAGGTGATGGATGCGCCGAGCGCGCGCCATCCGATGTCGCGACGCATCTGCATGCCATCGAACGAGATCGACGCCATCCGGTCATAGGCGTTGTCACGAGCCGTTGCGAGGTCGCTGCCCAGCCCGGTCACGGCGAGGACTCGACCGCCCGTGACCACGGACCCGTCGGTGCCCGCGTGGAACACCAGCGCTGTGGACGAATCAGGGCCGAAGTCGATCGCTGCGCCGGTCTCCGGGGCGGCGGGGTATCCGGCGGCCGCAGCCACCACTGTGCACGCGGCACCACTGAAATGAATTCTGCGATCACCCAGTTGCCCATCGCAACAGAGCAGTGCGAGTTCGGCGAGATCGTCGGTGAGCAGCGGCAGGACGGCCTGTGCCTCTGGGTCGCCGAAGCGGCAGTTGTACTCCAACAGGCGAGGACCGTCGGCGGTGAGCATCAGGCCCGCGAACAGAACGCCGACATACGGCGAACCCTCTGCCAACAGGTAGTCCACAACCGGCTGGATGAATTGTGCGGTCAGGTCATCAGCGTCGAAGGGAACCGGCGCCGGGGCGTATGCACCCATGCCACCCGTGTTGAGCCCGGTGTCGCCTTCGCCGATGCGCTTGTGGTCCTGCGCGATCGGAAGGGGTCGCGCGACCTTCCCGTCGCACAGCGCCATCAGGCTGCACTCAGGCCCGCTGAGCCGTTCCTCCAGGACGATCGGGCCCTGCGCGATCAGTTCGTGGATGGCAGCCTCGGTGGCTTCGTCGCCGTCGGGCACGATGACACCCTTGCCGGCTGCAAGCCCGTCGAGCTTGACAACCACCGGCTTGGCAAACTCGCGCCACCAGCTGATCGCTTCCTCGGCGCTGCAGGAAAGGTGATAGGCGGGCGATGGCAGGCCCAGACGGCCCGCCAACATGCGGGTGAAGCCCTTCGAGCTCTCCAGCTTGGCGAGGCCGGCAGTCGGTCCGAAGCAGGGGATGCGCAACTCGGCGCAGCGGTCGGCAACCCCGGCGACCAGCGCCGACTCGGGTCCGACGATGACAAGATCGATCTGTGGCTGCTCGGGCAGGTCGACAGCAACTGTCACGTCATGACCATGCGCTCGGCACGCGGCGGCGATGGCCTGCTCGCGCCCGCCAGAACCAATGACGAGGATCTTCACTGTGTCACCGTCACGACAATGCCCCTTCGAAGCTGAGCTTGGGTTGCGCTTCGTCGACCGGAATCGGATAGCGCCCCGTGTAGCACGCGTTGCAGAAGCCGTCTTCGCTGCCGTTGTTCTCCGGCTCGATGGCCCGCATCATCCCCTCGAGTGACAAGAATGCCAGCGAGTCGGCGCCGATCAACTCACGAATCTCCTCCACGGAAAGCCTGGCGGCCATCAGGTCGCCGTCGTGGCCCATGTCGACGCCGAAGTGACAGGCGTGCGTGATCGGCGGACAGGTGATGCGCACATGAACTTCTGTGGCGCCGGCGTCGCGCAGCAGCTTCACCAGTGGGCCGGCGGTGGTACCGCGGACAAGCGAATCGTCGATCATGACCACCCGCTTGCCAGCCAGGTTCTCGGTGAGCGCATTGAACTTCAGTGCGACACCGCGCTCACGAAGATCCTGCGTGGGTTCGATGAACGTTCGGCCGATGTAGCGGTTCTTGATCAGGCCGTCGTTGTGTTCGATACCTGCTGCGCGGCTGTAGCCGATGGCCGCTGGAATGGAACTGTCGGGCACTGGGATCACGACGTCGGCGTCGACGCCGGATTCGCGCGCGAGCTGCTCGCCCAATCGCTGGCGAACGTGGTGCACGTTGCGACCACTCCACACGCTGTCAGGTCGGCTGAAGTAGACGAACTCGAACGTGCATCGTGAGGGTTTTGCACTGGGAGTCAGCGCCTGTCGGCGGGTCATCTCCGCACCGTGCAACGTGACGATCTCGCCCGGCTCGACCTCACTGATCTCCACGCAGCCGAGCGTGTTGAGCGCGCAGGTCTCGGAGGCGACGGCGTACCCGCCGTGTGGTAGGCGACCGACGCTGAGCGGGCGAAACCCCCACGGATCGCGAGCGGCGATCACGCGATCGTTGACCAGGATGACCAGCGAGTAGGCGCCCTTCCAAGCGGGCAGCGTGCGCTCGACCCGATCCTCCCAGGTTCGACCGCCGGCAGCGGCGAGCATCAGCGTCAGCACCTCGGTATCACTGGTCGCCGTCAGGCCGAAACCCTTCGCCAGCAGTTCCTCGCGAAGCGCGCCGGCGTTGACCAGGTTGCCGTTGTGGGCAACGGCGAGCGGGCCGTGCATGGTCTCCACCAGGAACGGCTGGTGGTTGCGCAGAGCATTGGCGCCGGTGGTGCTGTAGCGCGTGTGGCCGATGGCGTGGTACCCCGTGAGCGAGGCCATCGTGGCCGGTGTGAACACATTGGCGACCAGGCCGCTGTCCTTGTGACATCGAACGCGGGTGCCGTCGCTGACCGCGATGCCGGCTGCTTCCTGACCGCGGTGTTGCAGCGCGAAGAGGCCGAAGAAGGCCAGCTGGGCGATGCCTTCGCCGTGTGGGGTGGAGACGCCGAAGACGCCGCACTCCTCCTTGGGGCCGTCGTCGTCGGCCAGGTCGATGGCCTTGGGACGAACGTGGACGGGGGTCTCAGGAAACATGCAGGTACTCCAGAATGCGTGGGCCGACGGGGTAGGCGCCAGGCTGGAAGGTGGTTCCGGTCAATCGTTCGTAGGCGTCGATGTAGCGGGCGCTGGTCTGTTGCCAGACCTCGTCGGGCAGGCTCGGTGGCGGGCCCTCCCCGCGGTAGCCGGTGGCCAGCAGCGCTCGTCGCACGACTTCCTTGTCCAGGCTCTCCGGCTCGTCGCCGGCAGCCAGATGTTCCTCGTACGAGTCCGCAACCCAGTAGCGCGACGAGTCCGGAGTGTGCATCTCGTCGATCAGCATCAGCCGACCGTCGTCGTCCAAGCCGAACTCGTACTTGGTGTCGGCAAGGATCAAGCCGGCGTCCGCCGCAACCTGCTGACCGCGCTGGAACAGGCGCAGCGCGGCTTCCACCGTCTCGCCCCAGATCTGCGGCGGCACGAGGCGGCGAGAGATCACGTCGGCGACGGTGAGGGGCTCGTCGTGGGCACCGTCCTCGGCTTTCGTGGTCGGCGTCACGAGCGCGTGCGGCAGTGCCGTGTTTTTCAGTAACCCGTCTGGGAAGGGGTGGCCGTAGATCGTGCGCGCCCCGTCCGCGTACTGCTGCCACAGCGAGGTGGAGGTGACACCCGTGATGTACCCGCGTACGACGACTTCCACCGGCAGTGGGGTGGCGTTGCGGGCAATCAGGACGTTCGGGTCGGGAACGGACACGACATGGTTGGGCACGATGTCGGTCGTCTGAGCAAACCACCATGCAGCCAGTTCGTTGAGCACCTGCCCCTTGTAGGGAACGCCAGCGATCACACGGTCGAACGCGCTCAGTCGATCGGTGGTGACGAACAGGCGGGTGCCGTTCTCCAGTTGATAGCTGACACGAACCTTGCCGTCGCGACGATCGGGCAACGCCAGGTCGACATCCATGAATGGTTGCATCACATGCCCTCCGCGTAGCGAACGCCTTGTTGGAACAATCGCAGGCCGCTGCCGCCAGCTGTACCGCGAGCGTGGCGCGGGTGCTGGCGGGCGACGACGTGGTTCTCGGGGTGCGGCATCAGCCCGAGGACCAACCCGGTCTCGTCGCACACGCCGGCGATGTCGCCTGCGGACCCATTCGGATTCCCGTTCTCTGAGTAGCGCAGCGCAACCTGCCCGCTGGCTGTCAGCGCGGCGACGTCGGGGTGCACGTAGCGACCTTCACCGTGCGCGATGGGGCACTCGATGGGCTCCAGGTCGCGGGTCCAGATGCTCTTCCCGGCGGGTGTCTCCATGCGAATCCACTCGCACTGGAAGTGGCCGCTGGCGTTGTGCCCGAGAGCGCCTGGCAGCAGTCCGGCGCCGGTGAGCACCTGGAACCCGTTGCAGATTCCGATGACCGGGCGGCCCAGCGCCACGAAGCGGGGGAGCACATCGCCGAGCCGGTGTGTGACCGCCAACGACCACATGCGGCCCGCTCCCAACGCATCGGCGTAGCTGAACCCACCGGCGAGGACCAGGATCTGCGTGTCGCGCAGCAGCGGTGTGGGGTCGGCAACGAGTTCTTCGAGCAGCGTGATGTGTGGGTCGGCACCTGCGAGATGCAGTGCGTACGACACGTCGCGGTCGCGGTTCGTGCCGGGGGCAGCGACGATCATTGCGCGAGGTCGGCTCACCGCTGGGCCCCTTTGAATGCTGTCTGCAAATCGTCCAGCCGCACGGGGGAGAGACCGGCGACCAGTAGGTCGGTGGTGCTGGTCACCGTGCCGAGCACAGTGGCTGGTTCCCCGAGCGCACCGAGGAACCACTCGACGTCATCCGGGTTGACCTCACAGATGAACCGCCCGGTGGACTCGCTGAACAGCGACGTGACGAGGTCGTCGTGCGGCAGGGTGTCGATGGTGGCGCCGAGACGGCCGCCGATGCACATCTCTGCGATGGCCACCGCCAGGCCGCCCTCGCTGAGGTCGTGGCAGCTGGGCACCCGCCCTGTCCGAAGGATCCTGTGCAGTGCCCGGTAGCGAGTGGGCGCGGCTGCGTCCGGGGCGGGGACCGTGCTGTCGCCGCCAGCGCCGGTGACCATCGTGAAGTGACTGCCGCCGAACTCGGTGGAAGTGTTGCCCACCAGCACGAGCACGTTGCCGGCCCGCTTCAGGTCAGGGGTGACGGCGCAGTCGGGGTTGGGGTGATGTGCAATGGCGGTGATGACGAGCGTGGGGGGTACGGCGTGGCGGGCGCCGTCGCTGCCCAGATACTCGTTGTTCAGCGAATCCTTGCCGCTGACGAACGGGGCGCGATGGGCGGTGGCCGCGGCACAGCAACCATCGACGGCTGCGACCAGTTCGCCGAGGGTCGATGGCCGCCGTGGGTCGCCCCAGCTGAAGTTGTCGAGCAGGGCGACGGAACTGGGGTCGGCGCCCACGGCCACGACGTTGCGGATCGCTTCGTCCACGACTGCGTGTGCCATGTACTCGGGGTCGGTGATGCCGTACCAGGGGTTGACGCCGATGCCGATGGCAAGCCCGTGGCTGTCGGTCGGCTCGGCCAACACCACGCCGTCGGCGTGACCATCGTGCCCCTCGCCGACGAGCGGACGCACGACGGTAGCGCCGCGGATCTCGTGGTCGTAGCGGCGAATGATGTGTTCCTTCGAGGAGATGTTGGGGTGCGCCAAAAGTTGTAACAGTACGGTCGCCGGGTCGGTGCAGGTCGGCGCCGCGGCTGTTGCTCGCGGTGGTGTCGGCAGCGCAGCCGTCATCGTCCGCTGCGGACGGCCGTCGTGCAGGAATTCGGTGTCCATCTCCAGCACCGTCAGGTCGCCGGAACGCACGCGCAGCACACCGTCGCCGGTGAACGTGCCCAGCGAGACGGCCTCCACACCGTGGCGTGCGCACACGGCCAGCAGCGCCGTCCACTGGGACGGGTCAACCGCGAAGACCATCCGTTCCTGCGCTTCGCTGAGCCATATCTCCCAGGGCTGCAGTCCCGGGTATTTCAACGGTGCCAGCGACACGTCGACATCGGCGCCGACACCCTCGGCCATTTCACCAACTGCGCTCGAGAGCCCGCCTGCACCACAGTCGGTGACGGCGGTGTAGAGCCCGACGCAGTCCTTCATCGCGTCGATGAGCAGCTTCTCGGTGATCGGGTCGCCGATCTGCACGCTGGCACCGGCGACATCACCCGTGGTGGCATCCATGGTGGCGCTGCTGAACGTCGCGCCGCGTAGACCGTCGCGGCCGGTGCGACCCCCCATCACCACGACCAGGTCGCCGGGGTGCGGACCGGTCAACTCCCATTCGCCCTCGCCGGCCACGCCGATGCAGCCGGCGTACACCAGCGGGTTGGCCAGGTATCCGGGGTCGTACAGCACGGCACCGGCGACCGTGGGCAGACCGATCTTGTTGCCGTAGTCGGCAATGCCGGCGATCACGCCACTCTCGATCAGCCGGGGATGCAGCACCCCGTCGGGCAGCTGGTCGGCGGGGAAGTCGGTGGGGCCGAAGCACAAGATATCGGTGATGGCGATGGGGTGATGGGCGGCGCCCATCACGTCACGGATCACTCCGCCAACACCGGTGTTCGAGCCGCCGAACGGCTCGATAGCAGACGGGTGGTTGTGGGTTTCGGCCTTGACTGCCACGGTGACACCGGGCGTGTAGCACAAGATGCCAGCGTTGCCGACGAACGAACTGCGGACGAACGGTGCGTCGATCGCGTCGGTGCAACCACGCAACTGCTTCATCAGTGGCGTGACCTCCACGCCGGTGTCCAGCGTGATGCGCGCTCGAAACGTCTTGTGCGCGCAGTGTTCGCTCCACGTCTGCGCCAGCGTCTCCAACTCCACATCGGTCGGCTCACGCCCGATGCCGCGGTAGTGCTCGGCGATGACGTGCAGTTCGGCGAGGTCCAGCGAGAGTCCACGTTCCTTGTTCAAGGCCTGCAGAGCCTCGTCATCGAGGTCGCGAATGTCGACGTGCTCGACGGTGTGTTCTGCCGCGGCAGTCGTGTCGATGAACGTCGGCTCCAGCGGCGCCAGCGCCCAGCGCTCGATGACCTGGTTGGCCAAGAGCCGCCGGGCGAGCGTGGGGATGGTGTCGTCGCCGAGTGTCCCGCGGATCGTGAAGTGGGCGCCGGTGGCGACATTCGTGTCGGGCAAGCCGATGGTGCGTGCCGCCAGTGCGACCGCGGCGGCTGCAGGGTCGGTGACCCCCGGGAGCAGGGTGGTGTCGACACCGGACTTGGGTGCGGTCCAGCTGGAAGTTTGCAGGAGCGGGTCGACCAGCACTGCTTCCATCGACTTCTTGTCGGCGGCGCTCAGCTTGGTGGCGAAGTAGACGACGTCGGCAACCTCGATGCTGGTGACCTGGCTGAGCCCAAGGGCGTGGGCGTCGGCCAGCAGCGCTGCGGATCGCGGGTCGGTTCCCTTCGTGCGAATGGTGAGACGCATTCCAGTTGCCACCGCGACCAAGCTAGGGGATAGCCCCTCGGAGGTCCTTTGGTCGCGAACGAAAAGTAAGACCGCAGACCATCTATTAGCGGATGCGCTAAGATGCTGGGATGATGTCTGGACCAACCTTGTTGACGCTTCGTCGCCGTTCCGGCCAGACGCAGGCGCAGGTTGCGGCCGCCACCGGTATCCCGGTCACGGTGTTGAGTGCGTACGAACGCGGTCGTCGTCAGCCTGGTATCGACGCCGTGGCACGCATCGTCGCGGCGCTTGGCTTTCGGGTCGAGTTCGTGCCCGCCACCACGCCGGAGATTCGAGCACGTCGGCTGGAGGAAGTGCTCTCGCTGGCTGGTGCCCTGCCATATCGGCCGCGTCCGATGGCAAAGGCTCGACGATGATCTCCCTGGTCGACCGTGTTCTCGCCGTGTGCTCCGCACTCGACGAGCACTCGCTGCCATGGGCGCTCGGGGGAGCGCTCGCGTTGGCCTATGCGACCGAGGAACCGAGAGGGACGCGAGACATCGACGTCAACGTGTTCGTGACGGCCAGCGAGGCACCAGCCGTGTTTGCAGCACTCCCGGCGGGTGTGCTGCATTCGGCTGCAGACGTCAGGTCGGCGCGGCGCGACGACCAGGTGCGACTGATGTGGGACGACACGCCGATCGACCTCTTCTTCGCCGCCGAGCAGTTTCACTACGAGGTACAGAAACGCTGCCAGGTTGTGCCATTCGCAGGCCGGTTGATTCGCGTGTTGAGCGCGGAAGATCTGGCGGTCTTCAAGGCCATGTTCGACCGCGGCAAGGATTGGGTGGACATCGCAACGATGATCGAATCGAACTCCATGGACGTGGAGCTCACCGCCGACCGGTTGCAGAGCCTCCTTGGCGACGATCCGCGGGTCGCCCGCCTCCGCACGCTGTCGCCTACCTGAGCGCAGCACCTGCCAGGTTTCAGTGCGGGTGGGTACTCGCACCCCGGGGTAGGAGTACCCACTCGGATTGGCTCGTAGCACTCGCACTGATGTGGTGGCACTCGCACCGGGGTTCAACGCCTCGGCAATATTCCCCACCAGCGTTCGCTGGGCTGCCGCACCGGGCCAGCGGTAGCCTCGCAGGTCGTGACCCGACTTGTGCTTGTGCGCCATGGTGAATCCATCGTGACGGTGAATGGTGTGATCGGTGGGCCCCGAACCTGCACCGGGCTATCGCCCCTGGGACGCCAGCAGTCTGAGCGTCTGCGCGACCGGTGGGATGCGCAGAACGAGTTCACGGCCGATGTCGTGATCGCCAGCCAGTACCCGCGGGCCATCGAAACGGCCGAGATCATCGCTCCGTCCCTAGGCGGGTTGAGCGTCACTCGCGATGACGGCTTCGGCGAGCACGACCCTGGCCCGGAATGCGACGGGCTGACCTACAAGGAGTTCATGGAACGCTCCGACATCGGCATCGAGGCGTGGGAGACCGGCGACCCGTTCGCTACTACCTTCCCCGGCGGCGAGACGGTGGCTGCCTTCCACTACCGCGTCGGGTCGGCTGTGCGACGCACGCTCGACACGTACGAAGGGCAGACGGTCGTCATCGCCTGCCACGGGGGAGTGGTCGACGCCGTGGTCCGTCTGGCACTCAAGACACCCAGCATGGGGATGTTCCAGATCCACACGCGCAACACGTCCATCACCGATCTCGAGCTGATCAAGCCGAATCTGTGGCGGCTGAATCGCTACAACGACACAGCACATCTCGCTGGTCTGCCAGCCAGTACCAACCCGCCGTTCGTCGACCGAGCCTGAAGCCGATGAACCGCCGCTGGGATGTCGTGGTGGTCGGTGCCGGGTCGGCAGGCGCGGTGGTGGCGGCGCGGCTCAGCGAGCAGCCACACACGTCCGTGCTGCTGCTGGAGGCCGGACCGGACCATGACAGCGCGGCAACGCCATCATCCATCAGCGGCCCCTCGTTCCTGGCGGCAATGGCGGAGCCGGGCCGGCTGTGGTCGACACTCGCCGCCACCCGCACCCCTGAGCAGGCGGCGCGGGTGTACGCCCGCGGTCGCGGGGTCGGCGGTTCGTCTGCGGTCAACGCGATGGTGGGGCTGCCGGGAGAGCCTGGCGACTACGACACCTGGGAGCGCGAGTTCGGCTGTACGGGTTGGGGGTGGGCGGACGTAGAGCCATGGTTCGCACGGTTGCCGATACCACTGGGCACTGCCACACCCGCCGAGACGGGCCCAGTAGCTCGAGCTTTGCTGGCCAGCGAGCCCACCGCTGAGGCGGCGCAGCTCACGCGCTTCGCCGACGGTCGGCGCGCCTCGGTCAACGACGTATATCTGGAGCCGGCACGTTCGCGACCGAACCTGGAGATTCGCGGCGACGCCCTCGTGGATCGGGTGCTGCTGAGCGGCCGCAGGGCCATGGGTGTGCGGTTGGCGGATGGCATGGAGATCGAGGCCGACACGGTGATCGTGTGCGCGGGTGCGATCCATTCTCCGGCGATCCTGCTGCGCAGCGGAGCCGACCGCGCGGGCATCGGTCGCGCACTGCAGGACCACCCGTCGTTCCCACTCGCGTTGCGCCTTCACGAGCCTGTCGTCGATCCGATGAGCCGTCTGGCGACCACCGCGTTGCTGCGTGCCACGCACGTCGAACACAACGACCTGCAACTGTTGGCGATGGACGTCGTCGACCCCGCCGATCCATCGCTGGCACTGCTGATGGGGGCCGCCATGCGGGCGTACTCCCGCGGCTCGGTGCGCCTGGCTTCCGACGACCCACGCGCCGACCCGCTCGTCGACTTTGCGATGTTGACCGACGATCGCGACGTGGCCACCCTGCGAGCGGCAGCCGAGTTGGCCGAGCGCGTGGCCGCTAGTGCCGCCGTGACATCCATTGCCACGCCGTATCCGTACGACCTCTCCGAAGCGGGCCTGCGGGCATCCGTTGGCGACTACGTGCACGCGGTGGGCACGTGCCGAATGGGTTCGATCGAGGATGCTGATGCTGTAGTCGACACACGGTGCCGAGTCATCGGTTACGAAGGTCTGCTGGTCTGTGACGCGTCGGTGATGCCGATGGTGCCCCGTGCCAACACGCACCTCCCGACGGTGATGATCGCGGAACGCATTGCCGCTGCAATCCTCGCTGCTGCGTCGGGTCGGGCTTAGCGAGCGTGTTCCTCGATCGGGAAGATCGCTGGCCAGTCAGCAGCCTGCGTCACTAGCTCGTCGCGGGCTGCGGGCGACAGTGGCTCATATTCCGCTGCGGCGGCGAGCTGCAGCGGCAGTACTCCGACGTCGCCGGTGGTGCAGAACGCGTGCACGCCGGGTGTGCCAACCGTGAAGCGCACACCTCGGCTGACGGATGCGGCGTCGGTGAACGGCTCGTACCACGTGGTGGACGACTTCTCACGGTCACCCCACGGCCGATGAGCACCGGCCTTGATGGCCATCACGGCAACGTCGCGGCGTGCGGCCTCGTCGAGGAGCGCGTCGAGGTCGGTCGCGTACTGCGGGTTCGCCAGCGCGCCCGGGTATACGGGCAGCATCACCGAGTCGAGATCGAACCGACGAACCGCCTCCAACTGTGCTGCGGCCGTGCCGAAGTCATGGCCGGTGATGCCGACAAACCGCGTCAAGCCTTCGTCGCGAGCCTTCAGAATTGCTTCGATGGCGGGACTACGGCGGTCGAGCTCGGCCAGATCGGTCACGCCGTGAGCCTGGTAGAGATCGAACGACGTGCAGCCGAGCCGTTCCAACGACGTCTCGAGCTGTGCCCGCAGCCCATCGGGATTGCTGCGGTTCGACTTCTCGCCGATGAACAGCCGGGAGCGAACTGCTGGGACCAACGGGCCAACGACTAGTTCGGCGTGGCCATAGGACGGGGCGATGTCGAGATGGTTGACCCCGGCCTCGAGGGCGAGGTGAAACATCTCCTCCGTGACGGCCGGCGTGCTGTCCCAGAATGCCGCACCGCCGAGGATGGCGATCGACGACTGGTGGTCGGTGCGCCCGAGCCGGCGAGTCGGGATCTGAGTCATGCGCGAACTGTATGCCACACGGCACGCCGACGCTCTGCGAGACCGAGGGGGCGTGATAGGAACGCGCATGGCCTACGACAGAGGACTTCAAGAGATCGGTGACAATTGCTACGCCTACCTGCAGCCAGATGGCAGCTGGGGCTGGAGCAACGCCGGCCTGGTCGTTGGTGATGGCGCGTCACTGCTGGTCGACACGCTCTTCGACCTGAAGTTGACGCGTGAGATGCTCGACACGATGGCCGCGCCTACGGCGGCGGCACCCATCGGCACGCTGCTCAACACGCATGCAAACGGTGACCACTGTTACGGCAACCAATTGGTGCTGAACGCGGAGATCGTCGCCTCGGCGGCGACGGCCCACGAGATGTCCGAGGTCCCGCCGGCAATGCTGCACGCCCTCAACACAGCGCCCGGGGAGGTCGGGGAACTCTTCCGTCATTTCTTCGGGGCGTTCGACTTCGACGGCATCGACGTGACGATGCCGACACGCACGTTCAGCGGACGCCTCGACATTGAGGTGGGGGGACGCGCCGTGCAGCTGATCGAGGTCGGCCCCGCGCACACCCGGGGCGACACCATCGCCTACGTGCCCGATGCGAAGACGGTGTACACGGGCGACATTCTGTTCATCGGTGGCACACCCATCGTGTGGGCCGGCCCCCTGTCGAACTGGGTGACAGCGTGCGATGTGATGCTGGGGATGGACATCGAGACGGTCGTCCCCGGCCACGGACCGCTCACCGACAAGGCCGGCGTCACCGCGGTGCGCGACTACTTGGCCTTCGTCGATGGCGCGGCGAACGCCCGGCACGCCGCGGGCATGGATGCCTGGGACGCGGCGCGCGAGATCGCACGCGAAGTGGGCACCCGTGCCGAGTTCAGCGGCTGGGGAGAGTTCGGTCGCATCACCGTCAACGTCGATACTGCGTACCGATCCTTCGACCCGTCGTACGTGGCCCCCAACGTCGTCGAACAGTTCCGCCGCATGGCCGAGCTGGAAGGGTTCACCGCCGGCTAGCGCCGTGTCCGTCAACGTTTGCATCGTTGCTGCCGACGAGTAGCGGCGGTAGGGAGAGTGGCCCAGATCGAATGTTCTGGGCGGATGGGTGGCTTGCATAACGCGCACAGAGTGGGCATTAGGCGCTGTTTCGCGGATACCGGAACCCGTGACCTAACCGGCGGTAGGGGCAACCGCCGGGGCGGCGAGCGCTGCACGGTATCGGACACCTTGGCGAGCGTTGACGCGCCAATGTGGGGCGGTAGTGATCGCCTTGCCCAGGCAGGGCGATGCGCCGTCAGCTCGGAGTCGGACCTCCGACACTTCGCTGGCGATGCCGTGCGATGGCGGTAGACGGGGCCGGTGTTATCGGTTGGCCTCAGGGCCGGGGCCCAGTGGACACGATTGGTCCTCACTCGTGCTGGTGATGCCTTTCAGGTCGTCATCGGTGATGTCACGCATGCTGTAGGGTCCCGGCAGGGTCCAACCAGGTCCCCGCCGTTGTAGGAGAGCCATGGATGCCGTTACGAATCTTGTTGGTCGTCGAGGGTTGTGGAGGTCGCGTTGGGCAGCGATCGGTGCCGCGGTCGCCGTAACGGTCGGCGCCGGCGGGATCTTCGCCGTGCAGGCAGCGCCGAGTTTGCCGTCGTCGGTGGTGACGGTCGACCCGGCTCGCATTCTCGATACACGCGATCCGCTCAATGTCGGCTTGGCGGGTCCGTTCGTGTCGGCGGTCTCACAGAAGTTGCAGGTGACGGGTTCGGTCGCGACATCGACGGGTACACGGATAGTGGTGCCATCGGGCGCGACCGGAGTGTTGCTGAACGTGACCGTTGTCCGTCCAACGGCAGCGGGGTTTGTTTCGATCCGTCCGGGTGATGCCACAGGTGTGCCGTCCACGTCATCGTTGAACGTCTTCGATGCCGGAGCAGTTGTGGCGAACGCAGTCCAGGTCGGAATGCCCACCACTGGCGCGAACGCCGGACAGATCGACATCACCTTCGACGCCTACGGCGTTGCCGGCCCGTCCACTGAGATGTTGATCGACGTCGTCGGCTACATGGTCCCTGGCGGCGGGGAACCCGGCCCCAAGGGCGACACCGGCGCGACCGGACCGGTAGGCTCCACGGGACCCGCTGGTGAGACCGGAGCAGCAGGTGCGCCGGGGGCGGACGGCAATGCGGTTGCCGTCACCTTCCAGTCCACGGTGACCTCCGTCTCTGGGGGCGTCAACGTGCCGGCGGGTGTCACCAACGGCTCCACGGTCCGGTTCGCTGCCGACCTGCCCGACGCCACGACGGGCGGAGACCCCTTCTTCTCCTGCTTCAACCCCGGCGCCACCGACACTCACGAGGCCAGCTGGAGCTTCACGCCCGTCCCATACGTCCTGACCTACTCGAGCGGGTACAAGCAGTTCGGGCAGATCGACGCGGTCGTGATATGTGACGGGGGGGTGGAAGACGTGGGCGGGTCGCTCATTCCGAGGGGAGACTCGATTACCTTCTACGACGGCGACAACGACATCTTCGAAGCGAAAGACTTCGGTGGAGGTTGGTACGCAGGGCCCATCCCCGACGACCTCACAACGGCCATGCTCGACATCGCCCAGCCTGCCCTCTTCGATCTCACGTTCTACTGGGGGAGCTGGGGGACGTGGGGCACGTACCATTACGACTACACCACGCCGGGGCAGAACACGATCGTCACGCGCTCCCCGTGACGTCGGGTCGTCCGGCTCAGCGGACCGGTGATACGAGTTGCAACGCATCGGTTCCAGCCGTACGTCGGGGGGCGGCGGGTTCTACCGGTACTGGAGAACGCCAAGGCTTCCAGGCGGCATCCCTGGAACGTCGACGGTCAGCCGATCCCGATCAGTGTCCGTTGACGGCCCCAGTCTGACTTGAGCGACACGATCGCACGCCCACGGGCGTGCAGCATGAGAGCCCGACACCCGCACACATCCAATCCGTCCACGCCCGTCGGATTCTCCCAAACATCGTTGCCTATGGTGGAGCGTTCGGGCTCCCGAGCCGGATGCACCACCCGCTGATGCTGCACCCTGCGTCGGTCCCAGCGTTGAAGACGGCGCGGCTGCGCGGTGTCTCGTTCGCCCCGTTGCGGAAGCCAGGCGACAAACCGGAGGACCCGTTCGCCGGCGTGATGAGGAGGCTTCACGGTCGCGCCAAGGTTTCGTGGATTCGCACGGCGGACGCCGCACCGGACGACTTCGGTAACTACGCGACGCACACGACCACGGCCGGGCAGCCCCTCACGCGGTTGCGTATCTTCCGAGCGCCCTCCACCGCGCATATCTGGAGATCACCGACGGTGCCATCCAGTTCGACCGTGCTGACGACAATGACCCGACGCGCCGGCGGAGGATGCAGATCTTCGGCACATCGGAGATCGAACGGACCAGCCAGTTCCTGCAGGACACGTTCCGCACCGCTCGTGCGAACTATCCCGACGAGTTCGGCGACCTTGGCGCCGAATCGGACATCGACCTGCTCGACCACGAACTCTTCTACAGCAGCCCCATCAACGACCTCGCGGTACTTAACCGCTGGACGAACTTCGCAGAGTTCTTCGAGGACGTGATCCTGAATTACGTCACGTACAGCTAGGAGCAGCCGACCCCGGCGGCGGCAGGTGCCGACTGCCAATCCGTGACTTCGTCGCTAGCGCAGAGCTGCCGAAGTGGGCGGTTCAGATGAACCGCTTCGCAGCGCAGACCTGCCGCTCTGCTTGCTGGACAACGACGGCCACTTCGGGCATTCTGCACTGCATGCGCCTCTGGATTCTACTTGGCTGGGTGTCGGCGCTCCTCGTCAGTTGTAACTCGGACACCGCCGTTAATGAGGCACCGAAAGATGCCCGGAGTGAAGGCCGATCTTCGACGGTCGTCTCGCCAACTGATGCAACGGAGTCGGCGGACTCCGGCCAGAACGACTACGACGCGGTCCTGGCGGAGGTTGGAGTCGTGGTCGCCGACGCTCCGACTGCGGCCGTCCTTTTGGGCGACGCAAAGTTCTGTGGATGGGACCAGATCCGGATCTACGACGGCGATCGAATCGACCTGGAAGGGCGGAGGTGCTTTGTTGAGGCACACCTCGACGGTCGGCCAGCGTTGTTCTTTGTCGATGCGATAACGAACGAGGGCGACCCAACCCCGTACATCTACCGCACCGACGGCGGACGTGTGACCGAGCTCGCCGACTTCACAAGAGTCAACAACGGCACCAGAGCATGGCGCGTTGATCCATGCGACACGCTGTACTTCGCTTCCTACGACTCAGAGTCGCCGGCACGCCTAGCGTTCTCCTGCTATCCCTGGGACGAGGCCGGAGAATTTTGACGTGTCAGATGAGGACCGTACCTATCTGCTGCTCTGCGCTATCTGTTGTTCACCCTCGGACAGCGCATAACGACGGCCTACAGGAACGAGCGATCGGTGCGCGGGGTGTACCCGAGCGCGGCTATTCCCAGTGGGGTGAGGAATGGATTGCCTGGCCAGCGGGTCTGTGCCCCGGTCGGTTGTTCGACGAGGATCTCTCACTGCATAGTCCGCTGCGTGCCGTTCGGGGACAGGGCAAACGTTCTCTGACAGAGCACTAGCGCTAGCGGAACTCATCGGCGATCGGTGGTGGCCCGCGCCGTTTCTTCGGTGCCGTGCGGCCCGAGTGGGTCTGGATGCTCTTGCGCACGGCCAGCACCCAGCCGACGGCAACGCTGATGCTGAAGACGGCCCATTGGACCGCATAGCTGAGGTGCGGGCCTTCGCCGAGCTCTGGGAACGCAATCGGTCGAACACTGTTCGGCTCGGCCGGCGCTGACTCGAGAAGTTCCAGGTACATCGGTGCCAGCGGTCGTTCGAACTGCTGGCCCAACGCCACGAGGTCGACGCGTCGGACCTGGGTCAACGCCTGCGTGCCGTCATCGGAGGGCTGCCCAGTACCGGCAACCTGCCCTTCCTTGAGTCGTGCCAGCAGCTGCACCTCGCCGGTCGGGGGAGCGGTCAGTGGCGTGCCCGTTGCGACGAAGCCGCGGTTGACGAGGATGAGCGAGCCGTCGGCGAGTTGCAGCGCGTTGACCACATCGCGTCCCGTCGTACCGTCCTGCGTCACGTTGACGACTTCGAACTGCGGCGTGCGGAGATAGGTGCCACTCGTCGAAACCCGGCGATAGCTCAGCTCGTCGGCCGGGCCGGTCAAGCCGGCGGTGTTCAGCGACATCACGTCGGCGTTCGTATGTTCGGTGACCTGGCGGTTGAACGTCTGCTTCTCGTCCAGCCGCCGCAACTGCCACAGCCCGAGACTGATCATTCCGACGACGCCGCCCAGGCACAGCAGGTGGAATCCGATCCACTTCGGCTTCAGAAGGAACGAGTACATGCCCAGCCGACGGTAGCGGCTCGATCCGCTCGCACAACAGCCTGCACGTCATCAGCAGGCTACGGTCGAGCACGATGGCACCTGAAGAGATCACTTCCGAATGGCTCAGCGAGAAACTCGGCGACGATGTCTCGATCACCGGCGAACGCCGAATCGGCGACGGCCTGGTCGGAATGAACATCCGCTACGACCTGGCCGTGTCACCGGGCAGCGAGTTGCCGAGCTCGATCATCGCCAAGATGCCATCACCCGATCCGACCAGCCGCGCCACCGGTATCGCACTGCGCAACTACGAGCGGGAAGTGAAGTTCTACGAGCAGATCGCGCCGACGGTCGACATTCGGGTAGCTCGCTGCTTCCACGGCGAGTGGCACGAGAGTGACGGCGACTTCGTGCTCTTGATGGAAGACCTGTCGCCGGGCGAACAGGGCAATCAGGTGACGGGCTGTTCGGCGGAGATGTCCGGCATGGCAGTGCTCGAGCTTGCACGGTTGCACGGGCCGCGGTGGGCCGACCCGACGTTGGGCGACATCGAGTTCCTGCAGCGACGCGGCCCCGGTGACGCCGAGCAGCTGCAGATGATCTGGGCGATGTTCGCCCCGGGCTTCTTCGCCACCTACTCGAAGTATCTCGACAGCGAGGGCATCGCGCTGATCGAGCGTTTCGGTGCACGGATCCCCGAATGGGTCGAGGGACACACCCTGCCCAACACCGTCACCCACGGCGACTACCGGCTGGACAACTTGATGTTCGCGTCAGCCGCTGGCGGTTACCCGATCGCGGCTGTTGACTGGCAGACACCAGGGCACGGCAGCGCCAGCGGCGACGTCAGCTACTTCCTGGGTGCCGGGCCGCAGCCGGAGGTTCGACGTGAGATCGAGCGCGGTGTGGTGGACCAGTACTGCGAGGCGCTGGCTCACTACGGAGTCGACGTCGACGGTGCCGAGTTCTGGCGGCACTACTGCCGCGACGCGTACGCCGGCATCATCATGTCGGTGGCAGCATCGCAGCTTGTCGGCGGCAACGAGCGCAGTGAAGCAATGTTCGCAGCGATGGCGACACGCCACGTGCGCCATGCACTTGACGTGGGTGCCGAAGCGCTCATCTGAGCCGACCGAGTGCCGCGTCGCAAGTAGCCTCGCCCCCATGGAACTGCCCGACTTTCACATCCCGCACGCGGAGAAGATCGAGTGGATGATCGAGACGCACGGCTGGGCAATGGAACCGGTCGCAGCGCGCACCGACATCGTGCCGCCGATGGCCGGGTACGTGTACACGGTCGGCTATCCGGAAGCGTTCAGCTTCCCCGAGGTGGTGGTGTTCGGTCTCACTCCGGCGACCGCTCGCGGACTGTTCGACATGATCGCCGACATGCTGCGCGGTGGCACCGAGATTCCCCTGGGTGTCGAGCTGCTCGGTTTCTTCGACGGCGAGTTGCGCTGTGTCTTTGCCCCTCTTGCCGACGAGGTGGTCCACGAGCTGCTGGGAACGGCCGTGGCCTGGCGGCGCGGCGTGCCATTCCCCGCGGTTCAGCTGCTGTGGCCGGACCGCAACGGGTTTCTGCCCACCGAGGCGGGTTTCGATCAGCGAGTGGTTCTGGCTCAGCCCGTCGTCGCGCTGCCTCTGTCGTAGCAGCCAGCCATAGCCTCGTGGTGTGGCTGATGTTCCGGTATTGATCTTCGATGGTGACTGTGCGTTCTGTACCTCGTCCGTCAATCTCGGCCGTCGGCTGATCAAGCGCCTTCCCCCGACGACGCCATATCAGTTCGCCGACCTGGCTGCACTGGGCCTGACCGCTGAGCAGTGCAACCTGGCGGTGCAGTACGTGGACCGAGACCGCACCAGGTACAGCGGTGAAGATGCAGTGCGCGAGGTCTTACTGGCCTCGGGTAAGGGATGGTGGATCGTCGGTCGGCTGCTCGGGCTGCCCGGAATCCACTGGCTCAGCGGTGTGGTGTACCGGTGGGTGGCTCGCAATCGTCACCGGCTGCCGGGCGGGACTGCGGCGTGCGCGCTGCCACGCAACGAACCTCGTTGAGTTCTGCCGCGAGGCTGTCGAGCGCCAGTGGTTCACCTCGCAGCAGGTCTGCACGACGTTCATCGGGCATTTCGGTGAGGTCGACCAGCTCCGCCCAATCGAGTGTTGGTGAATCCAGGGCAACTCGAAGCGCCACGGTCAATGCGTGGATCGGTGCTGCGTCGTAGCCGTTCAGTAGCACCTCCACATGCGCCTTGGCGAGCCGTGTCATCGCACTACGCAGGCAGTTCCTGCTGGGCCCACGGGGCGCCGTGCTCATCGAGGAGGGCGAGGAACGGGTCAGCGGTGAACGCTTCCGGGCCCTTGACGCCTTCGCCCTTCCATTCACCTGTGGCCAGCATCTCCAGGGCCACCACCGGGTGCACGGCGGTCTGCCACACGACGGCCTGGTGGCCGTACTCGCGCATCGTCCACTCGTTGTCGACGACTTGGTACAGGTACGTACTGCGCTGTTGGCCATCGACACCCAGGCCGGTGACCACCGAGCCGGCGCACGTACGGCCGCTCATGCGGTCGCCCAACTCGGCCGGGTTGGGCAGCGTGGCCGCCACCACGTCGCGCGGCGACATGTCGACGCCGCGAACCGAGACCGGTCGAGTGCTGTCGAGGCCCAACTTGTGCAGCGTGCGCAGGACGTCGATGAACTCGTCACCGAGGCCGTACTTGAACGTGACGCGACCAACGTCGAGCCAGCGTGGCATCAGGATGACTTCCTCGTGCTCGACGTTGACGCAGCCCAGCGCACCGATGCCCTCGGGGAACACGAACGTCTCGGGCTCGCTGAAGGGCGCTGTGGTGAACCAACCGCGGTCGCGTTCATAGATGATCGGTGGGTTGAGGCACTCTTCGATCGTGGTCCAGATGCTGAAGGTTGGTGCGAAGTCGAAGCCCTGGATCACCAGGTCGGCGCCATCGCGGACGCCGATCTCGTCGATACGGCTGAACAGGTGGTCGGACGCGTAACGGGCGACGACATCGCTGAAACCGGGCTCGACGCCCATCGCCACGAGTGCCAGCAAACCACGCTCCTCCCACTTGTCGGCGACGGCGAACTGGGCGTCGCCCAACTTGACGCCGCAGGTGTTGTACGGGTCTGTGGGGTGTGGCGTCGACATGTGCATGGCCATGTCGAGGTAGTGGCAGCCGGCCGCGAAGGCAGCATCAAAGATGGGTGGGTTGAACCGCGGGTCGCAAGCATTGACGATCACGTCGGCCTTCGTCGAGGTGGCCAGTTCGACCAGATCGAGCCGATCAGACGCATCGACCCGTGTGCCCACCACGTGCGGCGAACCCACACGGGCGGCGGCCCGCTGTGCTCGTGAAAGGTCGACGTCGGCGACGACGATGTGCTCGAAAACCTCCCGCCGAGCCGCAATCGACACGATTGAAGAACCCACGCCGCCAGCGCCAACCACGAGTAATCGCATGACGGCGACCATAGTCCGACCTCTGCTGCCGAGCGCGCCGGTGCCGGAGTACCTCGATTCTCAGGGTCAGTAGGAGAACGCTCGGCGCTCAGCGCCGATGGTGGCCAGCGATGCGATGCGAGCGGCCAGGTAGGGGCTGAAGTAGCCCCGATAGCGAAGCTGCAGCTCGGGCAGCATCCAGTCGCAACCAGTCACCTTGCCGCGGCAGATGGTCGACCCGCAGGCGCACTCGAACTCGTTGTAGTCGCAGCCATCACTGGTGGCATAGTCGTAGCTGATGATGTCGCCGACCTCGATGTCGCGCATCGCGATCACAACGGTGTTGCCGCTCATGGCGCAGTTGGGGTCGCAAGAGTGGTTGATGAAGTCGGCGGGCTCGGGTTCGACTGGACCAGCGAGGAAGAGCGTCTCTCCGATCTGGATGCTGCGCACCTGCTGTCCAACGGGGAGCAGGTCGAACTCGACGCGGGTGAGGCAACGGCCCCCGAATGCTGCAACGACCTCACCGGCGGCGATCGGTTCGACGGCAATCGAGCCACGGCCGGTAGCTCCGACGGCGACGGGACGCGCCTTTGGGGTCAAGTAACTCACGCTCATGGTTCACCAGCCTGTCGTGACCATTCGGGTTCGTCTACTCGCTGATCGATCAGGCGGCCTGGCGCATGCATCAGTCAGGCTGTCGGACCAGTCAGCACGGTGGCCTCTGTGCGCCGACGGCGCGGACAGTACGGTGACGCGGATGAGCGGTGCAACCCTTCGAGAACGACTGTCCACCCGCAGCGAATCCGCTGTGCTGATGCCCGGAGTGTGGGATGCGTTGACAGCTCGGCTTGGCGCACGGGCAGGTTTCGACACGTTGTTCCTCAGCGGCTACTGCGTCAGCGGCACACTGCTGGGCCTTCCCGACTTCGGATATCTCACACAAACCGAGATGGCTGAGGTCGCCAGTCGTGTCTGCGCCGCCAACCCTGGGCTCGATGTGGTCGTCGACGCCGACACTGGCTACGGCAACCCGCTCAACACCATTCGCACGGCAGAGCTGTGGCAGCAAGCCGGTGCCTCGGGCATGTTCCTCGAGGACCAGGTGTGGCCGAAACGATGTGGGCACATGGCCGGAAAGGTCGTGATCGAGCGGGCTGATTGGCTGGCGAAATTGAGAGCCGCTGTCGACCACGCGCCAGATCTGCACATCACGGCGCGTACCGACGCCCGTGCCGCACTTGGCCTCCGGGAAGCGATCGAGCGGGCCAAGATGGCCCGCGATACCGGGGTCGATGCCCTGTTCGTCGAAGCACCCGAATCGATCGCCGAGTTGGCCGAGATTGCGGCGGCTCTGCCCGACATCACGTTGGTGGCCAACATGGTCGAGACGGGTCGCACGCCGCTGTTGACGCCGGGCGAGCTTGCGGACTTCGGCTTCACGCTCATCGTGTCGCCGCTGTCGGCGCTGTTCTCGATGGTCCGGGCCGTGCAGGATTCGTTGGCGCTGCTGCGCGCCGAGGGTTCGCTGCGTGGCCACCTCGATCGGTTGGTGGCGTTCGACGAGTTCACCGCGCTCGTCGATCTCGACGGCCACGTCGCCACCGAAGCCCGCTACCGCGACTGACCGAGTGATCAATTGCCGAGGTGAGCGGCGGGTTCGTTGCTAACGTGCTCGACGACATGCATCACGAGTGACCTTGCCGTTCGCGGCTGGGTCCGGCAACCGGGGAGGAAGCCCCACGGTGCCTTCTCGCTCCGGCGGGGATGTGGTCCGGTATCCACCGGGCAACGACGCTTCCCACTCGTGGCTTGTGTCGCAACGACCGACCTGCGCTCTTGCGCCCCGCGACGAGGAGGGACAACCTGATGGCCACAACACCACACCTGCACCCTGCGACGGGCGCGTGGATGCCGGGTCAGCCGTTCGGTGGTCGCAAGCTCTTCACGTTCGCCCATGATCGACCGTTTGCGCTCGACGGCGGAACAACGTTGCACGGGGTGGAACTCGCCTACGAGACGTGGGGTCGGCTGGACGCCGACGGCGCCAACGCGATCCTTCTGTGCCATGCGTGGACCGGCGACAGCCACGCCACCGGAACGGCAGACGTCGGCCACCCTGCTCCGGGCTGGTGGGACGGGCTGATCGGTCCTGGGTTGGCGATCGACACCAATCGCTGGTTCGTGGTGTGCAGCAATGTCTTGGGTGGGTGTCAGGGGTCCACAGGGCCGGCCTCGCCGCACCCGGAAGACGGCTTACCGTACGGCAGTCGATTTCCGGTGATCACCATTCGCGACATGGTCCGTGCGCAGGCCCGCCTGGCGGACCACCTCGGTGTTGCGCGCTGGCACTCCGTCGCGGGCGGGTCGATGGGTGGCATGCAGGTGGTGGAGTGGGCGATCACCTTTCCGCACCGTGTCGGCTCCATTGTTCCGATCGCAACCTGTGCGCAGGCAACCGCTCAGCAGATTGCGTGGGGCGCCATCGGGCGTCGGGCCATTCGCCTGGACCCGAGGTGGCGTGGCGGCGACTACTACGACGCGGTAGATGGTGATGGCCCCTCAGAGGGTCTCGCTATCGCGCGGATGGTGGCGCAGGTGACCTTCCGTAGCGACAACGTGTTCACCGACCGGTTCGGTCGCGAACTGGCTGACAATGCCACCGTCAGCGACGGCATCGACCTGTGGCAACGGTTCGAGGTCGAGCGCTACCTGGAGTATCACGGCGGCAAGTTGGTCGATCGCTTCGACACGAACAGCTACCTCATCATTGGCAAGGCGATGGACCTGCACGATGTTGCTCGCGGCCGTTCTGGGCTGCATGGGGCGATGGCTCGGATCAAGGCGCCGTCGCTTGTGATGGGCATTTCCAGCGACGTGCTGTATCCGGCTTATCAGCAACAGCAGATTCATTCCTTGCTGGTTGCAGGCGGGACCGATGCGGCTTATGTGGAGATCGAGTCGCCCCACGGCCACGACGCGTTTCTGATCAACCTTGGTCAGGTCGGTCCGCCGTTGGAGCGCTTTTTGGAGCGGGTAGCGACGACGTGACCTCGGCCTTCGCCAGGATGTCGTCGAGGATTGCGATGCAACGGCTTTTGGTGGGTACGCGAATCGCAAGGTGTGACTCGATGCGGCTGCCGACCTCGCGGTGCGTGGCCACATAGGTCTGGATCTTGCGCGACGCCTCCGGTGCCTTTGCGACCAGCGTCCACATGGTGGTGCGCCGACGCATCATGTGTTTCTGCGTCACGCACAGTGCACCATCGTGGGTGATCAGGACTCGTGTCTCACGCGGGTGGCCCACAGTTTGGGAGCCATTGAGTTCTTGCGCGGTGCACAGGAATCGGGTCCCGTCGCGTGACACCCAGTGCGGCTCCATGCGATACCCCACCCACCACATTCCACCCATGACAGTGACGAGGAGGGCAATCCATACGAAATCCACGTCGCACAGCATGCCGCATGCGTGGGGATTGAGGCGATCACGTGCGACACTGTGCGCCGTGATCATGGACGTAGCGGGGGTTTTGTGAACGGGCCAACGATTGGTTTCGCCTTGCTCGCCCAGACGTTCGACGATCCGGAGAATGCGCGCATCATTCTGTTCTCTGCTGCGGGTCTGGTGGCGCTGAGCGTGTTGATCGCCGCCGGCACCGTGTGGTGGTGGCGTAGTAGCGAGGTCGAACACCCGGCGCTGGGTCCGCTGGAAGTCATGGGCAGCCGCTCGTGGTCGAAGGGCGACTACGCACTGCGCCGACGCCGTTTGCAAGAAGCTCGACCGGCAGGTGCCGAGCCCGCCGACGCGCCTACGACGTCCACGTCTGAGCCGGTGGATCTAGAAGCGGCGGCTCTTGCCTCACCGCGAGAGTTCGATGATCTGCTCGAGTTTCCGATCGCAGTTGCGGCGATCGACGCTGAGGCAGCAACCGACGTCGAAAGCGACAGTGAGGCGCTGATGCTCACAGCGGAGCCGCTGGAGGTCGCAGATCCGATATTCCCCGACGACGAACCGGACGACGAGGTTCATGACAACGCCGCAGCCCCCGTGGTGGCCCCGGTCCTGCGCCCGATCGATCCACTGCTGCGCTTACGACACGACGAATAGCGCGCGGCGACCCGAGCCGGCAGTACGGTTGTGGCATGGCACAAGGTCTTGATGTTGATGCGATGTTGTCCCGTTTCCGTGAACGAGCTGCTTCGGTGAAGCGCCGCCCGCTGCCGCCGGTCGCCGGCGAGGAACGAGCCCGATTCATCGAGAACTCGAAGGTCGACTTCCAGGACTATGCGATCCTTGGCGATGCCGTCGGCACCATCGAGGACGGTTTTCTGGTCCTGCGCGTCGACCTGCGCCCGGCAGGCCAGCGCTCCTGACCTGCCGCGACATCGCTAAAGCCGGTCAGCGCGTTGTCAGCCGCGGTCTCGGCTCGCTAGATTGGCACCCGCACAACGCGGATGTGGCTCAGCTGGTAGAGCATCACCTTGCCAAGGTGAGGGTCGCGAGTTCGAATCTCGTCATCCGCTCCAACAAACACCAGGTCAGCGGCCCTACCAGGGCCGCTGATTTGCGTTTTCGGCTTGCCGGTATACCATCGCGCTATACCATCGGGTTCGTTTCGCCCCCTCAATCACCCTTCCAAGCAGGTGAAAATGGCCGAAAAGTCGATTTCTCAGAAGTCTTCCGACGACTCAGCGAGCAAGACAGTCGTGTCCGGTCCGCGGGCCAAGGGGAGTGGTGGGGTCTTCGCGATTCGTCCCGGAGTTTGGCGGGTCGACATCGAACTTCCCCGAGACAAGGTGACAGGCAAGCGGCGTCGAGTGAGCCGCTACATCGAGGGCGCTCGCAGTGTGGCGGAGGTCGAGTTGTCAAGGTTGCGGGTCGCCGACAACGAAAAACGACTGCCAACCGGCGGCACATCGGCACGTTCTGTCCGTGCTGCGCTCGATCTCTACCTCGAGGCGGCTGACACCGGGCTGATCGAACTGGCTCCTCGGACCATCCTGACCACACGTTCGGCCGCGAACACGATGTGCGCGGTCACCTTGCTCGGTGGACGCCAGTTTGGTCAGTTGAAGCTCAATCGGCTGTCGTGGCAGGAAATTGAAGAGATGTACGCAGTCATGCGCACCAACGGGAGCGGCACTGACTGGGTGCGGCGGTGTGCGACGGTGCTGTCACGGGCGCTGGAGTTCTCGCGCAAGCGCGGGCTGATAGATGGCAATCCAACGAAGGACGCCACCCGCCCAAGGTCGACTCGTTCGAAGCCGCACTCGCCGACCGCCGACGAGGTCAGAGCGACACTCAAGCGTGTTCGTGACCAGGACCCTGAGTTCGCCGACGCAGTCACGGTGCTCGCAAGCACAGGCATGCGCAAGGCCGAACTACTCGGGCTGCAATGGGACGACGTTGACATCGCCAGCGGCGAGGTGCACATCTCCGCTGCAATCACCGATGCCGGGCCGGGCAAGAAGATCCAACGCAAGGCAACAAAGCGAAGCGATTGGCGCGACGTCCCGCTGACATCCAACGCACTCACAGCGATGCGGGCGCAGCGCGACCGGGCCGCTGCTCGATCTCCTCACAGCGTGCCCGGCACCGACTACGTCTTCTCGAACCCAGCGGATGGCGCCACCCCGTACCGGCCCGACACGTTCTCAGATCGGTGGTTCGCGATGCGAGGCGAATCGGACATCACGTTGTTGCAACTGCGCCACTTCGCGGCAACCGTCATGCTCGACGCCGGCGAGTCTTACCGCACTGTTGCCGACATTCTCGGCAACAGCGAGAACACTCTCCGGATGCACTACGACGGGCGCATGGACGTCGGCAAGCGCCGGGCGATCGCTGCGCTCGAGTTGTAGTAGCCGTCACCGTTGGGTGGCGGCGATCAGGGCTTGCAGCGCGACTACGGGCACGACGATTCTTCCGCGCAGTCGGAGGGAAGGAAGCTCCCCGGTGCGCACGCACTCGTAGGCGGTGGTTCGTGAGATTCCCAGGATCGTTGCGGCTTCGGTCACGCTATGCGTGGCCCGACACCCCTCGTCCGAAAGCTCAGTTTTGTCGATTCCGATCGTCACGATCCCTCCAGTCCGTATGCGCCTCGCTGGATGTGATTCCAGCGCAACCGCTTTCGAACGAACGGGCCATTCGGAGTCGAGATGGGGAAAGGTCGCAGCCCCCAAAAGGATCTGCGCGAATTTCGAATCCCCTGAAGACAGAAGGGACGTGTGTCAGCGGCCCAGGGAACTGCCCACCGGCGGCCAACGTATCCCTAGCCGCAATGAACGCTCGCGGCGGTGGACCACCGTGTCGGACTTCCTCGTGAACGCTGCGTAACCGGCGGCAGAGGACGCGCACGGAAGCTCCGATCTGCGCTCGCTGAGATCGTTGAGGCGACCGGCGTTCTGCGCCGCGAGTTGTGCGCTCGATCGCGTAACTCGGCGGTAATGCCGATCTTCAGATCTGGCACGGTCAGTCAGTCCTCACGAATGAACTGGTAGTGCCATTGCTCGATGGGCCCGTCGTCAGACGAGCACGTACATCCCGTCCTCGACGTCGATCTCAAGCGGTGGACAACTGACATCCCAGAAGAAAGCTGAGCGTCAGATGACGATCCCGGGTGCTGCGTAGTACCAGGGGTAGTTGTACGGCATCGACCGCATCCGCACCGTCTCTTCAGCTCGGGTCAAAGCGACGTACAGCAATCGATCGTCAGCGGAGTCCTGTCGAAGGCGGTAGTTGGCGAAGGCTCGGGCGGGGTCGAGCACATCGACGTGGGGCCATTGCAGGCCTTTCGCCTGATGGACGCTCGTGCCGAGGATCGGGGTCGGGCCTCCGCTGAGCACGGCGATCAGCCGGTCGAGGTGCTTGGCAGCGGTGACCTTGGGCTCGGGCCACACCTGGCCCGACTGGTCGAGCGCGTGCAGCAGTTTCCAGATGTCGGCGGGGGACCCGCCGGTGGCGAGCGCCTCGCGTGCTTCGCGGAGAGCACCACGGTCGCCGTCCCACCGCAGCGCGATCTGTGCTTCGCCGAACCCGGTGACAGCAACGTTGAACAGCTCGGTGGTCACCTCGTTCAGGAGAAGTACGAACGCCGCCGATGCGGGCGATGTCTGGTCAAGCTTTCCACCGCACCCGGAGGGAATGACGGGGAGCTCGGTCTGGTCCCACAACGGAGACCACCGGCGCGCCAGCACAACTGTCGGGATCCGACCGGGCTCCGCGCCGGCAACGCTGAACACGTCGCCTTCGACGAGACGTTTGGCGAGCTGTTGCATCTCGACGGTCTTGTAGCGGTGGCTGCCGACAACCTCGTGCCGGTCGAATTTCCGCTCGTCGGCGAATGACTTGACGAGGTCGGGCCGTGACCCTCGGAACTCGTAGATCGTCTGCCATGGGTCACCGAGCATCGACAGGCCGACGCCTGCGTCGTCGCACGCGCTCAACAGTTCGAGATCGAGTTCGTTCAGGTCGTAGATCTCATCGACCACGAGGTGGCTGTACGACGTGGCCAAGAAGTCGCAGATCGCCTGCCGGATCTCGACCTGGTCCGCGCCAAGTGCGGCGGCGAGTGCGGCGCGGACCTCGTCGTGCGTGCAGACGCCGGCGCCGAGCTGTTCTTCGTACGGCTTCCGTTTGACGAACACGACGGTCGAGCGACGACCTTCGGTCTGCTCGACGATGCAGATGTTGCCGTCATCGATTCCGATCGTTAGCCACGGCTTTCCCTTCTTCAGCCGTGATGACGAGCCGGGCGTTCGGCCCCACGAGTCCTTCACCTGCAGATTGGTGTGACCGTTAGGCCACGTCAGCAGACCGCGATCGAGGAGATGGCGCAGCACGCTGCGGTGGAGTTCGTCGAACGTGCTGACCCGGTTTGGCCAGCGCACCGCTTGGCCGCCCCATCGGCGACGGATCCGCATCAGCAACTCTTCGGATGCGGACCTCGCGAACGAGACCGCGGCGACGCCTCGGTGGTCTTGTTCGTGGTGGTTGTAGCGGAGGACGCCGAAGCGTTCGACGGCCATGAAGGTCTTGCCGGAGCCAGGTGCTGCGATGACGAGCGTGCGCTGGGACCGCGACGTCGCTGGCGGTCCCTGCTCGTCGGTCAGCGCCCGCTTCACCACGGTTCGTCGTCACCGAGGTCGTCGAACTCGACCAGGGCGGCCGCGACCTCCTCCGATGTGACGCCGATGGCAACCGCTGGAGCCGCGGCGCTGATGGTGCCGTCATCGTCAGGGATCGTCACGAGTGCCGGCCGCAGGTACAAGAAGTCGAGTAGGTCACCGAGGTGGGCAGGCACGGTTGCCTGCGACGGATCGAGTTCGATGCGCCGACACAGCTCGTCGGCAAAGTCGGCCTTTCGAGAACGTCCGGCAGATTTGATCCAGCCCTTCATCGAGTCGAACGTCGCCGCCGCCGGGTTTGTGCCCCACGGCGGGGTCGTGACGATTTCGACGAGCACATCGGTGATCAGCTGCTCGTTGCCGACGAGCAGCGACGGCTCTAGAGTCGGCACGCTGATGAACACCCCGCAGGTGTCGCCTTCCCTTGAGGTCGCCCATCCTGGGGTGGGTTTGTCGTCTGAGTCGAGGAGCACTGCGACTCGGCTCACGAGTTCCTGACCCGGCGAGGCAAGCATGGCGGGCAGCCATTCACCGACTCGGCTTCCAATGATCGTGATCGTCAAAGCGTCGAGGAAGCGTCGCTTGTCGGGGTCGTCGTCGGCCCAGACTCCGCCGAACGTACGCAGCACCTTCGCGTCGGTGATGCCTTCGACTAGGGCGAGCCGATCAGCGAACAGCGACGCAGACCGCGTGACGTCGAGGTGGCGGCGTGCCATCTCCAGATGCTTCTTGGGAAGCTTTAGGTTCTTCACGGTGCGAGCAACGGGGACGCCGGCGGCGTTGCGGCGAAAGACGATGAGGTCCTCCGGTTCGCAGGCGGCGACGATTTCATCGGAATGGGTTGTCAGGATGATCTGTAGCTCGGGCCGGCGAGCGACAACAGCCTTGAGGTACCGCACAAGCCCATGTTGGAGTTGCGGGTGCAGGTGCGCTTCAGGTTCTTCGATGACGATCGTCGCGTGGAACTCGCCGTCGAAGAACGTGTCCTCGTTCGCGGCGCGAATGGCGTCGGCCTGTGCGACTTCGTCCGCCGGCGACAACGGGGCCGGAGGAGTCGTGTCTGCCGGCTCGGCATGTTCGTCGAACACATCGAACGGCACATCCGCATCAAACGGTTCGGCGGGAACCGAGGGTGCGCTGTCGTCGCCAGGCTCGGATTCGGGTGGCAGAGGTGTTGGGTCGCTCTTGGTGAGATCGGGGATAGCTGCGAGGAGCACGGCGAGCTGGAGCAGGTTGGCGTAGCCGAGACCCTCGACCTCGAGGCGATGGGCGAGCTCCCGGCCGACTCCTTCCGGCCCGATGAAGAACTCGAACACGCGGGCAAGGAACGCATCGTCGATGACAGTCGAGGCGAGGTACGACGAACGAGGCAGTACCCCTGCTGTGAGCTCGGTGAGCGCCGATGCCACCCGCTGCTCCGCTTCCTGAAGGATCGGGTTACTGATCATCTGCCCGAGAAGCCCGCCGAGCTGGGCGCGCACCGACGCCAAGCTCCGAGAGTCGTTCAGCCGTCGATCTTGCGATTTGAGCAGCTCGACAATCAGCTGTGAGTCACGACCGGCGAGATCCTGCGGCGGGTTGCGGGTCGCGGCGAGGTGTAGCAACGCGACGGGGCCCTTCTCGTTCGACTCGACGTGTTCGCTGCGGATCCGTCCGAGCGACGGCCGCAAACGCCTCGTCCATTTCGGTGCCTCGAGGTGCTGTGCGCGACGCATGTCCCACGTGCGGACTACCTCGACCGGTTCGTAGCCGTATTCGATTGTGATCAGCCGCTCGCTGACCGTTGCAGACAAGGCAGCCGTCGTGGGTTTCGCCGCCCACGGGAAAACGTCCGAGTGCGTCAGGGTGATGGCGTCACAGATCGTCGACTTGCCGGTGCTGTTCGCTCCGAGCAGCACAGCGAAGCGACCCGGAAAGTCACACGCGAGTTGCTCTTGATCTGCAGCCCGGAACCCATGAACGACGACCTGCTTCAAGAACACGAAATCCCCCACCCGTTGCGAACCTGTCATTGTCCCACACGCGCCAAGCATCACCTGGGACCTAGGGAAGACCCTTGATCACAGCTTGTGCGAAGGGTGTCAGAGCGTGCGAGTCCGCTGGCACCGATCGATGTGTCCGTGCATGAAGGACAGCGTCGTCAGCAAACCGAGCAGCTCATCGTCGGCGATTGGTCGTTCCTCTTCGCGACGCGAGCGAGTGTCGTGAGTGAGCGTGTTGCGGTACATGCCGTACAAGCCTTTGAGGAGGTTCATGAAGCCGGACTGTTCGCTCTGCTCCGACTTCGATGACAGCTTGGACAGGGCCAGCACCGGGATCACACCTCGGAACACGAATACTTCATCGATCAGATCGGCGCCGTCGAGCATCGAGCCGGTCTCCTCGCGCAACCTGTCGAAGATGCCCTTGACCGCTTCCTCTGCGGCGTGAAAGTTGCTCTTGCGCAGTAGTTCGACCCGGCAGTACTTGCTCACCTGCGGGTGACACTTCCGGCGCCGCAGTTCGCTCGTGAGTACGCCCGCTTTGGCAACCATCTCATCGACGGTTCGCGCGGCTTCGAGGAGCCTGGCGATTTGACCGTCAGGACGAAGCTCGAGCGCCGCGGACGACAGCACCTCGTTCAGTTGGCCGGTGCGCGAGTGGAGCACCTCGTGCCGTTTCACGTAAGCCACCGGGGTCATCGCCGCCTCGATGAACAGCTTCAGGCCGTCGCCGGTGCCGGTTAATCGCTGATGATTGAGGAGCGCCTCGCCAATTCGGTCTCGCTTGCTGGGCCGGACGTAGTAGCCGGGCTGCACCTGCGCCTCGGCGGCGACTCGTGGATCGCTGATTCCGACCCGGTCGAGCAGGCGCCCGATCTCGTCGTTCGTGAGTCCTGCTTCGGTGTCGCCGAGTATGCGAGCGATCGACTCGATCAGCGCAACGTCGAACGGATCCATGGGCTCACCGTATGTCGGTCAATCAGCTGCTCGAACCGTTGTCGACCAGCAACTTGAGCACCGGCAGGTCGATGTTCTTGGGCACGCCGACAGCCGTTCTCGCCACGTACCAGCCGCCGGGCGGCTCCCGGTTGTCGAGCATGGAGTCGTCGAGGGTGATGCGGAACTCGGCGTCGCCGGGAAGCTCTGCATCGTCGATGATCTGCCGGAGCTCCTGGACGCTGTAGGGCTCGCCAAGGGGAAACTCGTCCGAAAGACGCACGGTCACATGCGAGGGCTCCCCGAACCCGCGCGAGACGATGATGTGGGCGGGCCACTTCTCGCCGTCGTCGTCGAAGTTCCGCAAGCACTGCGGCACATAGACAACAACGAAAGCGTCATCGGGTAACCGTGACTCGTAGATGCGCTCGATCACATCAGCGACGTCGACGAAAGGCATCGGCCGATCGTATACGCTGCGATGGCGCTCGAGTTACAGCGGTACCTGCTCCGAGCCCCTGCAATGGACTGGCAGAATGAGGACATGACGATCCCTGATGCCGCTGACGGTTTCGACGGCGCAATCCTGCACATTCGGCGGACGGACACCTTAAACCCTCCGAATGGTCAGCCGATCCCAAGCACTCGCGTGATGGTCACGTTGGGACATGCACCGGAGATCCCGGTGCTACTCGAGCAATGTTCGGAGAGCGTTCGCACCCGTGCAGCGGACTACATGGCCCAGGCCGGTGCAGTGACTCCAGCGGGGCCACCTTCACAGCGTCAGCTGACGGATTGGTCGCCGTTCGAGGTGGAGGTCACGCCCTCGACGGCTCCGCACGACTGCGCCGAAGGTCAGGACTCGTACGAAGTCGCATGCCCACTCTGTGGCGAACCTAAGCAGTTCTGTGCTGCGTTCGAAGACGTGTTCGACCGTGCGTTTGCGCTAGGAACTCACGATTGCAAAAGCGGCTCCTTCACGACGCCAAGAGCGTGGCGTGCGATCCGCCCCAATCGCTGATACCCGCCTGCCGCGGGTGCTTGCTTGACTCCGGTCTCGAGAGTCCATCGCTAGCGTCACCCGGTCGCCGCGTAGCGATCGTCGCCTCTCCCATCGGTGATCGTCGGCAGGGGCGAGTGATCTTGGGGACACAGAACGCGCGTGCCGGAGAAGCGCAGAATGCGCAGGCTCGTTTCGAAGAACGAGCGCGGATTCGGCGATCTGCTCGGCCAACCCTCCACCCCTTAGCAACCTGATGGCGTGAGACGAGGGTATTCTGATTTCAGGTTTCTTGCCAGAATCGCCTCTGTGAGGCCTCTCAGTCACTCGTTTCGGAACGAGGAGATGGAGGTTGCGATGGACACGATTGGCGAGCTTCGAGAGTTCCTCGGTTGCTTCGAGCCGAGCTTGCCGCTGGACGTTTTGGTTGCGTCCGGCGCGGCTGGCTCTGAGTTTCTGAGTATGTCAGCGATGAGGATTGTCGACTCGGTCGTAGTTCGCTCGGGCGGTGCAGCGGAAGGCGTGTGGCTCATCGCTCGTCCTGGCCCGGACGGCCCACCACCGCTTCTGCTGGCGGCCATACCGATGATGCGTGGGGAATGCGGCTGCGTCCTCGTGGTGCCGGTGGCACTTGATCGGCCGGTAGCGACGTGGGCGATCGAGTGTGAGCACTCGTTCTCGGTGCCGAGCCGGTGATGACGTGGCTCCCGAAAAAACATTCCCCATGCGACAGGTCCGCGTCCCTTTGGTGGACATGGCCGTCGATCGATCGCGCAAATGCGGGAAGGGGTCCCATTGCGCTCGAGTCGCGACCAGCTCTACGCTGCTCAATCACGTCGAAGATCGGATTCGTTGTGCGACTAACGCTTGGTATCCCGTGGGAGTTCGGAGAGGCGTAGCCCGCCCGCGACGGCGCGCCTTGGTTGGTGCGCTGGCGCTGATGCTTGTAAGCGCGTGCAGCAGCAGCGATGGCGCTGTCTCAACGACAACCGCTTCGACCTCGACGACGGATGTCGGAACGACAACCAATTCGACGACGACGGCATCGCCGACCTCGACCATTTCGTCGTCGACCACGTCGCCGCCATCCACTCAACTGCCGACGTCGACGACCGCAGATCCCGTAGCGACAGCTGAGTCCGAGGTGCGGGCCGCTATTGCTCTTGCTCAATCGACGTTCTCCGATTGCCTCACGGCCATGCCGACGTGCGACCCGATGACTCTCGGGGTCGCACGAGCTGGGGACTTGCTGGAGCGCAACGTCGGCCGGATCGAAGAATGGAACGCCGCTGGGTACACGGTGATCGATCGTGATCAGTTCCGGTACGTGACCGAGTCAGTGACTCTCAGCGATGACCTGATGACGGCGACGGTCGTTGTGTGCATTGCCGATGGAAGCAAACTAGTGCTGCCCGGCGCAGCCCCCGATGGCAGCAATGTGATCATCGACGACGCCTACACGTCCGGGCGCTCGCAATGGGACATGCGGCTGGATGGGGACGGGCAATGGAGGGGCTACGACGCACCGGCTTTTGGTCCGACCGAAGCGACGGATCAATGTCCCGCCTGAGGCGGTGTCTTCTCGCAGTGTTCACTGCCGCGTCCGCTGTGTTGGCCATGGGCGATGTTGCAAGCGCTGGCCCCGGCGACGGCTCGGGCCAAGGGGGCGGCGGCTCGGACGATGGCACGATCATTGCGCAGGTGACCTGGTGGTCCGCCGGCGGCGGTACCGGACCGAGCAGCGGGTGCACCTGGTTGCTGGTGGTCGGAGGTCTGGCCGTCAGTGGAAACGGCGAGGTCCATTGGCCACGTGAGAAGGATGGCATCGTGCTGAACCTGTGGCGGCGGACTTGCCCCGACGGTGAGTCCTGGTTCGAGTTGCCGGTTATCGACCCGACCACAGAGATACTGCCGCTGCTACTCACGCGCCTCGAGCAGGAGGAGCTCCCGAAGCCGACACCGACGTTCTCGGTGCTCGATCCGGAGTTTGGTTGGGCGTATGTGCGGACTCCCATCGATTTCCGTGTGGGCGGCACCACCTGGGCTCCGGTGTCTGTCACGGCTTCGATCGGGCCGTACTGGGCGAGGGTGACGGCGACGCCTGGGACGTTGACGTTCGATCCGGGTGACTTCGCCGGTCAGGGGCCGGTGAGTTGTGGCGGAGCTGCTCCTGTCGCTGAGTACGTCGTTGAGACTCCCGGCGCGTGTTCGTACACCTACCTGAATGCATCGTCGACGTCGTCGTACGATCGGTACCACTTCTTGACGACGTTCAGCATCGATTGGCAGATCGCATGGGTGTCGTCGACCGGCGCGGGCGGTCCATTGGATCCGTACTCGACGTCGGCGACCGCGGAACTGGCAGTCGCCGAGGCCAAGGGCATCGTCACGTGCACGGGTGCGCTGCCGGAACAAGGAGGTTGCTGAATGGCACGAGCGATGAGATTGCACGACGCTGACATCGAAGTGCCAGCGCGGAGCGGCGGCGGGTCGGTGGTATCGATGTCGAGTCCCACTCGTCGGCGTCCGTCCTGGGTGCTGCTCGGCACGTTGCTGGTTGGGATTGCGGGGTTGCTCGGCGCATGGGTGTTCACGGCAACGACCGAGACGATTTCGGTGATGGTTGCGGCGCGCGACATCGCTCCAGGCGAGGTACTTGCAGCCACCGATATGCGCGTCGTTGAGATGGGCAAGGCCGGTGACTTGCGCGCGATTCAACCGTCGCAACAGAACCTCGTCGTTGGTCGTGCGGCTCGCGGTCCGATCCCTAAGGGCACCGTGTTGAACACCGGACTGTTCGCTGCAGCGGGTCAGGTGATCCCACCTGGTTGGGTTGTGGTCGGAGCGGCGTTGGAGCCTGGTGCCGCTCCTTCGACACAGTTGGCAGCTGGTGATCGCGTACGCGTGCTGGGGGTCGAGCGGGTCGCCGGAGCCTTGCCTGAAGGAGCACCGCCGCTTGAGGCGACGGTGCTCGCCGAAGGCACGGTGTGGTCGGTCGAGGGTGCTTCGCAGGGCACAGTCACCTCCAAAATGTGGGTGGCAATTCTGGTGCCCGTCGAGTCGCAAACGCAGGTCGCTCAGGCTGCAGCTGACGGCAGGTTGAGGCTGGCATTGATCGGCGCAGACGGATGATCGTGTCGTTGTGCTCGGTGCGTGGCTCGCCAGGCGTCACGTCGTGGGCGTTGCTGCTCGCCGCCGCATGGCCGGCCGAGTACGAAGTTGAGCGCGTGGTGTTGGAAGCGGATTGCGACGGAGGGGTCCTGGGTGCGCGTTACGGCTTTGGTGTCGACCCTGGTGTGGTGTCGCTGATTGCAACGCTGCGCCGAGGCGCCTCGCGCGCCGTGGACGTCTCGGACCACGGACGGCGGGTGAACGACGGTGTTTGGGTCATCCCCGGGCCAGAGACATGCGAGCGCGCGGCTCGTGTCTGGAACGGGTCAGCCGCGACGGTCGCTGCCGCTGTCGCCAGCGACGATCGGGCATGGTTCATCGATGCAGGTCGCGCTGGTGCGGCAAGTCCAGTCGTGCCACTACTCGACCTGTCGACAATCGTGGTGTTGCTCACGCGTTCGGCAACGGAGGACCTGGTGCAGGTGCCGGCCAGGGTCGAGTTCCTTCGGCAGCACGCACAATCGGTTGGTGTGCTCGTCGTCGGCAAGCCGCAGCACAGTGTCGAGGACCTCGCCGGATTCTTCCGGACTGACAAAGTGTGGACCGTCGGCGCTGAGGAGAACCTCGTGCGGATTGCCGGCGAGGCCATGACCGGCGGCCGAGCGCGCCGTTCATGGGTGTGGCGATCAGCGATCTCGATCGCAGCCGACATTGCTGCTGCGATCGCCGGGAACCCACCGGACTCGGACGACGACTCGGTCGAACACAGCGCTGGCGGTATCGCATGAGCGTCGTCGATCAACGGCTCGTCGTGGCTCTCACGCGGTCGGTCCAAGCTGCGTTAGAGCGTGACGCAACGACTCGGATGCAAGCTGACAAGCCGGCACTCGGTCGTGCCGGTCAGGAGGCACTCGCTGACTCGGTTCTGCGAAGCGAGTTGCAGGCGATCGACGAGCAACGGCTCGCCGACGGGACACCACGCCTCAGTTCAGCGGACGAGACCTCGTTGTGCGAGCGGGTCTTGGCTCTATGTGTGGGGCTCGGTCCTGTCGAACTTGTCCTGCGCGATCAACGAGTCGAGGAGATCGTCGCGACGCGTTTCGACCTCGTGTTCGTCTATCGCTCTGACGGTTCGGTCGAGCAGGTCGACGAGCGCCTCTGGGCGTCGGAGGCAGAGATGGAGGCATGGCTCTCACATCTCGCCCGCACCGCAGGCCGTACAGAGCGTCAGTTCAACGGGCAGGTACCGCTGTTGGTGATGCGCCTCGCTGACGGACTGCGTCTGGCTGCTGCACGCGACATCTCGCAGCACGTCTCCTTCGCATTGCGGCGTAACACCTTGGGCAAGGTGACCCTCAGTGACCTCGTCGGGCTGGAGATGCTGCCGGAAGTCGTGGCGGAGTTCCTTCGGGCGTGTATGCGCTCGACTGAGATCCGCATCGTGTTCTCCGGACCGACCGGTTCGGGCAAGTCGACGTTGGTTCGGGCGTGCTTGTCAGAGCTTGACCCGTTGAAGCGGATCGTGATCATCGAGGACACCGCGGAGTTGGACATGTTCGACGCGGTGTTGCATCCAAACGTCGAGTCGTGGGAGCAGCGTCTGGCAAACAACGAAGGCGAGGGCGCGATCACGCAAGGCCAGCAAGTCAAGCACGCACTTCGCTATCGGCCGGACTGGTTGGTGTGCGGTGAGGTGCGCGACTCGGATGCGGCTGTCCCAATGCTGAAGGCGATGACGCACGGTCAGTCGTCGCTGACGACCGTTCATTCGGCGAGTGCAGCGGGAGCGCTGGAGAAGTTGGCCCTGTACTTGGGCACCGGCGAGGACCGATTGCCGCCCGAGGTGTCACACAACCAACTGCATCAGGCCATCGATTTCATCGTGCACCTCGATCGAGGCCAGGACGGACGACGAGTCGTCGTCGAGGTGTTGGAGGTCGCCGGTTTCGATGGCAGCCGCTGCACGACAAACACCGTCGTGACCCACGACGACCTCGGCAGATTCGTGACGCTGCAACGTCTCGATCATCGCCACGTCATCAAGCTCCGGCGGGCCGGGTTCGACGATGCACTCCTCGGTGGAGGGTTCAGATGAGAGCGCTGACCGGCTTCACCGTTGGCATCATCGCCGCCGCTGGCGTGTGGGTCGCAATCGCTGGCTTCCGAGGTGTAGCGGTCAAGGAGACGCGGGTCGAGCGTTCGTTTCGGTGGGAAGACGTGTGGTGGCGTGCGGTGATCGTGCTCGTTGCGTTTGTGGCGGGATGGGTGCTGACCGGCTGGCCAGCAGCGGGTGGCATCGCCGCCGGCTGCGCGACTGTCATGCCGCTGTTGTCGGGTACTCGTCGGAATCGGCAGAGAATCGAGGCCCGAAGCGACGCCGTCGCCTCCTGGGCGGAGATGGTGCGCGACACGATCAGCTCACATGCCGGGTTGCGGGAAGCGATTGCTGTCACTGCCCGTGTCGCGCCAGTTCCGATTCGCGCCGAGGTTCAGGCCTTGGCGGTCCGAGCCGAACGAGAGTCACTTCCCGGCGCTCTGCGACGTTTCGCCGATGAGGTCGGTGATCCCGTAGCGGACCTCGTCGTCGCCTCTTTGGTGATCGCAGCCGAACGTCAAGCTCAACGTCTGGCGGAACTTCTCACGGAGATCGCCAAGTCGGCGCGGGAGCATGCCGCGATGCGGAGCAGGGTCGAAACAGGACGGGCACGCACCTATGCCTCGAGTCGCGCGCTGGTCGCAATCACACTCGGTCTCGCGGTGGTGTTGATGCTGTTCTCGCCGCAGTTCATGAAGCCGTACGACACGTTCACCGGGCAGGTCGTGATGTTGGGGATCGGCGCGTTGTTCGTCGGTGCACTTTGGTCATTGGTACAGCTCGGTCGGCCGGCAGCAGCGCCACGCCTTCTGGCCACCTTCCCTGAGCCACGGCAACGCTCATGAACACGCTGCTGATGACTGTGGCAGGGGCGCTGCTCGGTGGCGGTCTGCTCCTGATCGTCCGCGGGGCGCTCGGCTCGACCGTTCCATTGGCGTCGCTCGTTGCCGAGTTGCACCGGCCACGGCACAGTTCGATTCAAGTCCGTCCACGAACTGACGAACTCATCGAGCGGCTTGCCGGACGACCGACACCGGCTCGGGATGCCGACTTGGCGGTGTGCGAGCGCACAGTCGCAAAGTTGGTGCAGGATCGTCTGGTTTGGTCAGCTCTTGGTGCTGCGCCGGGTCTCGTATTCATCCTGTTCGGCGTGGCCGGGGCTGGATCGGTGCTTTCTCCGGCTGCCTTGGTGTTGCTTGCCATCGGTGGAGCTGTTGGCGGATGGTTCTATGCACGGATCGATCTCCGCTCCGATGCAGAAAAGGCTCGACGGGAGTTCCGTCACGCGCTGGCCAGCTACCTCGAACTTGTCACCATCCTGATGGCCGGAGGGGCCGGAGCGGAGACGGCGATGTTCGACGCCGCCGATGCAGGAAATGGAGCAACATTCCGTCACCTACGGGCCGCACTGACCGCCGCACAGGCGCGGCGCGAACCGCCATGGCGGGCACTCGGCCAAGCAGGTGAGCGTCTCGGTATCGGCGAACTGGTCGAGCTCGAAGCCTCGATGACCCTGGCCGGCGGGGGTGCGTTGGTACGCGACTCTCTCACCGCGAAGGCGGTCGGAATCCGCAGCAAGGATCTCGCAACACTCGAATCAGAGGCCCAAGCGAAGTCGGAAACGATGGTGCTTCCCGTCGTCCTGATGTTCGCGGGCTTTCTCGTCCTGATCGGCTATCCGGCGCTCGCTGCGCTCTCCGGGCCATGACAGATCTCACTACTCAACAACCAGAAAGGGGCAGCGATGCTCGAACTTCAACTCCGGGTGCTCACGATCTGGTGGGCTGCCAGCGACCAACTCCGAACCCGTCTCCAGACCGAGGACGACGATCGTGGCGAGGTCACCGCGACAACCGCGATGATCGTCATCTTGGTGATCGCCGCGATCGCGGCCGGCGCGATCATCGCCGCGAAGATCACCAACAACGCCAACAACGTTCCCGAGCCATAACGGCGACGCACGGACGTCGGGATGTGGGCGAGGTGACCGCCACCGTCCTGATGGTCCCGGTCGTGCTGTTGGCGTTGCTGCTCGTCATCCAGTTCGGCCTCGCCTACTACGCACGTCAAGTGCTCGCCGGTGCGGCGCAAGACGGCGCTGCCGCGGCCGGTCGACAAGGCTCATCGACTTCTGCCGGGGTCAGCCTCACTGAGACACTCATCGAGGAGGCCGGTGGATCGTTGTTCGATTCCCACAACGCCACCGCCAGCAGCAGCGGCAATCTCGTGACCGTCCAGGCTTCGGGCGAAGTCGTGTCACTGTTGCCCTTCTTCGGGACGATCACGGTCGAGGCCAGCGCCACAGCGAAGGTCGAGTCATTCGATCCACAAGGCCAGCCATGACTCGGTCGGTCGCACGCGACCAAGGCTCGGCCGCAGTCGAAGCGGCCGTCGCTGTCACATCGCTGATGATGGTTGGATTCTTCATCATTGGTGCGCTTCGCGTCACCAATACTGGCGGTGACGTTGACGCCGCAGCCCGTTCCGCCACGCGCGCCGCCGCTGCCGAATACGACGACGCGTCGGCGTATCAGGCCGCCCAACTTGTGGCCTCCAGTGAACTCGCCGACCGTGGGGTGGCGTGCGAACAGCTCGACGTGCAGCTTGGAGGAACGCTCGCCGCCGGGGGAGTGGTCACGGTTGACGTGACCTGCATCGTGTCGCTCGCCGACGTCGTTCTCGCAGGGTTCCCCGGCAGCAGGACTGTGTCGGGCCGAGGTGTCGAACAGGTCGATGTCGTCAGGGGCGGCGGATGAACGCGCGCCCGGATTCGCAACGAGACCGCGGCTCCGTGATGCCGATGACTGTGATTCTCATCACGTTCCTGATGTTCGGCACTTGGTCGCTGGTCAGCGCATCTCAACAATGGTCTGCCCGACGTGAAGCTCACGGCGCGGCCGCTGCTGCGGCGCGTGCTGGTGCCCAGGGTGATCCAGACCAGTTCCGGGCCGGGCTCGTCATTGACCCCGAAGCAGCAACGGATCGAGCGCAGGCGATCCTTGCCGCGACGGGATACACCGGAACCGTCACCGTCGATGGGCTCACCGTGACCGTCACCGTCGAGGTTCCTGTGGACTATGCCTTTCCCTCGGCTGGCTTCCCAGAGTCGGTATCGGGCTCGGCGACCGCCCTCGTGCAGCGCGGCGTCACCGGCGAGGAGGGCGGGTGATGAGCGCTGCGACCCAACGCACGCGGATCGTTCTCGCGTGGATCGGCCTAGTGATCCTGGTCGTTGGCGTGCCAGTCCTGCTGTCTCGAATTGCCGGATGGCCACTCCCAACGTCCGTCCCTTCGTGGAGCCGAGTCTCGACGGCCGTTCAGCAAGGCGACATTCCTGCCGATGTCGTGATCAAAGTCATCGCAGTTTGTGTCTGGCTGATCTGGGCGCAGTTCGTTTGGGCGATTGCGTGGGAGTTCGTCGTCAATGTGCCTCGTTCAAGTAGGGGACGGCGACCGGTCAAACCGCCGTTGGTGGCATCTGGTGTCGGTTCCCTCGCCGGGCGGTTCGTTGCGGTACTGCTCAGCGTCGGTCTGACAGTCGCTATCCCCAGCCCGGTGGTTGCGCTGAGTGCACCCAGCGCAACCGTCAACACCATCGCTCACCACTCAACGCCTGTGTTTATGGAACGAGCGACCCGCCCGACGCCGACCGCGCCAGCATCGTGGCGGGTGGCTGACGGCGATTCGGTTTGGGCGATCGCCGAACATGCGCTTGGCGACGGCTCACGTTCAGCGGAGATTCTCGAACTCAACCCGGCCCTGCGATCAGCTCGCGATCTACGAGTCGGTCAAACCCTGGCGCTTCCCGTCGATGCGATCATCCCAGCGGATCGCCAATCACCCGAGGTGATCGTCGAAGAAGTGATCGACTCCGGAAGCACCCCTGTCCTCGCCCTGCCTGAGGACCTCTATATGCCCTCGACGGTGATCACTATCGAGGCCGGTGACACGCTCTGGGATTTGTCGGACCAACGTCTCGCCGACGCCGGCGACGCGAACGTCACGGGGTCGGAGATCGTGGGCTACCTCAACGATGTGATCGCGTCGAACCCCGATGTGATCGAGGATCCCAGCCTCATCTTTCCCGGCGAGCAGTTTGCTTTTCCTCAGATCGGTGAAGCGCCGCAAATCACCATCGTGCCGCCCGTCGTCGACACCGCTCCCGATGTGGAACTTGAACCGGCTGCACCTTTGCCGACCGTTGCCGCTGAGGGTCCGATCGTCACTGCTGCCACTGTCGATCCCGTCGAGCGCCCGGACCAAAGTTCTGAAACGGAGACGTCCACAGCTCCCACATCGGCCGCCGAAGAGCGGTCAGTCCTCCCACCGCTCGCGGTTGACGTCGGCGATGAGACCTCAACAGCACCGTGGCTCGCTGGCATCACCAGTTCCACAGTTCTGGCCGCCGGAGCCCTTGCGCTTCTTCGTCGCCGACGGGCCGTTGCTGCCGTCAGGGGAGCGAGGCATCTCCGGCCAGCAACCGCCGCCGCGAGCCGAACGACCGAGCGCCAACTCGTAGCGGCAGCCGATGTTCCGCTGGTGCGGTGGGTCAACCATGAGTTGGCCTGCCTTGTGGACGGTCTCGATGCCAGCAAGACCGACGGTGGGCCTGTCGCTGTTGAGTTCTCCGAGGAGCGCGGCATCGAGTTGCTCTGGGACGCGCCGAACCTGTCGGCGCCCAGGCCATGGGAGGCGACCGAGGGCGGTTGGTCGTGGCGGCTGCTCTACGACCCTGACGTGGAACTGCCGGCCCGTGCTGACCCGCGGGTTTTGCCAGGTCTCGTAACGATCGGACGTCGCGTCGGCAACCAAGTGCTCGTCGATCTCGAGGCCTTCGGCTCGCTTGCGATCGTTGGTGACGTGGAGTCAGTCGACGAATGCGCACGCTCGATGATTCTCGAGCTTGCGACCGGAGAGGAGCTGGCGAACGCGTACCTTCACCTCGTCGATGTAGATCTGTGGGAATCCGACGCAACCTTGCCCCGAACGATCGAACGCACCGAGCAGGATCTCGTCGAACATCTACGCGGTATCGCCGACGACACCCGCGCACTCCTCGACGCGAACGGCCTCACGTCCACCTTTCGTCTCCGGGTCGGCGATGATGCCGACGGGCGTGAGCTCACCGTTGGTGTCGTCCGCGCAGACCGCTGCGCCGACATCGCTGAACTTGTGGCCCTGGCTCAGCCGCGGTCAGGAGTGGCCCTGCTTGTGCTCGGACCGGCGACGAGGAGCGGCGCAACTCTTCAACTCGAGCCCGATGGGAACGCGCGCCTCGAACCACTCGGCCTCACCGTCGAAGCGGCGAGACTGCCAGTTGCCACCGGCCTCGCTCTCGATGCGTTGCTTCAGCCTGCTGACGCCACCTCGGAGACCGAGCCAGATGCCGAGGATGAGGGCAGCGGCGATGCGTTCGATTCAGACATCGAACCTCCGGTCTCCGAACAACTTCTGCTCAGGATTGACGCTCTCGACGGAACCAGCGATGACGACTGGACCCGGCCAGATCCCGACCTCCTTGTCCGAGTTCTGGGCACGCCGACGATTGACGAGCATCCTGGGCTCGGACGCGCTGAGCTGAACATCGTGGTCTTCCTGGCCTGCGCTGGCGGAAAGGCCACAGAGGACCAGGTGATCGACGCGGTCTGGAACGGAAGGCTGGTCGAACGGAGCACCCTCTGGAACAAGATGTCGCGAGCGCGATCGGTGCTCGGCCGCCTGCTGCCACCCCGAGAGCAGAGCACCGGCGTCGTGCGTTTGCACCCTGCGGTGATGACAGATCTGCATCTGTTCGCGGCGCTTGTGGATCGAGCGCGGGTGGTGTCTTCGTACGAAGCGATCGAGCTGCTGACAGACGCCCTCGGCCTGGTGCGAGGGGTTCCCTTTGATGCCGTTGGCTATGAGTGGGCATACGAGCAGCAGCACCATGCCCGGGCCTGCGCACTGATCGAGACTGCTGGTCTCCGCGTCGTCGACCTCGCTCTCGAGGCCGACGATGTCAACTCAGCGCGTGCTGGCGTGAATTGCGCCTTGGCGGCGCTCAAGATCAACGAACCGCTGTACCGGGCCCGGATGAAGGTCGAAGCCCACATGGGAAACACCAGTGGAGTCCAAGCCGCATACAACGAGATCGTCACCCTCGTCGGCGATCTCGAAGGTGCATCAGAATCTCGCGTTTCCCTGCAGACAGCCCGACTCTACGAAGCGCTGACGAGCCAATGAGCTGCGATGACCATCAGTGTCGACTGACCCGATCGAGCGTTCGCGATGTGCTGCCATTCAGAGGTGGATCGCCTTTGGCGTTCCATGGCGAGTCACTGCTCGCATCCTCAGCCGAGGTCACACCTGAATTGTTCAGTCGACTTCCCGCGATTCGCTGACGGCGGAGTCGTTGTCGCCACTTCGGGGAGACGTCCGCTGTCGCTTGGCCAAGCGGCGAAGGCGGCGGTCGATGCGCAGACGAGCGCGACGCCGAGGGTGATGCCGGCGGCGACGTCGGACACGTAGTGAACTGTGAGCACAACGCGTGATGCGGCGATCAGGACAACAAGAAGACTGGTGCCGAAGCTGGCCAAGAGTCGCCTCCTTCGAGTGTGCAGCCAGGGCCAGATGAGAATGAGCAGGATGCAGTAGACGACGGTTGCGTTCATGGCGTGTCCGGATGGGAAGCTCTTTCCGAACGCAGCAACACGCGAGGGCTCGAAGTGTGGTCGGTTTCGTCCCACGACAACCTTGACGAGATTGTTCAGCCCCGTACCGAGCAGAGCTGTGGTGAGCAAGAACAGCGCTTGGCGTCGTCGTTTGCGGATCAACCCGAGGAACCCTGTACTGACTATCACTACAGCCGTCAGCACACCTGTTGACCCAAGTTGAGTGACCACCCTCGCGGATTCGAATGCGAAGTCGTGTTGCGCGTTGTATGTGTTCAGCCTGTTCGCAATCTGCTGGTCGATGGCGGAGAGTGGTCCATCTCGGAGCACGTCCACGAGCAGAATGCCGAACGGAATCGCTACCAGGATGAGCGCCGCAAGGATGAGCGTCAGTCGCGGACTGGTCTTGTTGGGTCTGTCCACGGGCATTGTCAGATTCACGACGACCCTCCTCAGGTCCGCACGTTTAAACTCGCGGTCGCGGTCGCGGTCGCGGTCCCTCGTCCAATGTGCCGCAGCCGCTCGACCGGGTCGCCGATCGGTGCTGTGGTCGTGGAACGGTGGAGCGTGAACGCGTAGCCGGGTGACGTCACGATGGTGAGGTCACCCGGCCCTGGAATGTGCGTGGTCAGTCGGCGGTCTCTGGTCCGCCGGCGTCCTTCTGGATGGTGGTGGTTTGGACTGCGGCGTCGGTGGCGCTGACGGTGATGGTGACGTCCATGGCGTTGGTGTCGGTGTAGTAGAGGCTGAATTCGCTCACCGGGAAGTGGTCAACGGCGCCGGTGTTGTCGAAGTGGGCGATTCGCGTGCCGCCCGCTGGGATGGTGAAGCTGGCGGGGAGTTGGGCGTAGTAGCTCTCGGACGTGTTGGTCGTCGGGTCGGTGAACGTGTAGTACACCTCGAACGCGGTCAGCTCGGCGGTGCCGGTGTTGCTGAGCGCGATCTCGAGGTGATCGCTTGCGGCCTTGCCGGCGGCGTCGACGTTGTTCTCGACGAGGACGGAGTCGATGGTCAAGGCTTGAACGGTGGACGTGTTGGTGATCGGATTGTTGGCGACGGGGAGCACCGGTCCGCCGTTGCTGGCGGTAGTGCCGGCGCTGGTGACGACCGGGGGGTTGCCGGTGGTGTCGCCCGTGGAGACCGCAGTTGGCGCGGAAGCCGTTGATGCGGGTGTCGCCGAGCCGGAGCTTCCACAGGCGGCCAGCGCGGTTCCGCCAGCGAGCAGTCCGGTGGCGAGGAGCCCAGCGCGGAGGCGCTTGCTCAGGTGGTTGGTGGTGTTCATTGTGTTCCTCCTTGGGGGATGGTTGGTTGCTGCTTGAAGGTGCGGCGAAGGCCGGCGTAGAGGACTCCGGCGTAGGCGATGAGCCAGCCGATGTCGTTGCGGGTTTGTCCGAGGAGCCAGGGGAGGCTGAAGGGGCGGTAGCGCTCTTTGACGTCGCTCATCGCGAACGAGAAGCGTTCGAAGTGTTTGGCGAGCGATGCTTCTTCGGTCCAGGTGCGGATGCGTTCGTAGCCGGTGAAGTGGGTGAGGATCTGCACTTCGCCGTCGTGGCCGAGGCCGAGGGCTTTGAACAGGCCGCCGGGGATCTGGTTGTCGGCGTCCATGGTGTCGCCGATCTGTGGGAGCACGAGCACGACGATGAGCCAGATGCCGAGGGCGATCATCAGCCCGTTGGCGGCGACTCGCGACTTGGCGGTGGCGATCGCACCGAGGCAGTAGAAGGCGCCCATGTAGACGATCGCGGCGATGTAGGCGAGGAGCAACTGGAGCGCTTGGGCGGCATTGATCCAGTCGTGGCCGATGACTCCGACGCCGAGTACTCCGACGACGGCAGTGACTCCGACGAGGGTGGCGATCACCCCGAGTGCGCCCAGGAGGCTGCCCGTTGCGAGCTCGCCGGAGGTCACGGGCCGTGACCGGATGAGTGGCAGGGTCCGGTTGGATCGCTCTCGTGAGACGGTTAGGTAGCCGAGCGCGATCGCGATGACGGCACCGATGATCTCGAGGTACTCGAACGCTCCTCGGAGCAGTGAGAGCGCGGCGAGCGGGGATGGTGCGATGCGGTCGAGTCCGCTGGTCTTCGCGGCGTCGACGTAGGCCTGGTAGTCGGCGAGTTTGCTGGCGTAGTCGACCGATGCGATGTACACCGAGACAGCGGTGACGGCGACGAGGATGCCGAGCAGGACGATCAGGATCTTGCTGCGCACGGCAGACCGGTACTCGTGGCGGGCGAGGGCCATGATGCGGTTGGTCGAGTCACTCACTGTTGGCGCTCCTGGAGAAGTCGTGGCCTTGCACGAGGCGGATGGTGAGCAGTACAAGCACGACGGCGAGGCCGGCGATCGGCAGGACTCGTTGGATCGTCTGCCCCAGCGACTCGGCAGACGCCGTTTGGAGGATGCGGCCGCTCGTTTCCTTGTATTGCTCGACGATCGAGTACGGCCGCAGCTTGGAGGTGATCTTGAAGAAGGTTTGCGAGGTGCTCGCCGGGTCGGTGATCGGGTTGAGTGACTGGGTGGGGCGCAGCCCGGACGTGAACTGGGGGATCACGAAGGTGATCACCAGCCATGCCCCCATTGCCGAGAGCAGGGCGATGGACCGCCGGCGGGTCATCAACACGGTGACCATGCCGATCAACGAGAAGACCATCAGGTACAGCCACGACAGCCCGTAGAACAGCAACAGCCTGCCGAGGTCGGCGCCGGCAATGGTCCGGTTGACGACCAGCAGCGCGGCCACGCTGACGAGCAGGCTGGCCGCGAGCACGACGGCAAGCACGACGGCGGCGCTGGCGATCTTGCCGAGCACGTAGCTGGTGCGGCTGATCTGCCGGGAGAACACCAGTCGGCCGGTTCCGTTGGTTTCGTCGTCGACGATGCTCAGGTGCCCGACGATCAGGGCAAGGAGTGCGCCGATGAGCGGGACGTAGACGACCATGTTCGACAGCAACGACAGGGTCGGCTTGAGCAGGAAAGGGTTCGGCGGCGCCGGCTTACCCGTTGACGCGAGCAGCTTGACCGCCTCGTCGTAAACACGGACAATCGTTTGGTGGCTGGACCAGCCGAGAACGCCGGCGAGGGCGGTCATCGTCAGCAGCGTGGCGAGCATCGCGAGGAACACACGCTGGCGTCGCAGCGAGAGCACCTGGTGCGAGGCGACGGTGGCGATCATGACGCTGTTTCCATGCGGACGTAGATGTCTTCGAGCGAGGCCTCGTCAGGGAATCGACGGGTGGTTTCTTCGATCGAGTCCTTGTAGATCAGCTCGCCGTGGTTGAGGACGCCGATGGTGGTGCACACCTTGGCGACCTCACCGAGGAGGTGGGTGTTCATGAACACCGTCATGCCGAGGTCGTGGTTGAGGCGCAAGATGGTGTCGCGCAGCTGGCGGACGCCGAGCGGGTCGAGTCCTGAGGTGGGTTCGTCGAGGAACAGCACCTTGGGGCGGTGGACGATGGCTTGGGCGATGCCGATGCGTTGGCGCATCCCGGTGGAGAACGACCCGACTCGCTTGTTGGCGAGGTCGGCGCAGTCGAGGTATTCGAGAGTTTCGGCGACTGCCTTCCGGGGCTCGGTGACGCCGGAGAGCTTGGCGAAGAACTCGAGGTTCTCCGCTGCGGTCATGTGGCCGTACATGCGGACCTCGGCAGGTAGGTAGCCGATGCAGCGGGTCACGTCGCGTCGTTCGGTGACGACGTCGTACCCGCACACCTTGGCCGTGCCGGAGGTGGGTTCGATCAGGGTGGTGAGGATGTTGATCGCGGTGGTCTTGCCGGCGCCGTTGTGGCCGAGGAATCCGAAGATCTCACCGGCCTCGATCGTGAGATCGATGTCACGCAACACCGGATCGGTGTCATAACGGTGGCTCAGCCCCCGTAGTTCGATAGCTGGACTGTTCACAGTTCCTCCTGCGCGTCGTTTCTCATGACGCTCAAGGTAGGGAAGGGCTCGCCAGCGGGCGGGTTGCTCAATGCCAGGCGACAGCCAGAACTTCGATCCGAGACGAGCGACCTCGAACTAGTGAGATGGCGCGTCTACGGGGCTTGTGAGCTCGACGACGATTGTCGTGCCGTGTGGCTCGACGCCATCGATTCGGATGTGGCCGTCGTGACGGAGGACGATGTCGTGGACGATGGCGAGTCCGAGGCCGGTGCCCCCGCTGTCGCGGGTTCTGGCGTCATCGAGGCGGACGAATCGTTCGAACACCCGCTCCCGGTCTTGGGGGGCGATGCCGGGTCCATCATCGCTCACCTTCAACGTGACCGCGTGCGCTTGTGCAGTGAGCTCTATGGATAGATGGGTCGTGGCGTGCTGTTCGGCGTTGTGGACGAGGTTGCGGAGCATCCGCCGCAGTTGGGCTTCGTCGCCCTGCACGGTCATCGTGTTGTCGAGGCCGTGGGCGGTGACATGGACGTCGGTTCGGCGGACATCCGAGATGGCGTCGCGTGCGAGCGCGGCAATGTCGACTGCTTGTTGTGGTCGGGATGTCGAGGCATCGAGGCGGGCGAGCGCTAGGAGGTCTTCGGTGAGGAGTTGGAGCCGTTCGACGTCGCTGAGGGTGTCGCGAGCGACGTTGAGCCAGTCTGTGCGGTCGGGGTGGGTGACGGAGATCTCGAGATCGGCTCGTAGCGCCGCGAGCGGCCCGCGTAGTTCGTGACTGGCGTCTGCGACGAAGCGTCGTTGTCGCTCGACGGAGGTGTCGAGCCGACCGAGGGTGTCGTTGACGGTCAAGGCGAGTTGGCCGATCTCATCGCGTGCGGTCGGAACCTCGACTCGACGGTGCAGGTCGCTGGCGGTGATGTCGGCCATCGTGCGCGTGATGCTGCGTACGGGTCGAAGTGTCCGCCCGACACCCCACCAGGTCACCGCGGCGACGATGATCACGAGCAGGGGAAGACCGATTCCGAGAACAGTGATGATCGCTGCGGTGGTGTCGTCTGCGCCCTCCAGGCTCTCGCCCGCGTACACCGTGACCGTCGCGCTGTCCGTGTCGGCGTTGAGAGCGATGACTCTCATCGCGTCTGCCTGATCGAGCGGCAGGACAACAACTGTCAGCTTCAGCGGGGCGGTGCCCGCCGGGCGCGCGGTGGCGATCGGTTGTTCTCCGTCGATGTTCTCTGTTGACGCAATGACGGCCCCGGATTGGTCGACCACTTGCACGAACGCTGACTCCTCGCCGGGGAGCGCAAGGTTCCTGGGCAGTGTGCCGGCCTCGGCGAGAGCGGCGACGTCTCGGGCGCGCAGTGTTGCTGCGGTCGTTGCGGCAGTGTCGAGCCGGTTGCGGAGCAGTCCCACCAGCAACAGTGCTGCGATTGCGAGTGCGATGCCAACGGTGAGGGCCGAGACGGCAGCGACACGAAGGCGAAGTCCGGCGCGCCGCCGGAGCGCGTCAGCGGCCATTGGGTACGAGGCGGTATCCGGCGCCTCGGACGGTACGCAGGCTTTCGGTGCGGAACGGCTTGTCGATCTTGCGGCGGATGTTCGACATGTGGACTTCGATCACGTTCGGGTCGCCGTCGTAGGCGAAGTCCCACGCGTGTTCGAGGAGATCGGCCTTCGAAACGACCTCACCGTTGCGGCGAGCGAGGAACTCGACGATCGAGAACTCTTTCGCGGTCAATTCGATCAATGTGCCCGCGCGGGTGCATGTGCGAACAGCGGGATCGATGACCAGATCACCGATCGTGATCTGCGCCGGACGCTCAGCAGCACCACGTCGCAGCAACGCACGCAAGTGCGCGACGAGAACCACATACGAGAACGGTTTGGTGAGGTAGTCGTCTGCTCCGGTGTCGAGAGCTTCGGCCTCGTCGAGCTCACCGTCCTTCGCGGTCAACATCAGGATCGGCGTCCAGTTCCCGGCCTCGCGTAGTCGTGCGCACACTTGGAACCCGTTCACCTTCGGCAACATGATGTCCAACACGATCGCGTCGTACGGGTTCTCCGACGCCAGCCACAATCCTTGTTCGCCGTCGAGGGCGTTGTCGACGGCGAACCCCTCGGCTTCCAATCCGCGACGCAATGTCGCCGCCAACCGCTTGTCGTCTTCGACCACCAGGATTCTCACGGTCACAGCGTGGCAGACGAATCCTGAAGTGCGCCTGAAGCTGAGCTTCAGGTCGCTTCGGGTCCGCTCAAGGTCAACCGGCGCATCGTGTCGACATCGGGACGGAACCTCCGCCCCGAGCAACACACGAAAGGACCCTTCCCATGACCTCCCGATTCAAGAAGGCCAGCTACACGACCATCGTCGGTCTCGGCCTGTTCGCCGGAGCCGCCGGCATCGCCGCCGCTGCCAGCGGCAGCACGACCCCCACGCCGGCACCCCCGGCGGTCGTGAGCCCGGCCGCGCCGACCACGGTTGCAGCCAGCACACCCGCAGCGAGCGAGACCCCGGACGCCAACGAGGCACCCGAAGCGAACGAGGCGCCCGAAGCCCCGGGGGACAACGGTGTCAACTGCGAGAACGGCATCGACACCGCCACCGGCGCCGAGTGCGACGGCGGCCCGGCAGCCGCACAGGCTGACGAGGCTACCGAAGCCCCCGAGGCAGCTGAGGGGTCCGAGGCATCTGGCTCGGACGAGGCTGATGGCGTCGACCATCAGAACGAGGGCGAGGAGACCGGCAACAACGGTGACGGCGTTGCCGACGCCGACGACGCCACCGAAGCCCCGTGAGCTGACACCTCTCCGCACCGAATGGCCGAGTGGCTGTAGTTCGTGACCAAGCGACGAAGGGGAGGGCCACATCGGTCCTCCCTTTCGTCGCGTACCACTGGTGCGTCGGGTCAACTCGTTGACACAGGCCGGATCTGAAGAGCGGCTGAAGTCGTTCTTCAGGTTGCTTCGGGTGAACTCAAGGTTCGAGAGCGCAAGGTGGTGGCCGCGCGACGGCAGTCCCGTCTCGATCAACCGAAAGGACCCCTCCCGAATGGCATCCCGATTGAAGAAGGCCAGCTACACAACCATTGTCGGTCTCGGCCTGTTCGCTGGCGCCGCTGGAATTGCGGCCGCATCCAGCGGCGGTAGCTCTCCCACACCTACCCCGCCAGGTGTCGTTGAGCCAGAGGCGACTGAAGCTTCTGACGAGGTCGGCGTGGACTGTGTCGACGGTCTTGATGCTGCAACCGGCGCCGAGTGCGACGGCGGTCCTGCTGCTACGCAAGCAGACGAGGCGACGGAGGCGCCCGAGTCCGCCGCCGAGGCTGACGAGGTCGATGGAGTCGAGGAAGCCGACGAGGTCGATGAAGCTGACGGAACCGATGAAGCTGACGGAACCGATGAAGCTGACGGAACCGATGAAGCTGACGGAACCGACGAAGCTGACGGAACCGACGAGGCGGATGGTGTTGAGTGTGAGGACGGCATTGATGCTGCTACCGGAGCCGAATGCGACGGTGGACCGGCCGCCAACCAGGACAACGATCCCAACGAGCCTGCTGGTGTCGAGGAAGATGACTGAGTCCGCCTGACCGGCTGCTGCGCTCAGGGGAGGATCGTCCCGGTCCTCCCCTCAGCGCGTTCAGCCTGGTCCGCTGTGGGCTGGAACAGTTCGTTGCAGCACGATGTCGATACGAGGTCTGGGTCCACTGTGGGGAATCGTCAACCGTCCGGGCATGGCCTCGATGAGGCGTTGCGCGAGTGGCAGGCCGAGCCCGTGAATCGAACCGGAAGTGTTCCAGGAGTTGAGGTCGTCGGGTGATTCTGCACCGGTGACAAATCCGCTTCCCTCGTCGGAGACGGTGACGGTGACGGCGTCGTCGGTGATGGTGTGGGTGATGCACACTTCGCCGGCACCGTGGCGGAGTGCGTTGTCGAGCAACACATCGAGGGCGTGTCGAAGCATCGGGGCGTTTCCTCTGATGGTCGGCGTGTAGCGAGCGGGGGCGATGGTGAGGGCACGGTTGGCTCCGGCAAATCGGCGCTGCCACGTTGATTCGACATCGGCCAACACGTCCGCGAGCGCAATGGGCGAGGCGGCAATCTTCGAGGTCCTCGCGATGGTGAGCAGTTCAGTGATCGTTCGTTCGAGCCGGTCGATGTCGCTGATTGCTTCGTGGAGGACGATGGTCGGGTCCGGCCGCGGGAACTCGAGTTCGGTTTCGATCGCGGCGCGTAGCCCGGCGAGTGGCGTACGAAGTTGGTGTGAGGCGTCGGCGCTGAAGGCGCGTTCTCTCGTGACGAGATCATCGAGCCTGAGCGCAGTCGCGGTCATCGCCTGTGCCGCCTCGTCGAGTTCGGGCACGCGGCTGCGCGGTACATCGATCGTGAAGTCACCGTCGCCGAGCTGTACCGCAGCATCGCGGAGCAATCGCACTGGCCGTGCGAGCCGACCGGCGAGGATCCATCCGATCGCAGCGCCGATGGCGATGACTCCGAGGGCAAGGCCGCCGAGTAAGGCGAGGATCTTTCGCGTGCGCGCATCGCTGGCGGCTGTCGACTGTTCGGCGCGGATCACCCCGATGACGCGTTCGTCAGCCGCGACGGGGACCGCGACGACTCTCGCTCCAGTGATCTCGACATCGACCACTTGGTTGCCGAGTGCCTTGGCTGTCGCTGCGTCCGCTTGGGACGGACCGATACCAGTGATGAGTGCTCCATCGGCGCCGTAGAGCGCGAACACGATTCCGTCGTCGTTCGTCGGGAGCTCGACCGGATCGTTGCCCGTCGCGAAGTCTGCAGGCACTTCACGCGAAGCGAGTACCGCTTGGCGTTCCACCCGCAGCGTGGCGTCGTCGTCGACGAACCGTTCGACGACGATCGCGAGTGGCACACCGAACAGCACGATTGCGATCGCGGTGACCGACAGGATCGCGACGAGGACGCGGCGTCTCATGACAGCTCGAACCGGTACCCGACACCGCGCAGCGTCGTGATTCGACTCTCGGCGTCTATTGCGTCGAGCTTGCGTCGCAGCGCAGCAATGTGAAAGTCGAGGGTCTTCGTCGAGCCGAACCAGTGCTCATCCCAGACGTCGCTCATCAATGTCTCGCGGGATACCGCGTTGCCGGCGTCGGCGACCAGGCGGGCCAGCAAGTCGAACTCCTTCGCTCGGAGCTGGAGTTCGTTCTGGTGGAGCCAGGCTCGTCGCGCGTGGACGTCGATGACGAGATCTCCTGCGGTCGAACGCGACTGGGCCCTTGGTTCGGCTCGTCGGAGCTGGGCGCGTGGTGGCGATCGAGGCTTCGCCCCCCACCGCGAAGCT
>DAORTY010000008.1:0-56662 GCA_035432905.1 Ilumatobacteraceae bacterium | reverse complement strand
GACGGCCCCACGGTGCTGATGCTGCACGGCATCACGTCGAACGTCGACACCTGGAACTGGCTGGTGCCGCACCTAGCTGCCGACTACCGGTTGCTCCGCCTCGATTTCCGCGGCCACGGTCTGTCTGGTCGCGCTGAAGGCACCTACGACTTCCCGGCGTATGTATCCGACGCGATCGCGGTGGCCGAGCAGGTCGTCGGAGGCCCGTGCGTGGTCATCGGTCACTCGCTGGGTGGCGGCTCGGCGGCGGCGATGGCGCAGCAACGACCTGAGCTCGTGTGCGGGCTGATCCTGGAGGACCCCGCAATTTTTGCGCCCCCCGAGCCTGGCGGCGAGGCACCGGCGGGTGGCTTGTCGGAGGCCTTCAAGATGCTGCGTCAAATGGTGCCGATGCTGCAGCAGAGCGGGATGACTGTGGAAGCACTGGCCCAGACACTGGCCGTGACCCCGGGTACCAACGGTGCCCCGCTGGGCGACTCGATGCAGCCCGACGCGCTCGCCGCCATGGCGTCGGCCCTGCTGCAACTGGATGCGACCGTGCTCGACCCGGTGCTCGATGGCTCGATCACCTCTGCGTTCGACCCCACCGAGACCATCCCGGTCCCTGGCGTGGTGTTGGCCGGCGACAGTGCGCAACCCGACACCATCGTGCGCGCCGGCGAGATTGCGTTGCTCGCACAGCACAGCCCGCACATCGAGTTGCGTGTCGTCACCGGCGCCGGCCACATGATCCACGATTCGTTGGCCTTCCGTGCCATCGAACTGGCCGCCGTACAGGAGTTCCTCGCCGCCAACGCCCGCTGAGCGTGCGTGTGGCACGCTGAGGCCCATGGCGTTCGAGACCGTTTCGGGATACTGCTGGCCGCAATCGATTGCATCCGATGGCACGGTGGCGTTCCACCTGTCGTCGGCTGGTGGTCGCGACGTTCACGTGGAGGTTGCACGCGTCGGGGTACAGCGCGAGGTGGTGTGGAGCGACACCGTTCCCGCCGGCGACCATCCGGTTCCTCCGCGTGCCTTCGAGGTCGGTTGCGACTGGCCGGCGGCGGCCACGCTCGCCGCCGGTGCGGACTGGCGGTCGGGCTACTACGAGGTCGTGCTGACGATCGACGTCGACGGCAAGCAGCGACGCGACCATGCGTTCTTCGTGGTGCGACCGGCTGCTGACAGCAGCAACACGATCCTGCTGCAGCTGGCCACCAACACGTGGCACGCGTACAACGATTTCGGTGGCCGCAACCTGTACACGGGTGCCACCACCGTGTCGTTGCAACGGCCGATGTCGCGCGGCTACCTGTTCAAGCCGCCGGGTGCCGGCCGGCGCGTCACCACCACGAACCCGCCCGACCCGGACATGAACGCCCACGTCGGGTACCTGACCCAGAACCACCTGTCGCCCTATGCCGGCTCGGCGGGCTGGCCGGACTGGGAGTTGCCGTTCGTGCAGTGGGCCGAGCGCGAGGGCTACGCCATCGACGTGTGCCTCAACTCCGACCTCGAGGACCATCCCGAGTTGCTCGACGGCAAGCGACTGCTGTTGTCGGTCGGACACGACGAGTACTGGTCCGGCCCGATGCGCGACACCACGGAAGCGTTCGCCGCGCGCGGCGGCAACGTCGTCTTCTTCTCCGGCAACACCGCGCTGTGGCAGGTGCGCCTGGAGGGCCGGGCTGACGGCGGGACGGCCACGCAGATGGTGGGCTACAAGGGCCAGTTCAAGAACGACCCGGTGTTCGACACGGACCGCATCAGCGAGCTCACCAGCATCTGGAGCGACCACCTGATCGGTCGCCCGGAGAACCACATGACCGGTGTCAGCTTCACTCGGGGCGGCTATCACCGCATCGGCAAGCGAGTCACGAATGGTGCCGGCGGCTACACGATTCACCGGCACGACCACTGGATCTTCGACGGCACGGGCATCGGCTACGGCGACCTGCTGGGCGCGTCGGCGACCGTTGTCGGCTACGAGTGCGACGGCTGCGCGTTCACGTATGTCGATGGCCTGCCGTACCCCACGGGCGAGGATGGCACGCCGGCCTCGTTCACGATCCTCGGTTCCGCGCCCGTCGCGCACTTCACGCGCACCACGGCTGCCCGTCCTCCCAAGCCCAACGAGCCCGCCGAAGACGAGTTCCTCGCCGGCCGACTGTTCGGCACTCGCGACGAGGCTGCCGTGCAGCGCATCTCCCATGGCCACGCGATTCTGGGCGCCTACACGTCCGCGGCCGGTGGCACGGTCATCACCTCCGGCAGCACCGACTGGGCCCACGGCCTCGCCGGACGCGACGAACAGGTAGAGCAGATAACGAGGAACATCCTCACCCGCCTCGGTTAGTCCGTCGCGTTTGGGTCGGCTGTATCACTTCGACCCGGTCGTGCGTCGATAGGTGCATGCACACGGGGGAGACTGCCACCATGCCATCGGCCGATGTGGGGTTCCCCGACTTCTACCGCGCCGAGATGTCCGGCCAGGTGCGGCGTGCGTTCCTCATGCTGGGCGACAACGAACAGGCGAACGATGTCGTCAGCGAGGCAATGGCCGGCGTGTACCGCAACTGGGCCACACTGGAGGCGCCTGCCGCCTACCTGAATCGCGCGGTGCTGAACGGTTGCCGCGACGTGGGCCGTCGTCGGGTCACGTCACGAAGGTTGCTGCAGAGGATGACCCCAGTCGAGGCGACTGCAGCCGCCAACGATGTGCTCAGCGACGTGCTCGCGGCGCTGCCGTTCAACCACCGCGCAGCTGTAGTGCTGCGCTACTACGCCGGCTACACGACCGGTGAAATCGCCGAGGCGCTCGACTGCGCGCCCGGCTCTGTTGGTCCTTGGATCGAACGCGGCCTGGCCGCGATGAGAAAGGTGTTGTGATGGACGACTTCGAGACACGTGTGTCCGGACTGTTGCGCGAACGCGCTGAGGCCGCCCGACCGTATGACGCACTGGATTCGGTGATCGATCCGCTCGACGTGCCGACCCGCCGAGAGGGTGGTGATCGCCGTCCGTGGAGCGTGTCTTTACTGGCAGTGGCGGCTGCCGTTCTGCTGGTCGTCGGGCTGCTCGCGCTGAACGGGCGTGACACACCCGAATCGGCCGGCGGTGCGGGTGGCGATGGCTCGTCACACTTCTCGTTCGTCACCCCCCAGGTGCAACTGACGGCCGACGACTTCTGGATCGAGGTGGGCGGCGAACGGTTCACATCGGCCGGTGCCGATGTCGATGTGTACAGCGATCCGGGTGACGAGCGCTACCAGACGCTGGAGCTCACCTGGAAAGAACGGGGTACCGAGATGAGGCTCTTCTTCTTCTTCCAGTCCGACGGCGCCAACTGGTCGTCCACCGGGCTGCGCACCTACAACGGGCTGGACACGGAGCCCGATTGGGTGACGTTCACCGGCAACTACTTCACGTCGCCGCTAGGTTCCCCGTACGTCGGTTCGTTCGACGAGACGGCCGTCGAGGGCGGCATCACCAGCCATCTGCACATGGCGGGCCTTCGCCTGCAGGCATTCCTCGCCTTCGGCCCGGGTGGCGTATCCGTGCCCACCACCAACACACTGGCGGCTGCTGGCGCACCGTTGGTCGTTCCGCCGTTGGCCGCCGGACTGCCGGACACCGGGATCACCTGGGCCCCGGGGGACTCGCTCGCGCTCGCCATGGCCACCGAAGTCCTGCAGCACGAGTGCATGGCGAGCAAGGGTTGGGACTACCCGTTGCAAACTGCCGAGTCGTGGGCGGCGGGTGTTGGTAGCTGGGTGCCGAACGAGGTTTTGGGTGTCGTGGCGCCGGCTGGAGCCCGATCCTTCGGGTATCACGGCGTCGATCCGTCGTCCGACCCGTCGACAATCTTTGCCAACTCCCTTCCCGAGGCCGAGCGCAACCGCTTTTTCAATGACCTGATGCCAGTTGAGCCGACAGTGGACATCATCGGTAGGGACGGCTCGGTGCTCTCACAGCGAGCAAATGGCGGTTGCTTCGGTACCGTCGTTGCAGCCCTGAACCCGCTCTACGATTCTCAGGAAGCGTTGCGTCAAACCCTGGACTTCGAGGTGCTGCAGTCGGCCTGGTCCGTTGCGTCCGTCGATCCGCTGGTGGTCTCGACGCTGTCCTCGTGGAGCCAGTGCGTGCAGGCGGCCGTGGGCGAAACGGCGTCGACCCCGAACGAACTGGCGCGCCGCTACGCGCTCGAGTACGGCGACCCGACAGTGCACGAGAAGGAGGTCGCAGTGGCCGACGCGACGTGCCAGCAGCAGGTGGACCTCTGGCACGTGTACAACGTCGTACTCGCCGGCGTCCAGCGGGCCAACCTCGGTGATCGGGTCTCGGACTACGACGAACTCACCCGCCAACGGGTCGAGTTCATCGCCCTGGCCCGCCAGCTGCTCGCGGACCGAGGAATCGCTGTCCCGTCCCTCGCCTGAACCAAGACGCTTTCAGCTGGCGCTACGGCCGGCGAGGGCGCGGGTGGCGTCGGCCAGTGCGTCGAACAGCGCGAGCAGCTGTGGCGCGCGTTCCTCGATGGTGGCTCGTTGGCGGGCGACGGTTGCTTCGTCGCCGCGGGCGATCGGACCGGTCAGCGCCTGCGGCCCGCCGAGCGCTGCCCAGTTCTCCACCGCAGCTCGAACCAGCGGCACCAGCAGTTGGCGGTCAGCTCCGGTGGTTCGCAGCAACGTCTCCGCGGCGTCCTCCAGCGTGACCAGGAAGTTGGAGGCCACCGATGCAGCTGCGTGGTACGCGGCCCGGTCGGCGTCGGCGATCTCCACGGCGTGCATGCCCAACTCGGCGGCGAGTGCCTGAGCGAAGGCGAGTGCGGCGGCAGTGCTGCCCGCAACTGCCGCGCCCGCACCCGCGAATGTGGCGCCAGCCTGCGTGACCGTCATCAGCGGATGCAGCCCGAACGCCTCGTGGGGTACCAGCACGTCCAGACCGTGAGCACCCGAGCAGTGGCCCACCATCGGGCCGTGCAACACGGCCTTGGCGGCAACGGCAATCTGCGCGTCGGGAACCGCCAGCAGTACCGCATCGAATCCGCTCCCGTCGAACCCGCGCCCGAACGGACCGGCGGCACCCGCCAGCGCAGCGACCAGCGCCCGCCCCATCCGCCCATCCCCGACAACCGCAAGCGAGACCACCGCCGAAGTCTTGCATCCCCTCAGCGCCGACTGAGGGCTTGCGACACGAGCGGGCACGACCTCGCCTCCTACCATCGCGGGCCATGAGCGCGACTGACACTTCTGAACCGGATGACCTGCGGGCGAAGTACCGAGCCGAGCGCGACAAGCGGGTGCGGCCCGATGGTAACGAGCAGTACCTTCAGCCGACCGGGCGCTTCGCCCACTTCCTCGACGACCCGTACGTGCCGCGCGTCGAGCGCGAGCCGAAGTTCGACGAGGTCACGGTCGCGTTCATCGGCGGCGGTTTCTCCGGGCTCACGACCGGTGCGCGGCTGCAGCAAGCCGGTATCGACGACGTGCGCATCATCGAGGGCGGCGGCGACTTCGGCGGGGCCTGGTACTGGAACCGTTACCCGGGCGCGATGTGCGACACCGCGGCGATGGTGTACCTGCCGCTGCTGGAGGAGACGGGGCACATGCCCTCCAAGAAGTACGTCTACGCACCCGAGATTCACGCGCAGGCACAGCGGATCGGCACCACCTTCGGGCTCTACGACAACGCACTGTTCTCCACGCAGGTCACCAAGCTGGAGTGGGACGACACCGCGAGCCGGTGGGTCATCCACACCGACCGCGGTGATCGCATGACGGCCAAGTTCGTGGCGATGGGCACCGGCCCGCTGCACCGCCCGAAGCTGCCCGGCATTCCCGGCATCGAATCGTTCGGCGGCCACGCATTTCACACCAGTCGATGGGACTACGAGTACACCGGTGGCGACGCGGCCGGTGCGCCGCTGGCCAACCTGGCCGGAAAGCGGGTCGGCATCATCGGGACCGGCGCCACGGCGGTGCAGTGCATCCCGCAACTCGCCCGTGACAGCGGCGAACTGTTCGTGTTCCAGCGGACGCCGTCGAGCATCGACGTGCGCAACAACCACGAACTCGACCCGGAGTGGTTCGACACGCTCGAACCCGGCTGGCAGAAGCGGTGGCTGACCAACTTCGCCACCCTGCAGACCGGCGGCTTCGCGGACGAGGACCTGGTGAAGGATGGCTGGACGGACATCTCCACGCGCATCCGCGACCGTGTCGTGGGCTTGGTGACCGAGGGCGCGGAATTCGGCCCCGACACGATGCTGCGCGCATACGAGGAGAGCGACGACGAGAAGATGGCCGAGATCCGCCACCGCGTCGACACCGTCGTCGCCGACGAGACCACGGCGCAGCAGCTCAAGCCGTGGTTCCGTCAGCTGTGCAAACGCCCGTGCTTCCACGACGAATATCTGCAGGCGTTCAACGAGCCTGGCGCGCACCTCATCGACACCGACGGCAAGGGTGTGGAGCGCATCGACGAGACCGGTGTGTGGGCGGGTGGGGTGCACTACGACCTCGACTGCATCATCTTCGCGTCGGGCTTCGAAGTGGGCACCGGCGCCGCTCGCCGCTCGGGCTTCGAGACGTACGGGCGCGATGGCGAAAGCCTCACGGAGCACTGGGCGCAGGGGATGTACAGCATGCACGGGATGAACGTGCACGGGTTCCCGAACCTGTTCATCGTCGGCCCCAGCCAGGGCGCCAACCTGATCTCCAACATCACGCAGAACCTCACCGAGGCCGGCTCGACGATCGCCGCTATCGTTGGCCACGCACTGGCCGTCGACGCCGCCCAGGTGGAAGTGACGAAGGAAGCCGAAGACGCATGGATCGCGTTGCTGGAGAGCAACCCGCGATCGTTCGGTGGCAACCCGGACTGCACGCCGGGGTACTACAACAACGAAGGCCGGCCGATGGGCCGTCGTGAGCGGCTGAACTCCAGCGGCTACCCCGATGGCCCGGTGGCCTTCTTCGACTACATCGATCGGTGGCGCAGCGACGGCAACTTCGAGGGGCTGGAATTCTCCTCTTGACACGGTGACATCATTGTGATGTCATGATGACATCACCGAAAGGAACCAATGATGTCCCCCTTCCCGCACAATCCTGAACTGATCCACACCATCCATACCGATCGCTTGCGCCGCCTGCGCCAGCAGAGCCGCCCGCGCCGAGACCCGGTGCGCGTCGACGATCGTCGTTGGGACTGAACCCACCATGCAGATCCAGCCTGTCATCAATGCGGTCCAGGCCGCGTTGGCCGCGCAGGGGCCACTGGCCGGCGGCGACGTCGCCGTCGAGGAGGCGCTCGACCACCTCGTCCAAGCGTTGGCGCCCGCCTTGCGGCAGGCCGCGATGGACCTTGCCGAGCAGGTCGCGTGCGAAGTGCGGGCGCAGTTGCCGGACCGCACGGTCGACCTGCTGTTGGTCGACGGCGACCCCTCGCTGCGCATCACCGAGGCGTCGTCCCCGCCCGAGCCGTCCGCAGTCGCCGAAGATCTCGATGCGCGCATCACCCTGCGCGTGTCGCCGTCGCTCAAGGTCCTCATCGAGGATGCAGCCGAAACCGCAGGGGCCAGCGTCAATGGTTGGGTGCTCGATGCGTTGGCCAAGCGAGCGAAAAAGGCCCCCGCGGACCGAGGTTTCCGTGCAACGCACAGTTTCGACCTGTAGGAAGCTCTCATGATCCGTGAGGAACAGTGGCCAGTGGGTGAGCACTCGACCGTGGAGGTAAACGTCCCGGTCGGTGTGGTCGAGGTGCACGTCGGCGATGCGGGCATCATTCAGGTCGCGCTCGATTCGTCGTCGGCCGCCGAATTCGAGATCTCCAAGACGGGCGACCGGGTCGTCGTGCGTCATCCGTCGCGCTGGTCCATTCGCGGCCGCAGTTGCCGGGTGAACGTCACCGTTCCAGCCGGTACGGATGTCCTGGTCGAGGCGGCCTCCGCCGATGTGCGTCTCTCGGGTCGCATGGGTCATGTGCGCATCCGTACCGCTTCGGGCGGCGTCGAAACCGACGACGCCACGCGGTTGGAGATCAGCACCGCCTCGGGCGACATCACCGGTGGCGCCGTCGACGGCAATGTGTCCGTCTCCAGCGTGTCGGGCGACTGCACATTGCGCACGGTTGGAGGCAGCATCGATGCGACGCTCACCTCCGGCGAGCTACGGGTCGACCGCTGTACTGGTGACATCAGCGTGCGTTCCACCAGCGGTGATACCCGCGTCGGTCACTGCGATGGCAGCGACATCTCCGTGCGCACCATCTCGGGCGACGTCCGCATGGGCCTACCCAGCGGCATCCGGGTGGAGGCCGACATCACCACGGTCAGCGGCAAGGCCTCGATGCCCGAGCCCGCCGCACCGTCGGTGGCCGAGCGTCGCCCAGTGCGCGTGAAGCTGAAGACGGTGTCCGGCGACATCCGCATCGTCCGTTCCGTCTAGACATCCGATTGCCCCACGCTGGGCTGAAATGTCAACGAGCGTGCGACATTCTGGACCAGCGTGGCCGCCGCTGGTGGTCAGCGCGGGGCGGCGATGAGCACGGGGATCGTGCGCTCGGTCTTCAGCGCGTACTCGGCGTAGTTCGGGAACACTGCGACTGCACGCTCCCACCACGCTGCCCGCTCGTCGCCGGTGACCTCGCGCACGCTGACGGCGAACGGTGCCGGCCCGTCTTGCACGGTGACGTTCTGCGGGTCGGCGACGAGGTTGTTGTACCAGACCGGGTTGGTGGGGGCACCGCCCATGGAGGCGACCAACGCGTACTCGCCCTCGTGCTCGACGCGCATCAGCGCGATCTTGCGGACGGCGCCGCTGTTCTTGCCCTTCATCGTGACGATGATGACTGGGATACCCGTTTCGAGCAGCGTGTTGGCCTCGGTGCCGCCGCTGCGTTCGTACGCCTCGATCTGGTCGCGGACCCACTTCGACGGACTTGGTACGTACTCACCTTCGATGGTCATCGCGCCATGCTACGCCGGGCTGCGCGTGCGACGATCGAGAGCGCGAGACTGCCGCATGATCGAACGCGAGCAAGATGTGGTGACGGCCGAGGGCGAGATGAAGACGTTCATCTTCCATCCCGAAGGCGACGGCCCCCACCCGGTCGTGCTGTACCTGATGGACGCCCCCAGCATCCGTCCGCAGCTCAAGGACATGGCGTCGCGCCTGGCCACTGCCGGCTACTACGTGATGCTGCCGTACCTGTTCTACCGCGGCGGCCCGTTCCGCGAATTCGGGATGAGCGACGAGGACATGCACGCGCGACGCGACCTGATGGCCACCGTCTCACCCACCAACATCGTCAGCGATGCCGAGGCGCTACTGGCCGTGGCCGACGCCGACCCGGCCGCACGCGGCGGGAAGATCGGCGCAGTCGGCTTCTGCATGAGCGGCGGACTCACCCTGGCGTTGGCGAAGGCGATGCCCGAACGGGTTGCCGCGGTCGCATCCATCCACGGCGCATGGATGGTGCGCGACACACCCGATTCGCCCCACCTCGGCCTGGAGGCAGTGACGGCGGAGGTCTACCTGGGCTGGGCGCACGAGGACGCGACCGCGCCGGCCGAGCAGCTGGACCAGCTACGCGCGTCGATGGACGCCGGGGGAGTTCGCTACCGGTTCGACCACTACACCGAGGCCGTGCACGGCTACGCCCCTCGCGGCACGGACCGCTACAACCGCTTCGCCTCCGAGCAGCACTGGGAGCGGGTGCACTCGGTGATGCGCCGCAACCTGTAGCGCGACCAGTCGATTACGGGCAACCCAACCCGTTGAGAGTTGCACACGGCGGGCACAACCGCGCCGGCCCGTCGGGCGTCTGCCAGCTACGCGCCTGCGGCGAGCCGCAGCTGAGGCAGGGTGCGGCAACGGCCGGCAACGATGGGGTCTGTGGTTCGATCACTGGGACGACCGTAGCCGCATGCGCCCAGCGACCGGAGCTGGGCCCGGCATTCGTACAGTGGCGAGATGAAAGCTGCCGTCTACGAAAAGTTCCGAGGCCCGATCGAGATCGTCGACGCGCCGGACCCGACAGCGGCGGCCGGCGAGGTGGTGGTCGAGGTGCTCGCGGTCGGTCTCTGTCGCAGCGACTACCACGGCTGGCACGGCACCGACCCGGACATCGTGTGCCCGCACGTCGGCGGGCACGAGTTCGTCGGTCGTGTGGTCGCCGTCGGCGCCGGTGTGCAGCGCATCCGCGAGGGCGACCGTGTGGTCGCGCCATTCGTGTGTGGCTGTGGGTCGTGCGAGCCGTGCCTGCTCGGCCAACAGCAGGTCTGCCGTTGCCAGCAACAGCCAGGCTTCACCAGCTGGGGTGCGTTCGCCACCTACACGACGGTGCCGTACGCCGACCACAACGCTGTCCTCGTACCGGCTGAGGTGTCCGACGAGGCTGCCGCGCTGGTCGGCTGTCGCGTGAGCACCGCCTATCGCGGCGTGATCGAGCGTGGGCGACTGGCTGCCGACGAGGTGCTCTGCGTGCACGGCTGCGGAGGTGTTGGCCTGGCGGCCATCGCGTTCGGCCGTGCCCTGGGGGCGCAAGTGGTTGCCGTCGACATCGCTCCCGATGCGCTTGCACTCGCCGTTGCGCTGGGCGCCGACCTCACTCTCGACGCATCCACGACCGACGACGTCGGTGGTGCGGTGCACGACCTGGTCGGCGGCGCGCACGTGTCGATCGATTGTCTCGGCCACGCGGCCACGGCCGGCAATTCGATCCTGTCGCTGCGCGCACTTGGTCGCCATGTGCAGATCGGGCTGCTCCCCACGGCGACGACCGAGCTGCCGATCTCGCGTGTCATTCGCGACGAGCTGGAACTGTTGGGCGTGCACGGGTTGTCTGCCTCGCGCTTCGACCAGGTGTTCGCGATGATGTCCGACGGTCGACTCGACCCGGCCGCGATGATCACGCAGCGGCTGTCGCTCGCCGACGTTGCGACGGCGCTTCCCGCCATGGGCGCGTTCACCCAACCAGGCGTCTCGGTCGTGACGACGATGTAGTCGGTGCTATGAAACGATCCGAACGAGGGAGATCGCAGTGAGCGCAACGGGTCGTATGGCACATCGGCGGGTGTTGGTGATCGGGGCGGGCCAGGAGTCGTACGGGCTTCCGGCCGAGGAGGTGTCGCTCGGCAATGGCCGCGCCGCCTGCCTGCGAATGGCGCAGGAGGGAGCGGTGGTTGCCTGCGCCGACCTGCATCTCGACCGCGCCGAGGAGACGGCTGCGCTCATCGCTGCGGCTGGCGGGCACGCTCACGCATTCGCCGTCGATGCAACCGACGAAGCGGCGATGACGGGGCTGTTCGCCGCCGCGGAGGCAGCGCTGGGCGGGCTCGACGGTGTGCTGGTCAACGTGGGCATGGGCGGCCCGGCCTGGCTGTCGGGCACCAGCGCCGAGTCGTGGGATCGTACGTTCGCGCTCAACGCTCGCGCGCACTTCCTCGGCTGCAAGTTGGCGTTGCAACACCTCGATGACGATGGCGCAGTTGTACTCGTGTCGTCAGTCGCATCGATGAAGCCGGGCAGTCGCATTCCCGCGTACGACTCGTCGAAGGCGGCGCTGGCCGGGCTCTGCCGCCACGCCGCGTTCGAAGGTCGTCGCCGGCGGGTTCGGGTCAACGTGGTGGTCCCCGGGCTGATCGACACACCAATGGGGCGCATCGCCACCCGTCACCGACCCAACCGAACAGCGGGCCAACTACCGCTCGGCCGCCAGGGCACCGCCTGGGACATCGCCAACGGTGTGCTGTACCTGTTGAGCAACGAAGCCAGCTACGTCAACGGCCAACAACTGGTGATCGACGGCGGCCTCACCACCATCCAGTAACCGATCGGCGATCAGGACCGGGGGCCGAAGCGGCGCCGGTCCCACTTCATGGTTTCGACGACTTCGCCCACCTGGGCTGTCCACTGCTGGAACACCCCTGCGTTGATCACTTCGACTGCTTCCCCCAGGGTTGCGCCGGGCTCCATCAGCACGGCGCGCGCGGCGGGCTCGGCGAGCACATCGCAGAGCTGTACGACATCGCCGATGGTGGTGATGCACGCCGGGCGGGCGGTGCCGTCGACACGGGTGCCGGGCTGCAACAGGCGGTAGAAGAGGTCGAGCGCGGAGTCGTCGATGAAGCAGCACAGGTTGTCGTCCCAGTCGAGCCAGCTGCGAATGGCAGCGCGACCGACCGCAGCGTGGAACAGCGGGTATAGCGCAGCAGCGAGAGGAGGAGCGATGTCGTGGTCCTGCATCATCTGCTGCAGCGCGCGGTACCCGTGGTAGCGGCGCACCGTCTGGGCGTTGCCGGCAGCGGCGGACGCCAACGTGGGCTGGCTGTGATGCACGCCCTGGCGGTCGAGCAGGCGCAACAGGTGGTCGCGCTGGCCCAACAGCCACGGGTCGGCGCCGGGCTCGGTGGCGTCGCCGAGCAGCGCCAGCACGAATGCCGGGTCGGTCTCGGGGTGCACGATCGTGACCGGGCAGTGCTCGAACAAGGCGGTGACGTCGGCGGTCAACGGTGCCCCGTGCGACTCGCCGGTCTCGGCCATCTGCCGCAGCGCGGCGACGTGGCGCGACCCATCGATGACCACGAACTGGCCTGAGTTGTCGGCCAGCGCTCGCACCAGGATGCGGCCGTTGATGACATCCGGATTGCGCGAGATCGTGCTGGTCAGGCCGTCGAGGCCCGAGTTGCAGAGGCGCTGGTACGAGCGCATCGGCACGAAGGCCCGCATGAACGACGCGTCTGACGCAACCGATGGGTCGTCGGCGAGTGACAGTTCGTCACCCGGATCGAGTAGCAGGTCGCTGAGTGGCAGCCGGGTGACATCGAGCAGTGTCTGGACGCGATTCGTCCACTCACCGTCGCCCTCCCCGGGCTGGGGACTCGGATCAACCGTTTTTACGGTCCGCCTGCTTTGCCTTTCTTGACGTCGCGCTTTTCCTTCAGCGACTTGCCGGCCTTCTTGGCGGCGGGCTTTTGAGGTGACTTTTCGGGCATGTGCCCTCCCTTGGGTTATTGCTCAGGCAGTCGTATCAGGAATCAGACGGCCAGCCTCGATGGCGACCATCGGATTTCTGTTTTCGTCACCCGGCACGCCCAGCGATTCGCGGAACAGGGTGATGGCGTGCATCGTGCCGGCTTCGTGCAGCCCGGCGTTCATGATGCGGTTGACCGAGGGGCTCAGGTCGCCGAATTCCATGCGGATGGCGTGAGCAATGGCTTCGCTGGGGGTGTGATCCTCAGCAAGTACCGAGTTCGGCTTGGCTCCACGCTTGGTGGCCGCCTTGCGCGGCTTGGCCGGTGCTTTCACCGCAGCGGGCTTTGCCGTTTTCGTGCCATCTTCGGCGATCGTGTCGGCTGCGGGCTTCTTGGTTGTGGCCATGACTCACTAGCCTACCGCCATCGGGCACCCCCCAGATTCTTGGACTTGCCACGACTCTTGGAGATCGGGGCGGCACGGGTACGGTTCGCTGCATGAGTGAAGCCTGGATCATTGACGCTGTTCGTTCGCCACGGGGGAAGGGCAAGGAGACCGGAGCACTGCACAATGTGCACCCGCAGCGCATCCTGGCGCAGGTGCTCAACGCGCTCCAGCAGCGAAACGGTTTCGACACCGCCGAGGTCGACGACGTCATCATGGGGTGTGGCGCCGGCAGCGGCGACCACTCGATGGACATCGCCCGCATGGCGACGCTCGACGCCGGCTGGAGCGTGCAGGCCCCGGGCGTCACGCTCAACCGCTTCTGCGGCAGTGGCCAGCAGGCCGTCAACTTCGCCTCGATGGGCATTCTGGCCGGCTTCCAGGACATGGTCGTGGCCGGCGGCGTGGAGAGCATGTCGCGCCCGGCGCCGATGCACGTCGACGGTTTCACCGCCAACAACAACCACCTTCGCGACCAGTACGACATGGTGCCCCAGGGGATCAGCGCCGACCTGATCGCCAGCGTCGAGGGCTTCTCTCGCGAGGAGCTCGACCAGCTGGCCGTCGACAGCCAGAACCGTGCCGCCGAGGCCATCGCCGAGGGCCGCTTCGAGCGCTCACTGATACCGATCTTCCATGACGACGGCACCCTCGCCCTCGACCACGACGAGCACCCGCGCGCCGGCACCACCCTGGCCGATCTGGCCAAGCTGGCCCCTGCCTTCGCCGGTATGGGTGGCCACACGATGGGCGGCCGCGAGCTGTCCATCGACGAGACCGCGCGCAGGGCCTACCCGCACGTCGCCGAGATTCGCCACGTGCACCACGGCGGCAACTCGTCGGGCGTGGTCGACGGTGCGGCCGCGGTGCTGCTCACCTCGCCCGCGTACGGCAGGGCGCAGGGCTACACCCCGCGGGCCAAGGTCACCATGGCAGCGACGGCCGGCGACGAGCCCGTCATCATGCTGACCGCTCCCGGCCCGGCCACCGACCTCGTGCTGAAGAAGGCCGGCATGACGCTCGCCGACATCGACCTGTTCGAAGTCAACGAAGCCTTCGCTGCCGTGTTGCAGAAGTGGTTGCGCCACACCGGCGCCGACTGGGGCAAGGTGAACGTCAACGGCGGCGCGATGGCCCTGGGCCACCCCATCGGAGCGACCGGCGCGATGCTCATCGGCACCCTGCTCGACGAGCTGGAGCGGCGTGACCTGCAGACCGGTCTGGTCACCATGTGTACCGGTGGCGGGATGGCGACGGCCACCATCATCGAGCGCATCTAACCAGCCATCTAGGGCGCAGCGGCTTCCAATTCGTAGAGCGGCACGGTGCCGCGTCGAACCCAGAGCCCTGCACCTGCCTGCTGGAAGTGTGGGGCCAGGCGCGCCCGATACCACTCGCCGGTGCGATGGTGCACCTCCATGTCGGTGCGCGCCGGGTCGACCACCTCCGCCAGATCGTGAGCGGTCGTTAGCTCGAGATACATCACGTTGCGCGTGGCCGCAGCGAGGTTGGTGATTGCTGCCTGCGCGCCATCGTCATCGAGGTAGTGCAACACGCCGTGACACACCACGAGATCGAACTTCTTCGACGGCTTCCAGGTGGATATGTCGCGTCGCTCGTGGCCCCATTGCGCGCACGCATGTTCGCTGATGTCGACCGACACGACGCGGACGTGCGGATGCTGCCCCCGGTACCAGTCGCGCCACATTCCCACGCCGGCGCCGACATCGAGCACGGAGGTCGGCGGCACTCCCCACCACGAGCACAGCTCGTGCACAGCGGTGGCGAGATGGCCGATCTGTTCATGGTCGTGGACGCCCACCGCTCCGTAGAACCGTTGGTAGTACTGGTCGTCGAATCGCGGCATCGGGCATCATGCCGCAGGGACGACGAGCGCTTCGATCTTCTTGCCGTCACGTGAATGCAGCAGGACCCATGCTCGCTCGCCGGCCGTCACGTTCACCGTCACCGGATCGATCACGCTCGGGTCGGAACAGTCGTCGTTGGTGCTGCCCCAACCGTGGAACGTGAAGGTCGTGGCACCCGGTGCGAGGTCGAAGGGGATGTATGTGGTGCCGCCCAAGACGGAAGGGCTGAAGCCCTGATCGGTGAAACGCGGCTGGGGTGCGCAGCCGGTGATGCCCTCGATGCCAACGTTGTAGGCGGTGTCCACGCCTGCAATGCGCTGGTCGAAGCTGGTGCCCACGGCGAGCGGGTTGATGCGCAGTTGGTAGGCGTAGAGCTGAACCAGTGCCTGGCCATCGAGCGCCTCGGGGAAGGCTTGCGAGTTGCCGGGGTCGGTGTCGTACAGCAGCAGGCCGGCACCGGCGCTGCTCTCGCTGTCGAACACGATGATGTCGGTGTACGCCTGGCCATCGCGAGCGCTGAACACACTGGTGAACGGTTCGGCGTCGGGGCCTGCGCCGCTCTCGACGGCGATGACCGACATCCCCTCCGGAGCACCGAACGTCGGTGACACCTCTCCGTACTGCAACCCCTCGACCAGCAAGATCGGCGCGTACTGGAAGCTACGCATCGCCCAGATGTCGAGCGTGGGAGTGGTGCCATCGGGCAACACCGCCAGATGCACGACCTGGTTGCTGCCGATGTATGTGGATGGGTCGGCCGTCGGCATCAGGTCGTCGGGGGACGTGGGTATCGGTGCCTCGGTATCGGCCGGCGTCGAAACGCCTGACGGAGTTGTCTCGTCGGAGTTGACCTCGACGATCGAGCGTTCGCTCGCCGGTGCACGGCCGCCGCAGCCGGCCAGCGCCAGCCCCACACAGCAGAACAGGAGTGAGACGCGGCGGCGATTTGTCATTGGGGCAGAGTACTGCGCTAGTGCGAGTGCTCGAGTTCTTTCAGAGTGCGCAATGACTGTCGGTACAGCTCGTCGTCGTCGGACCATCCAGCGGAGAACGCTGACGCGTCAAGAGTGGCCGCCAGTTCGTCGGCCGCGGCCACTTCAAATACGGCGGCCAGCGCCGCGTTCGGTGCGTGTGGCGCGGCACCGTGGCGCATTGCGGTCGCAACGAAGCGGTCTTGGAGCACGCCCCACTTTCCACGCCGCCGACGCTGCCACCACTGCGACAGTGCGCGCACGACGAGCACCAGAACCGCACTCGACAGCGAACCAATGAGGACGATGGTGATGTGGTTGCTGATTGCTCGCGCGATTGCTGATGCAACCTCGCCGCCGATGCTCGGCTGTTGCGCTTCCCCGGAGAGGGGGACCGAGGCCGTGGGGTCGAAGGGCACCCAGCCGAAGTTGGGGAAACGCACTTCGACCCATGCGTGTGCATCGCTGGCGCGGCTGATCCACACCCCGGCGATCACATCGCGCTCTCCGGGTACGTAGCCGGTGGCAATGCGGGCGGGTATGCCGAGCGTGCGCAGCATGATCGCCGTCGAGGTCGCGATCTGCTCGCAGAACCCCTCCTTCGACTCGAACAGGAAGTGATCGACGGCGTCGGCACCCTCGGGTGGCACCGGCGCGAGGAGGTCGTAGGTGACGTTGTCCGCCAGCCAGGCCTGGATGGCGAGAACCGTGTCATACGTGGTGGGCGCCGCGAGCTGTTGCGCCAACGCCCGAGTTCGGTCAGTGGTCGATGATGGCACTGCGAGAAACACGTCGGGCGTGTCGGGGCTGACGACGCTGCCCTCTGCGCGAAGGCCGGCGGCGGTTGCGTGCGAGCGTTGGGAGACCACGGTGTAGGCACTGCCGGCGGGCAACACCACCTCGGCTCGCAAGGCGCCATCCGGACGTGCCCACAGCGGCGCCGCCAGCAGCACACGTTCCGCGCGACTGGCGGCGAACACGATGTTGGGCTGGTCGACTTCGGCGTAGAAGGTCTGGATGAACTGATCGCTGTCGCCCCGCGGGACATCGCCGACGGTGGGATTGATCGTGTGGTCGGGCCCCTCGGTTCGCTGCCCAGCGTCGGTGTCCACCGTCCACGACCTGCCGTCGAAGTTGGTGAAGGTCTGGCCGCGCCAGAAATCGGGGAATGGTGCCCGCACGCGCAACACGACCTCGTTGCTGAGTGCTCCCCGCAACGCGGTGTCCATCGTCGGGCTGAAACCGGGGTACCCGCCACCACCGGTGCCGGGACGATCGGTGACGATCGCCCCGCCGAGCAGCGGCGAGCCGTCGGCCGCGACCAGCCCACCGTCACCGGGCGTGGGCCGGTAGTCCTCCAGCCAACTCGGCAGCGTCAGCTGGGCCGGGCCTGCCGGGATCGGCACCGCCGCCAGGATCGCCAGCACCGCGCCGGCGGCGGCAAGCGCACAGCCGGTGCGCGTCGCTGCTGTGCGAACCGTTCTCGTCGCCCGCATCCGATCTGCCCGAGTGATGGCGTTCGAACCAATGGCCAGTCCCAACAGTGCGGTGCCCATCCACAACGCCAGTCGGTCATCGACACGGATACCCGCTGCGTACGCCGTCAACATCGCTGCGCACGCGAGCGTGACGCGCGCCGATCGTCGATCGATGCACTCGAAGCCCTGCACCACCACCAGCGTCACGAGTATCTGAGGGAGAAGGAATCGCAGTGAGGTGACGATGCTGTTGATCGCGGTGAGGTCGATGAGCGTGGCGCCGACCGCGACCCCGGCCAACAGGCTCATCAGCTGGCGCAGGTTCTTACGCGCTGCACCGTGCATGGTCAACACCGCGCTGAGCGCCATCGCAGCTAGGACGGCACCGAACTCCACCGGGCCGTAGCCCAACGGCTCGAGCAGCATCAGCGGTGGTACAGCCGCCGCAACTGCAACTGCCCAACGAGCGCCCGTAGTGATGTCGCTGATCGGCTCAGCTGATCGGATTCCCACCGGCCTGCGCCACCAACTGATCGTGGTTTCGGTCGGCCGCGCCTCGTCGGGTTCGAAGGCCGCGCTCCACCGGTGTATCGCGTCTCGGTCGATCATCACTGTGGGTTCGCCACCGTCGACGCTCACCGCCACCGTTGCGCCGATCGCCAGGCCTGCCTCGACGGTGTGACGGACGTGGGCTGCGTGCGAACTCGCGTCGCCCGTACCCGTCCATGCCGGCACCGTCCATTGCTCGGCAACATCGCTGATCCGTTGGCGCACGACGAATTCACCGCTGCGCAACGTCGCCGGCCAGTGAATCGCGGTGAGCTCGTCGCCCTGCCGCCACGTTCGTACGCCATCGATCTCGTCGCGGCCGGCGTTGTGGCCGGCCAACTGATCGAGGTGTTCGTCGCCGATCAGCGTCTCGTGCGGCGCGCCGATGACGGAGGCCGCCGGTGCCACGAACAGAGGAGAGATCGATGTAACGGCGTTCCTTCGCCACCACACCGTGCCGAGGGTGCCGGCCGTCGACCGCTGCACCGTGACACAGTCATGCACCCCGCGTCTCGGCGCCGTGCCGACGAAGTTGTTGGCACCCGGCCGTGCCCATCCGCTCGCGACCAGTTCCGTGCCGACGCGCAGCTCGACGTAGACCTGACGATCGTTGGTGGAATGCACCTGCCATTCCAGCTCGCTGCCGACCGCGGTCAGGGTTGGTGCATGAACCGTCGGCCCGGTCGTCCGGCGCGCCGACCACCAGCCGTCGACCGCGCTCGCCGCGAACGCCACCAGCCCGATCGCGAGCATGATCACTACCGCCGCCGCGCCAGTGAGCATCGCGATCATCCCCGCGACGATCCAGGCGAGACCCAGTGCGGCAGCGCCGCGAGCCAGACCTGTCGGGCGTGTCAACGGCGTGGCGCCTGCACCGCGGCAACGCACTCCGCGACAACGGCCGCCGCGCCCGACCGCTCCTGACCAACGAGTACCAGCCGGTGCGGCAGCGCACTCTGTGCGGAGCGGGCGACATCGTGAGGTGCCACGTAGTCGCGGCCGTCCATCAACGCGAATGCTCGGGCGAGGGCGACCATCGCAACACCGCCGCGAGTCGAAGCTCCCAGCCGGACTCTTGGATGCGCTCGCGTGGCCTGCAATATCGCGACCGCGTACTCGGCGACCGCATCGGCCAGGTGAATGTTCCGCACCTGTGTGCGGCACGCAGCCAGTTCCTCCATCGTGGCCACGCGCACCACGTCGTTGAGCCGCACGCGGCCGCGGCGACCGGTCAGCACTTCCACCTCTTCGGTCGCCGTTGCCCGGCCCAGGCTGATGGCCGCCATGAACCGGTCGGTCACGCCCTCGGTCAGCGGGTAGGTGCCGGCCATCTCCACCGGGTTCTGCGTGGCGATGACGACAAATGGGGCAGGCACCGGGTGCGTGACCCCATCGACGGTGACGTGGCCTTCCTCCATGACCTCGAGGAGTGCCGATTGCGTGCGTGGGTTGGAGCGGTTCAGCTCATCGAAGAGCACCACATTCGCGAACACAGGACCGGGTCGAAAGTGCAGTCCGAAGCCGTCGGCGTTGGGTGCGAGGGAGCCGACAACATCCGAGGGAAGCAGGTCGGCAGTTCCTTGGACACGGGCGAAGGTGCCGCCCAGCGACGCGGCGATCGTTTGCGCCAGCAGCGTCTTGCCGACTCCGGGGACATCCTCGGCGAGCAAGTGCCCACCTGCCACCACGCACGCGGTCGCCACCTCGATCTGGTCGCCACGGCCGGCCATCACAGCACCGATGGACGCAACGAGGGCACTCACAAGGTGGTGCGGACCGGAGGGCGCGGGGGTGCGATCAGAGGCCAATGTAGAAGTCATGCCAACGTTCATCGGCAGACTGGACCCTGTTCTCAAGCACGACGGGTGCCGTGGAGGTGAGAACTATTGGATTCGCTGCTTGTCCGGGTTGATGCGGTAGATGATGCGAGCGTCGGTGGGGCCGAAGGCGTACGGGCCACCGGTGTACTTCTGGCTGACGGCGTTGATGTGGTCGGCAGCCTCTTGGCCGGTGGTGGTGCTCACCACCGTGCCACGCACTTCGGCGTAGTGGTACGGATTCTCGGCGTCCCAGACTGCGACCGTGACGCGCTGGTCGTTGTCCATTGCGGTGGCCTTGGCGCGACCGATCTCGGTGTTGATCAGGATGTGTTCGTCGTCGGCGTCGACCCACATCACGTGCGTCAGCGGGTGACCGGACTTGGGGATGACGGTGAGGGCTGCGAAGTTCTTCGCCTGTGCAAGGTCGCGGATGTCTGGGTTCAGCATGGTTGTGACCCTACGGCAAATGATTGTGTCCCGCAACTATTGCGGCACGAATCACGTTGACGGTCTCGATCACGGCGATTGCTGCGCTGCCGCCCGCTCGCTCGGGGCGGCCGCGGCAACGCCATCGGGCGGGCCGAGTCGTGCCGCAGGCGAGGTGGCATCCGCGACGCCGATCATGAACGGTGCCCCTGGCACCGTGGAACTCGTGGTGGTGGGTGTCGTACCGGTGATGACGGTGGCCTGGCTGAAAAGAGTGGCGGAGTCGCAGTTGACCGTCACCTTCATCCCTGGTTGGTGGCACCAGACGCGCCGTACGTTTCCCACCGGGTCACGTTCGCGAGTCCGAGGTAGGGGTTCGTGACGGTGTACACGTGCCCATCGCCATGGGCCACGATGACGGGCTTGTTGAAGGCTTGTGCACGCGAAATGATCTTCGCCCGCACGGCGGCAAAGGGGGCCTGCGTCGACGGCGCCGCCTGCAGCAGCAGGAAGACACCCTTGCTACCACGCGCCACGGCGGCGTCGAACACGGTGTCGATCCAGGCAACGTCGGCTGCCGAGCGGGCGGTCACTGCCGCCTCTCGGTCCAGCGTCTGTTGCGGCGTCTCCCCGACCCAGGCTTCGGTGCCGTTGCCACTGCCCACCACGTGCAGCGAGCCGAAACTGACGCACTGCTCGTGGAACATCGTGTTCTCGACGAACTCGGAATGGGCCGGGTCGGTCGACTGTGACACGACCGCGCGGGGTGCACCGCCACTGGTCTGGGCCGGGTTCGGGTAGAAGATGGTGCGCAGCGCGGCCAGACGCGCGAGCGGGTTCGATGGGGGGTTGGCGCGATGGCAGTCGGTCCACTCGTTGTCGCCGGGCGTGTACCAGAACGCATCGTCGAACTGCTGGAACTTGGCGAAGCGAGACTGCAGCTCGGCTTCTGCGCACGTGGTGGTGCCGTTCTTGATGTCGCCTGCATGAGCGACGAACAACACGTCAGGATCGTTGTTGATGTCCGCGACGAGCGCCGGAAGGTTGGCGGAGTCGGCGGCTGTGTAGGGAAGGTCGCCGATGAGCGCGAAGTTGAAGGTCGTCCCCGCTGATGAGGTGGCACCGCGACCGATGAGCGGGGCCAGGGCGGCAAGCGTGACCAGCATTGCGACGGTGCGGCGAGCGAATCGGCGGTTCATGTGGTGGCCTTCTGCTCGACGACCAACCGTTGGTAGAGCGCCATGTACGCGCCGGCGGCACTGGTCCAGCTGACGTCGCGAGTCATCGCTCGCTTCACCACCCGCTGCCAGGCGAGCTGGTCCGCGTACAGGTCGCAGGCGCGATCGATCGCAGCGCCCAGCTGCTCGGCGTCCACCGGACAGAACTGGAAACCGGTGGCGACCCCGTCGTGCAGGGCAGCCCCGTTGGCGTCGATGACGGTGTCGGTCAGCCCACCCACACGAGCCACGACCGGCAGCGTGCCGTAACGCAGCCCGTACAGCTGGGTGAGCCCGCACGGCTCGAAACGCGATGGCACGATGATGGCGTCGGCGCCCGCTTGCACGCGATGCGAGAGCGGCTCGTTGTAGCCGATGGTGACCGCGACCGAGCCGGGGTTCTCCTCCGTCGCGCGGCGAAAGCCGTCCTCCAGCCAGCGTTCACCGGAGCCGAGTACTGCCAATTGAGCGCCACGGCCCAGCAGCCGTGGCAGCGCATCGAGGAGCAGGTCCAGGCCCTTCTGGATGGTGAGGCGGCTGACCACACAGAACAACGGGGCGTCATTGCGAGCGTGCAAACCCATTTCGCCCTGCAGTGCCGCCTTGTTGGCGGCCTTCGCCGGCAGTCGGCGAACCGAATACGGGGTGACGAGCGCGGGGTCGTTCGCAGGGTTCCAGACCGTGGAGTCGATGCCGTTGGCGATGCCGGTGAGATGGTCGGGTCGGGCGCGCAGCAGCCCGTCGAAGCCCATACCCTGGTCGGGTGTACGGATCTCGCGGGCATACGTCGGGCTGACCGTGCTGAGGTGGGTGCTCCATAGCACGCCCGCCTTGAGGAAGCTGATGTTGCCCCAGTACTCCATGCCGTCGTGGGCGACTGCCTCGGCGGGCAGGTGCAGACCGGTGAATGTGTCAGTCCCGAACACACCTTGGAATGCGAGGTTGTGAATCGTCAGCAGCGTGGGCGGTGACGGTTGCTGTCCGAAGTGGAGATAGGCCGACGTCAGTGCTGCCTGCCAGTCGTGCAGATGGAGCAGTTCGGGCTTCCACCCACCCAGCCGACCCATGGCGATCTGGGCACCCACCCACGACAGCGCAGCGAAGCGCAGATGGTTGTCGGGCCAGTCGTTGCCGTCCGCGTCGAGGTATGGTCCGCCACCCTCGCGGGCGTACAGGTGCGGGGCCTCCAGCAGCAGAACCGCCAGCCCTTGAGCTGTGCGGCCCAGGCTGAGCGTGCCGGTGCCACCGGACAGCGAGGGCAGCGACGCCACCCTGCGGACACCGATGAGTTGTTCACGTACGCCCGGATAGCCCGGCAGCAGAACGCGCGCCTCGACGCCGAACGAGGCCAACGCCAGCGGCAGCGCACCTGCGACGTCGGCCAGGCCGCCAGTTTTCACCAACGGATAGCACTCCGGGGTAACGAACAGGACCTTCACCAGGAAAGACCGTAACTGATGGACCCCTGTGTGCGGGCGACGAGGTACATTCCGATCATGGCCGAACCCAAGGTGCTCGTCATCGTTCTCGCAGGTGGAGAGGGAAAGCGGATGCTGCCCCTCACGGAGGACCGTGCCAAGCCAGCCGTTCCATTCGGCGGTAGCTACCGCATCATCGACTTTGCGTTGTCGAACTTCGCCAACTCTCGGTACCTGAAGATCGTGGTGCTCACGCAATACAAGAGCCACAGCCTCGACCGTCACATCAGCCAGACGTGGCGGTTCAGCGGCCTGCTCGGTAACTATGTGACCCCGGTGCCCGCGCAGATGCGTCGTGGCCCGCACTGGTTCGCGGGCTCGGCCGATGCGATCTACCAGAACCTCAACCTCATCACCGACGAGATGCCCGACGTGGTGTGCGTGTTCGGTGCCGACCACATCTACCGCATGGATGTCAGCCAGATGGTCGATCAGCACCTGCAGTCAGGTGCCGGTGTGACCGTGGCTGCGATCCCCGTCGGCTACGAAGATGCGAAGTCGTTCGGTGTCATCGAGGCCGACGAAGACGGCAAGATCGTGGCGTTCCACGAGAAGTCACCGAACCCGCCAACCATCATCGGTGACGACTCGCGCTGCCTGGCCAGCATGGGTAACTACGTGTTCAACACCAAGACGCTCATCGATATCGTGACGCCCGCTGGGCAGGACCACCAGCGCACCGACCTCGGTGGCGACATCATTCCTGCGCTCACCGCTGCAGGCGTTGCCCACGTGTACGACTTCTCCACCAACGTCGTGCCGGGTCAGGACGATCGTGAGAAGGGCTACTGGCGCGACGTCGGCACCATCGATTCGTACTACCACGCCAACATGGACCTGCTGTCGCCGGTGCCGATCTTCAACCTGTACAACGACAAGTGGCCGGTGTTCACCAGCCACCAGCCGCTGCCTCCGGCGAAGATCTCGCGTGGTGCAGGCGGCGAGCCCTCGTACGTCGATGGCAGCCTGCTGTGCGCCGGCTCCATCGTGTCGGGCTCGCATGTCGAGCGTTCCATCGCGTCGCCCGGGGTCCGCATCAATCACGACGCACACGTCACCGACAGCTTGCTGTTCCCCGGTGTCGAAGTCGGCCCTGGCGCCCGCATCAATCGGTGCATCATCGACAAGAACGTGGTCGTTCCTGCAGGTGAGCGGATCGGCTTCGATGCCGCCGCCGATGCCGCCCGGTTCACCATCAGCGACCACGGCATCGTGGTCATTCCCAAAGGCTTCGTCTTCTAGTTGTGCCTGGGTAGCGCCGCTACTACTCGCTGGAAGTGGCGTCGATGGCCCCGGCGATGACGATCTGACGAAAGTCGGGTGTCGCCGCGTCGTCCGCGGCCAGGGTGGTGCTGACACGCTGCGCCAAGTTGCGGTCGTTCATGATGGCCCGTGCCACCGTCGGAGCGAGGCGTCCGCCGACGCCGAGGTGGCCCGACGCGACAGCGGCGATCAGGGCGCTCGACACTTTCGCCGCCACAGGCTGCACCTTGTCCCAATCGACTTCAGCGGCCATTGTCTTCATCGACGCTGCAGCCTCGGAACTCTTGGCGCTGGTCGCTGCGCGCACTTTGGCCCAATCGACACTGCGCATGGCATCGGCGACCTCGGCGGCTTGCACCTCGTCGGTCGCTGCCGACGCTTGGCCCGCCTCGAACTCGGCGCGCAGGTTGCGAGCGAACTCGCCGGCCCTGGAGGTCGCTTTCGAGGTTGCCGGCTTGACGGCGTTGGCCAAACGGGCTGCCGCGCGACCGAGTTTGTGAGCCGTCATATCGACAAAGCTACGCGGGAATGGGCGCAACGGGCGACAATGGCAGGGTGAGTCGACGTGGCACCCATCCAGATCCATCCGAGTTCCGAACGATTGGCATGTTGACCCCCACCGAGCACACGAACCGCGAGGCGCCATGGGCGTCTTGAGGGCAATGCGTGCCCGGCCGGCCGACGTTGCAGCTGATCTCCACGATCCGATCGGCGAGCTCCTTCACCGTGCCGGTCGCGGCGATCAGTCGGCCTTCGCCGAACTCTACGACGCACTTTCTCCCCTGGTGTACGGCGTAGTGCTGAAGGTGGTGCGGGATCCCTCGCAGGCCGAAGAGGTTGCCCAAGAGGTGTTCGTCGAACTGTGGCGGCTTGCCGCTCGGTTCGACGGCACCAAGGGCAGCGCCAAGACGTGGGCAGCCACGCTTGCGCACCGTCGAGCAATCGACCGAGTGCGAAGCGAGCAGGCATCACGAGTCCGCCAGGATCGTGATGCCAACCAGACCGTGCGCCCCGACCGCGACGTGGTCGGGGCCGAAGTGGAGTCATCGTTCGAACAGGTACGTGTGCGGCGTGCCTTGCTGCAGCTCTCCGAGCTGCAGCGGGAAGCTGTGGAGCTGGCCTACTTCGGTGGCCACACCTATCGAGAAGTGGCGGTGTTGCTGGATGTCGCGGAAGGCACCGTCAAGAGTCGAATTCGCGACGGTTTGATCCGGCTACGAGATGAATTGGGAGGTGAGTCATGACCGATATCGATGTCCACCACCTCGCCGCGGCGTACGCACTCGACGCCCTTGATGACCGCGAGCGCGCCGCGTTCGAGGCCCATTACGGGGCATGCGAGGTGTGCCGCACCGATGTGCAGGAGTTCCGCCACACGCTCACGCAGGTGTCCGACTCGCTTGTGGTAGCGCCACCTCTGTCGCTGAAGGACAAGGTGATGGCGGAAGTGGCGGCGACCCGCCAGCTGTCCCCTTTGGTCGCACCCGTCGTCGCTCTCGACGAGCGGCGGCGCGCACGTTCCCTGATGTCGATGGCCGCCGCCGCCGCCGCCATCGTGATGATCATCGTCGGAGTCGCCTCGTTCCGTGGCGGTGATCAGTCCGACACGTTCGCCGGTGACCTCGCTCACGTGATGGAGCAGCCGGATTCGCAGGTGCTCAGCCTCGTCAGTAAGGACGGAGCCCAGGGAACGTTCAAGGTGGCATGGTCGAACTCGCTCGGCCAAGCCGTCCTCATGGGTGACGACCTGCCGACCACGCCGAGCGACAAGGCCTACGAACTGTGGCTGATCACGCCCGACGAGTCGATGGCGATGTACGTCCTGGACCCCGCCAAGGACGGCACCGTGCACCACGTGCTGAAGGCGCCCGCAGACCCCAGTGCCTGGGCGATCACCGTCGAGCCGTCAACCGGCTCGGCGACCGCCACCGGTGACATCATCTTCGTCGCCAACGTCTAGCCCGGCTCGGTAGCTTCGGCTCCATGACATCCGGGTTGGACGAGTCGCTTCTTGCTCAATTGACCTCGCACGCGGGGCTTCCCATCGAAAGGGCGACCGCGTTGCCGCCCGGCGCGTACACCGATCCAGCGGTGCTGCGCTTGGAACGAGAACGAATCTTCGCCAGCGAGTGGCTCTGCGTCGGCCGCACGATGGACGTGCCTGCCAGTGGTGATTACGTCACTCGCGACGTCCCCTCCGCGCACGACGACAGCTTGCTGTCGGTGATCGTGGTGCGCGGTGACGATGGCGTGGTGCGTGCATTCGCCAATGTGTGCGCCCATCGCTGCGCCACCCTGCTCGACGGCGCCGGCAGCACTGCTCGCATCACCTGCCCGTACCACGCGTGGGTCTATCGGCTGGATGGCCAATGCATCGCCGCGCCCTACATGCAGCAGACGAAGGAGGCGGACGGAACGTCGTTCGACCCGGCCAACCATCGGCTCGCCGAGCTGGCCACGGAAGTGTGGGAAGGGTTCGTGTACATCAGCCAGGCAGCGCACCCCACGGCGCTCGCTCCCCGGGTGGTCGGGCTTACGGACGTGGTGAGCCGCTACCGGATGGCCGACTACGTGACCGTTGCCGGCGGAACCGAGGTGTGGGAGACGAACTGGAAGTGCCTGACGGAGAACTTTCTCGACGCCTATCACGTGTTCAAGGTCCACAAGAACACGTTTGCCAAGGACAGCGACAGTACGGGTAGTACCACCGTGTACCCGGGCGGCGAGGGTTACACCTATCACGTTGCCATCGACGATCCGGCCAGCGCGTACGGCACCGCGCATGCGACCAACGACGTGCTCGAGGGAACCTGGCGATACAGCACGATGCTGACTGCGACCTACCCGACCCACGTGATCCAGCTGCAACCCGACTGGCTCTGGTACCTGGTGCTCAGCCCGATCGGTGTCGGGCAGGTGCACATCCGCTGGTCGCTGGCCATTGCCCCTGAGGTGTGGAACGACCCGTCGCTCGACCGAGAGCCGTACCTCGCCCGCATCCTCGATCTGATCACGGCGGTGAACGGCGAGGACCGCCCGGTCATCGAGGGCGTATGGCGGGCGCTGCACCACCGCGACGCGCAACGGGGCCCGTTCAGTTACCTCGAACGCAACGTCTACGACATCGGCCACTACGTAGCCACTCGCGTGACGACTGAAACCGTGTGACGGGTATCGCCCCCGACTGAGCGCAACGGCGAATTTGCGACGTATCCTCGAAGATGTCACTGGCAGTCACGATGCGCCGCGGAAACCTGCGGCCCGGACGTCAGACGGTTACGCATACGGAGTGCAATGACGCAGGTACGACAACTCGAGACGGCTATCTGGTCCATCGCTGACGGTCGTGGCGCGCCCGATGATCTGGCGTTGTTCGAGAGTGACGAGTCGATGTCGCTGGCGGTTCTCGACCGTCTCATCGGTGATGCCGAGGAAGACCTGGCCAATGTCCGCGGTCTTTCAGGAGACGAACGAGACCAGGTGGTGGCCGACTTTGCGGAAACGCTGAAGAGTCTGCACCGCACCGCCGCTCGTCTCAAGCCGTTACCGCCGTCGCCGATCCTCGCCGAGCTGGACGACGACGACACGATCTCGTGGGAGTACCTCGAGCCGGGCGAGGTGCAGCTACAGGCCTCGTGGGCCGAAGGCCGGGTCATCGTGTGGGCCGCTGGCCGTGGTACCGAGCCCGCAGACAACGACGCGCTGGCGGATCGCCTGCAGGCCGTCGACGGTCCACCGCACGGCTGGGAAGTGCACCCAGGTGTTCCGCTACCGAATGGCATGAAGGCCGAAGCGCTGTCCATCCCGATGCGCGGCGCGCTCGGCTGGCTGGTGTCGGTCGGTGGCAACGTCGCTCCGGAAGGTGTCGGTCCCAGCCTGCAGTGGCTCGGTCGTGTTGCGGTCGAGGGTGTACGTCTTGCTGCGCGGGGCGCCATCGTCCCCAGCGTGCGCATCGCTTCCCGTCGCGACGGCCATGGCACCGACGCCGCGCTGCGCTGGATTCCGGCGTACATCAGCCGTACATCGCTGGATGAGATCGCGGCGGTCATGCCCGCCACGGTGACCGCCGTCGAGCTGGGTGCCGGTCACACCGTGACCGTCTCGGTCATCGGTGCCGTCATCGACGCGATCATGAGCGAAGCGGCAGAGCGCGTCGACCTGAAGGCGCAACCGCCGGCGGCCAAGACCATCACCGATCTGGGCGACTCACTACTCGCTCGTATCGACGGTGTTCCGTTCCCCGCCGACGTCTCGTTGGCTCGCGACATGTCACGCCGGTTCGACCAGTGGACGCGCCCGGTCACCGACACCGGCCACGTGCGCCTCGTCGTGCAGCTCGATCCGCCAGGCGTTGGTGGCGTGTGGCTGATGTCGGTGCACGTCAAGCAGGCCAAGGGCAAGATGATCCCCATCGACGAAGCGCTGCGCGCGCCAGATGGTGGGCGAACGGCGCTGGTGGAGTGGTCCCGGCTGGGTCGTATTTTCCCCGCGCTGGGCCGCGCCGGCGTGAAGGCACGTGGGCAGTTGGCGCTCAGCCAGGACGAAGCGTGGGACTTCCTGACGATGGTCGGGCCGACGCTGGTCACTACCGGCTTCGACGTTCGTGCCCCCCTGATCTCACGACGCAAGGCCACACCGTCGTTGCGGCTGTTCGCGGAAGAGTCGGCGGGCTCGGTCGTCGGGGCGCACCAGCTCTCCAACGTTGCGTGGTCGGTGCTGTTCGACGATGTCGAGCTCTCCGCCGGCGAAGTTGCGCGGTTGGCCAAGCAAGCCCGTCCGCTCGTGCACTCGCACGGAAAGTGGGTCGAGCTGGATCGCGTCGACCTGGAGAAGGCCGCGGCCGCGCTGGCCGAACGTGAATCCACCACCAAGATGACGGGCGCCGAGATCTTGCGCCACAGCATGGGCCTCGACACGTCGGGTCTCGCCGGCGGCATCGTCGTGCACGGCCAGAGCTGGGCCAACGATGTGTTGCAGCGTGCCGGCGAGGCGTCGGCCGCACCGGTGACCCCGCCGGAGGGGTTCGTCGGCGAACTGCGTTCGTATCAGACCGAGGCGCTGTCGTGGATCGGGTTCCTCGACGCTGCCGAGCTGGGCGGTTGCCTGGCGCTCGACATGGGTCTGGGCAAGACACCGACGGTGCTTGCCCACCTTGCCCGTACTGCGGGGAACGGCACCACGTTGGTCGTCGCGCCGGCTGCGGTCGTGGGCAACTGGGCTGCCGAGTCCGCGCGTTTCGCGCCCGGGTTGCGCGTGCTCGTCCACCACGGCAACTCGCGTTCCGAAGCCGCTGAGTTCACCGCGCAACTGGAGAAGTCCGACATCGTCATCACCACCTACGCAACAGCGGTGCGCGACGTCGACATGTTGGCCGATGTCGAATGGCGCACGATGGTCCTCGACGAGGCGCAGGCCATCAAGAACCCGGCCAGTGACACCGCGCAACAGTTGCGCCGCATCTCCGCCCACACGCGGTTGGCGCTCACGGGCACACCCATCGAGAACGGTGTTGCCGACCTGTGGGCCATTCTCGACTTCACCAACCCGGGTTTGGTCGGGCCGCGGGCGGCGTTCGTCTCGCAGATGTCGGGCGACGGTGAGTCGGCGCTCAGAGCCCTCAACGGCATCCTGCTGTTCCGCCGTACCAAGACCGAGCCGGAAGTGGCCGCGCAGCTACCGGACAAGATCGACGAGCTCGACCACTGCACGATGACCCCCGAGCAGATCGGCCTGTATCAGGCGGTGCTCGACGATCTGGTGCTGAACGTCGCCAACGAGCTGGGGGAGAAGAAGCAAGGCGCGATCCTCGCCGCGATCACCGCGCTCAAGCAGATCTGCAACCACCCCGCTGCATACAACGACGACGGCCTGCCACTGGCCGGTCGTTCGGGCAAGCTGGCCCGCCTGGAGGAGATCGTCGAGTCGGTCTTTGCCTCGGGCGAGCGGGTGTTGATCTTCACTCACTTTGCTACGTGGGGTCGTCGTCTCGCCGAGCACCTGACCGAGCTCACCGGTACGTCCGTCTCCTGCTACGACGGCAGCCTCAGTCGTACGGCGCGCGACAAGATGGTGGCCGATTTCCAGGCGTTGGAAGGCCCGGGTGCGATGGTGCTGTCGCTGAAGGCCGGGGGCACCGGCCTGAACCTGACCAACGCAAACCACGTCGTGCTGTACGACCGCTGGTGGAACCCCGCCGTGGAAGACCAGGCGCGCGACCGTGTATGGCGAATCGGGCAGAGCAAGATGGTCATCTCGCACCGCCTGGTGTGCCCCGGCACTGTCGACGAGAAGGTGGAGGAAGTGGTTGCCGGCAAGCGCCACATCGCACAATTGGTGCTGCCCAAGGGCAGCTCGATGGCCGATCTCGACACCGACCAGTTGCGTCTCGCCTTCGGCCTGCGCCCCGACGAGCTGCTGACCGAGGACGACCAATGAGCCGTAACCCGCAATCCGGATCGCAACCGGCAGCTGCTCGCAATGGCAACGGCAACGGCCAGCGCCGTCGCTCCGGCTCGCGCGCGGGTGGCCGCCAGGCACAGAAGGCCGACATCTGGCGTGAAGCCGAGCCGCTGCCCGAGCTGGAGAAGATCATCGTGTCGCGCGACGCCACGGCCCTGCTGCGTTCACTCGGCGAGCCGCCGATGAACGGCGCCATCGAAGCCGGCTATACGTTCGGCGCAGTGATCGAACGCGCCGCCGGCATCGCCACGGCACTGGCCTTCAGCGCCGGCATCCTCGCCGACCAACCCGAGTAGCCGCGCTGGTCTGGCCCAGAATCCGACCAGCTACGGTCGAGTGATGCATCTCGAGTCGGTGGCGATCATCGTGCAGGACTACGACTCGGCGATCGAGTTCTTCGTCGGTGCGCTGGGTTTCGATCTCATCGAGGATTCTCCGTCGTTGACCAACGATGGTCGACTCAAGCGTTGGGTCATCGTCCGCCCGCCCGGAGGGACCACTGGCGTGCTGCTCGCGCAAGCGGACGGGCCTCAGCAGTCGGCTGCGGTGGGAGCGCAGGCCGCTGGTCGCGTCGGCTTCTTCCTGCGTGTCGACGACTTCGATGCCTCGTACCAGCGGATGGTGGAGCACGGAGTCCAGTTCACGAGCGAGCCGCGATCCGAGCCCTACGGCACGGTCGTCGTCTTCCTCGACATCGCCGGCAACCCCTGGGACCTCCTCGGCCCGGTTGCAGCCATCACCTAGCAACGGTTCTCCCGTCCTACAGGTGCAGGAGCGACCTGCGGTGTGTGTGGGCTTCATCCTCACGTTCCTCGTGACCTTCTTCGTCGCAGTCTGGTTGTCGAGCACGGACAGGCGATGGCCTGCATGAACCGAGCAATGGTGGGCACTGACTGGAAGACTCCTGCCATCTGGCTGGCGGCCGTCGGGATCTGGCTCGCCGTCTCTTGGCGCCTGTTTCGCTCCGAGGACTAACGCTGGTCGTGTTCTGAACCGATGCTCTCGAAATGGTGGTGGGTCGGCCCGGCGGCCGGGGCCGGCTCCGGCCTGGGGTATTTCGGCCGGCGACAACTCCAGTTACCACTCACGCCGGCATCACTCTGAGCGCATCTACCGCGGCGATTCTCCGGACCCGGATATCGGTGAAAGCTATATGGAATATGGATCTACGGGTTTTGTTCAGGGACGAACATATGTACTCTAGTGGATATGACGGCGGTTGCGGAACAGGCGGAAGACGTGTCCTTCAACATCGATGAATTCGCCTCTGCCGTCGCCGAACACGAACGACAGGCAGCTGTGTTGGAACTCACCGCCGCCCGTCTCGAAGCCTCTGGTGCGTTTGGGCTTGATGGCACTGTCTCGATGAACGCGTGGCTGCGCAACCACCTCCGCATGACACCCCAACGCGCAGGGTCGATGTTGCGCAACGGCCGGTTCCTCACCAAGTCCACCGCCTTCGCCCAGGCTGCTGTTGCGGGTGATCTGTCGGCGTCGCAGGTCGAAGTCGCGGCCCGCACCGGCAAGTCCAAGTACAACGAGATCCTGGCCACGACCCAAGACGGTTTGGTCGAGACGTTGAAGGAACTCGACATTCATCAGACGGTGCGCGCGGTCAATCATTGGATCCACCGCGCCGACGCACTCCTGGACGAGAAGGCACCACCGATCGAGCGGCCCAACGAGCTCACCTTCGGCACCACGATGGACGACGTCACCCACGGCACGTTCCGGTTGAACGAAGCAGCCGGCACCGAGTTCGACAAAGCCATCCAGAACGCCATCACCCATACGGGCAAGGACGAGACCCGCACCATCGCGGAGCGTCAGGGTGACGCACTGTTCGACATTGCGGCGTTCTTCAACAAGAACCACACCGGGCACGAACGCCCGCGGAACCTGCCGAACGTGACTCTGTCCGCCGACGCCTCCACTGTCGCGACCGAACGACCTGAAGGCGTCAACGTCGATACGCAGCGTCCGATGTCACCCGCGTGTACCGACACGTATCTGTGCGACTGCCGCATCCACGTCATTCTGCGCGACGCGGATGGTGCGCCGCTCAGCTTCGGACGCACCACTCGCACCGTCCCGTCGAAGTTGTTCAAACAGGTGGCTGCCCGTGACGGGTGCTGCCGCTACCCCGGGTGCAACCGGCCGGTGAAATGGACCGACGCCCACCACATCCACTACTGGCGGCGCGGCGGGCGAACCGACTACGACAATTTGATTCTTCTCTGCTCGAGACATCACCACTACGTGCACCAACAGAACATCACCATCGACCTGCTGCCCAACGGCGAAGCGCTCTTCACTACCTTCGATGGCAAGCGCACCAACTCCAGCCCACGCGGCGCACCACCTTCACACCACCGCTGGAACTAGCCGCACGACGCTGGAGACGACAACCCAAAGATGCACCTGCCGCGGCCCCGCCGCGGTAGCTGCGCGTGGCTGCATCGCATTCACGGGAGGTCCACAGTCCGACGTCATGGCGGAGGTGGACGTGGCCACCCAAATCTGAAAGAGGAGAACCACTTCACACATGCGGTCCGGCGAGGCCGAACCCGGCCTACCGCAGCGTCAGCCCGCTTCCGCTTCAAGAGCAATCAGTGTGAAGAGCTCTCCGAATCGTTCGGCCGACGCACCGCGGGGAAAGCTGTGCGAATGAGTGAGATCCTCGATGAACTTGATACATGGTTGGCGGAGAACTGGGACCCTGAGCTGACGGTCGCCGAATGGTGGCAGCGGCTGGGGTCGTCGGGTTGGGCAGCACCCGCATTGCCGACACATGCGTACGGAAAGGGGTTGGCACGCAACGACGCGATCGCTGTCGGCCATCGCATCGTCGCTCACGGAGCGGTTGCGGCACCCGGCGGGCTCGGCATGTTGCTGGCAGCACCGACCATCGCGGTGCACGGCAGCCAGGAGCAGATCGACCGCTACGTGCTGCCCATCGTCACCGGCCAGCAGGCCTGGTGCCAGCTGTTCAGCGAGCCCGGCGCGGGTAGCGACCTGGCCGGCCTCGGCTGCAAGGCGATCAAGGACGGCGACGAGTGGATCGTCAACGGCCAGAAGGTGTGGACCAGCGGAGGCCAGGTGGCTGACATGGGCATGCTCATCGCTCGCACCAACCCCGACTCGCCCAAGCATCAGGGCATCACCTGGTTCGCCTGCGACATGCATCAAGAGGGTGTCGACATCCGCCCCCTCAGGGAGATGACCGGAAGGGCGCTGTTCAACGAGGTGTTCCTCAGCGACGCACGCGTCCCTGACGACGCGACGATCGGTGGGCTCAACAATGGTTGGGCGGTCGCCAACACGACGCTGATGTTCGAGCGGTCCGGCCTCGGTGCCGGTGGCCACAGCGCCGCGGCTGCGGCCGGCGCAGGCACCGTCATCGGCGATCTGCCCAAGCGCGTCGGCGACTTCGTCAAGCCCGCGGGGTCATCCGGTGGTGGCGGTGGTGGCGGCGCAATGGCCGCTGGGGCAATGACGATGTTCAAGGCAATGGCCGCCGCAGCTGGCCTGCAGGGCGACCCGACCGTTCGCCAGGACATGATGAAGCTGCACACGCTGAACGAGGTGGGTCGCATGCTGGCGTTGCGCCTCAAGGGCGAGAAGGCGGCCGGTCGCGACATTGCCGGCGCACCGAACATCGCAAAGCTGTCGATGAGCGAGATCATGCGTCAGAGCCGCGACCTCGGTCTGCGCCTCGCGGGCGCCGGTGGCATGTTGCACGCCTACAACTCCGCAGATCGCAAGGCGCTCGATGCCGCCACGGGTAATCCGATGCTGGCCTTCGTCACCGAAATGGCCTTGTTCGCGCAGGCACCGCCGATCTACGGCGGCACCGACCAGGTGCAGCGCAACATCATCGGTGAACGCGCACTCGGCCTGCCCAAGGAACCGAACAACGACCGCACGATGAGCTGGAGCGAGCTGCCCAAGAACGGGTGATCCGGTAGCGGCGGCTCGCCAGCGGCGAGACTGTTCGCCATGGAGCAACGGTATTGGCCGCGAACTCACGACGAGCTGAACGAGAGCCCCATCCAGGTGCGCGTCGCGTCGGTCGAAGGCATCTTCAATCCCATGGATCCAACACCGCTGGATGAGCGTTCGCTCAACCCGGAGGTGGCTGACTGGATCGAGGAGTGGGCCGAAGACTTCGACAAGGATCATGAGATCACGGTCGAGATCTACGTCGCTGACGGTCGCCTTGCCGGCCGTGAGCAGGCCATCGTCAATGGCCTCCACGCGCACTTCGAATACCGCGCCTGGCAGTCCAGCCGCGAGCTCAGCAAATTGCTCCGTGAAGGCCGCATCAGCCTGCTGATCGGCGTGTGCGCGATCGCCGGCTTCAACCTGCTGTCGAAGGCCATCCGGGCGAGCACGAACCCAGTGGTCGAAATCATCCACGAGGGTCTCTCGGTGTTGGGCTGGGTGTCGATGTGGAAGCCGCTCGAGATCTTCCTCTACGAGTGGTGGCCCATCCGTCGCGAGCGTCGAGCGTGTCGCCGCCTGGCCGAAGCCAACGTCACGTTCCCGGCGGTGGCTCCTCGGTGACACCGAGCTTGCGGCGCAGTTCGACGTAGACGTGCTGACCGGCGATACCTGCCAACTCTTCGGCCAGCGAGTCGATCACCGGTTGCTCGCCGATGTATGCCTCGGGGCCTTCGGTGCAGCACCAGGCCATCGTGTCGCCGTCGTCACCCCAGTCGGCCCGCGACCAACGCCGCACCGTTGCGTGCTCCACGCCATCGGGCTGCATCGCCCAGTCGACCCGCACGGGCAGCTGCCAGCACACCGACGGCTTCCAATCGATCGGTGACTCGCCCGCATCGTCGGCGGCGAGATGCAACGCGCAACCGGCGCCACCCGAGAAACCGGGCCGATTGAGGAAGATGCATGCGCCATCGACGACCTTCGTGTTGCTGCGTGTCTCGTCGGAAAACACGTCGTTGGCGTCGACGTCGGCTGCGTGCTGCCACAGCTCGGGCGGAATCGTTGACGCGAGCGCCGAGACGGTCATCGCTTCTTCGAGGTCGGTCAGCTCGGCACCGACCGAACAGCAGCCCTGCTGGAGGTGTTCGGCGGGGTGGTCGAGGATTCCCTTGCACCCACGCCCCCAGATGCACGTCCAGTTCGAGCTCAGGAAGTCCGGCTCGAAACGCCACAGCGTCTCGCCATCAGGAACCTCGATGAACCCATCGCCACCCTGCGCATCGTTCACACCCCGAGCGTACTTCTGTGGCACGCCCGAGGAAGCCAGCGAAGAACTAGATCGTCGACGGGGTGGCCTGAGCAGCGGCGAAGCGCTCGGCGACGTTGGGCCAGTTGGCGATCTCCCAGAACGCCTTGACGAAGTCGGCCTTCACGTTCTTGTACTGCAGGTAGAAGGCGTGCTCCCACGAATCGATGACCAGCAGCGGTACCGAGCCGGCGCCGACATTGCCCTGGTGATCGTAGATCTGCTCGACGATCAGCTGGCCGGACACGGGCTCCCAGGCCAGTGCTCCCCAGCCACTGCCCTGCACGCTGGTGGTGGCGGCTGTGAGCTGTGCCTTCATGGCGTCGAAACTGCCGAAGGCGTCGTCGATGGCAGCAGCCAGTTCGCCCTCGGGCGTGCCGCCACCATCGGGGCTCATGTTGGTCCAGAAGATGCTGTGCAGCACATGGCCGCTGAGGTGGAATGCAAGATTCTTCGAGAGTGCGTTGATGCTGGCGAAGTCGCCGGCGGCGCGGGCTGCGGCGAGCGCATCGAGTGTGTCGTTGGCGCCCTTCACGTAGGCGGCGTGGTGCTTGCCGTGGTGCAGTTCGACGATTTCGCCGCTGTAATGCGGCTCCAGTGCACCGGGGGAGTAGGGCAGCTCGGGGAGTGTGTAGATAGGCATGGTGGTTTCCTTCCCAATGATGAGGTTGTTCAAACCTTGCGCAATCTGACCCTATCGGCGTCGTTCACGCCCGATGTCGTGGCAACCTGACCCGATGAGTTCGGACTTCAACGCGGCACGGCATTACGACCTGATCATCATCGGTGCCGGTTCCGGCAACTCGGTCATCGGGCCCGAGATGGATGGCTGGCGCATCGCGATGATCGAACGCGGGCTGTTCGGTGGCACCTGCCTCAACCGTGGCTGCATCCCGTCGAAGATGCTGATCTACCCAGCCGACCTCGCCGAGCACGCGAAGGACAGCTCGCGCTACGGCATCCAGACGGAGTTCCTCGGCGCCGACTGGCCGGCCATCGTCCATCGTGTGTTCGGTCGCATCGACCCGATCGCCGAGGGTGGTCGCCAGTACCGACACAGCCTGCCCAATGTGGACGTGTACGAGCACTCGGCGCACTTCGTCGGCGAGCGCGAGCTGGAGGTGGATGGCAACCGGATCACCGGCGATCGCGTGGTGATTGCGGCCGGAGCGCGGTCGTTCATCCCCGAGGTGCCCGGTATCGATGACGTGCCGTTCCACACCAGCGACAGCATCCTGCGCATTGCGCAGCAGCCCAAGCACCTCATCGTTCTCGGCGGCGGCTTCATCGCCACGGAACTGGGCCATGTCTTCCAGGCGCTCGGTTCCAAGGTCACCATCGTCAATCGTGGCCACTGGTTGCTGCAGGCAGAGGACGAGGATGTCTCCCACCGCTTCACCGAGGTCGCGGACGAACGATTCGATCTTGTCCTGGGCACCACCGTCGAGCGGGTGTATCGGACCGATACCGGCATTGGCCTACAGGTCGTCTGCGACGCCGGGCCGCGCATCATCGAGGGTGACGTACTGCTCGTGGCCGCGGGTCGCATTCCCAACAGCGACGAACTGCGCGTGGGCGCGGGCGGCATCGACATCGATCAGATGGGCAACGTGGTGGTCGACCAATATGGCCGCACCAGCGCACCCGGCGTCTGGGCGCTCGGTGACATCAACGGCCGCCACCAGCTCAAGCACATGGCCAACGGCGAGGCGAAGGCCGTGCGCCACAACCTCACCCACCCCGACGACCTGCACGAGTATGACAATCGCCCGGCACCGCACGCGGTGTTCACCAGCCCGCAGATCGGTGCGGTGGGGGTGACCGAGCGGCAGGCGCAGGCCAGCGGTCAGTCGTACGTGACCATCACCCACGCGTTCGGTGACGCTGCGTACGGCTGGGCGATGGAGGACACGACTGGGTTTTGCAAGCTGATCGGCGACCCGCGCACGCGCACGGTCATCGGCGCTCACCTGATGGGCCACCAGGCGTCGATGTTGGTGCAGCTATTGGTGCAGGGGATGCATCTGGGCAACACCGCGGACGAGATGGCCAGTGGGCAGGTGTGGATTCACCCGGCACTCAGCGAGGTCGTCGAGCAGGCGTTGCTGAAGCTGGTCGATGCCTTCGACAGCCACGTGTGGCCTACCTGACGGTCACACCCAGCTCTTACGTTTCGTGGGTTGGCTCCTTACCTCAGTGGCTCATCATGTTCCTCGCCACCCCGCATGGAAGGAACACTCATGAAGAAGAAGATGGTCACTGCCGGTCTTGTCGCTGGTCTGCTCGCTGGCACCGGAGCCGGACTCGTTCTCCAGATGACCGGATCGGCCGGTGCCGCCGGCACCTCGATCACGGCCACCACCCAACCAGTCAGCACGACCGGTTCCGACACTGCCCGTGCCGCTGACCGCGATGCCCGGCTGCAGGAGATTCTCAAGCCGCTCATCGATGACGGCACGCTCACGCAGGCACAGGCAGACAGCGTCGTCGCCACGCTTGCAGCTGCCGGGCCGATGGGCGGCGATCACGAAGGCCGTGGTGGTCCGGGCGGTCGTGGCGGTCCCGGTCTCAGCGTGGTTGCGACCACGTTGGGCATGACCGAGGCCGAAGTGCGTGACGCCATCTCCAACGGACAGACCCTGGCCCAGTTGGCAGAGGCCAAGGGCTCGTCCGCCCAGGCGCTGATCGATGCCATTCTCTCCGACCACAAGACGCACCTCGACGACGAGGTCGCTGCCGGTGAGCACACCCAGGCCGAGGCCGATGCCAAGCTGGCCGAGGCGACGACGAGAGTCAGCGAGTTCGTCAACAACACCGACACCACCAAGCAGATGGGGCCCCGTGGCCATGGCCCTCGCGGTCACGGGCCAGGCCAGGACGCTGACGACACTCAGCCGGACGACACCCAGCCGAACGACACCCAGGCAACTGCCACGACCTGAACGTCGTACACCTGAACGTCCTACACCTGAACGTCGTACGATCGGCCGGAGCGGCACCTCCTCCCTGCTCCGGCCGATCCGACGTTTTGCGCCCTCACCCCAGATACAGCCACGACCACACGCACGAACAGGACCTACGCCAATGAGCGGACGCATTCTGATTGCTGATGACGACAGGGCAATCCGTGAAGCGCTCTCGCGAGCGCTCACACTGGAGGACTACGAGGTGGTGCAAGCCTCCGATGGAGCCCAGGCGCTGAGCCTCATCGAGAGCACCAAACCCGATGTCGCGGTACTGGACGTGATGATGCCCAACGTCGATGGCCTCACCGTGTGTCGGGTGTTGCGGGCAGAGCGCAACCGAGTCCCAGTGTTGATGCTGACCGCACGCACCGAGACCCCCGATCGTGTCGCCGGACTGGATGCCGGCGCAGACGACTACCTGGCCAAACCCTTCGAGCTCGATGAGCTGCTCGCGCGTATTCGGGCGCTCTTGCGCCGCGCCAGACCAGGGGAAGAAGCGATCAATCAACCGTTGCAGTTCGCCGACCTGCGTATCGACCCCACGGCCCGACGTGTGTGGCGCGGACAGCGCGAGGTCGAGCTGTCCAAGACCGAGTTCGATCTTCTCGAGTTACTCATTCGCAATCAGGGCATCGTGCTGGAACACAGCACGATCTACGACCGGATCTGGGGTTACGACTTCGGTCCGGACTCCAAGAACCTGGCGGTCTACATCTCCTACTTGCGCCGCAAGTTGGAGGGCGACGGTGACAGCAAACTGATCCACACCGTCCGCGGAGTGGGCTACACGGTGCGTGCCGGGTGAGCCTGCGGCTCAAGATCGTTCTCGCGCTGACACTGCTCGCCTCCGGCGCGACGGCGGCAATCGGAGTCGTGTCGTACACGACGACGCGCCACGAACTACAAGAGACCGTCGACCGATCGCTCGACGATGCGGCCCGACAGTTTCAACGACAACCCTCGTTGGGTGATGCGGATGATGACCCGAGCAACCCGCCAGGCAAGGGCCCGGCCGGCGCCCCTGGCCGCGACCGTCCGCGCAGTTTCCAGCAGGTGCTGTTCCAGAAGCTGGGGGCGAACGGCGAGGTCGTGGCATTCGGTCAGGCAGACCAACTCCCCGTTTCCGAAGCTGACCGCGGCGTTGCTGCGAGCTCCGATCCCAGCGCCAGAGCGCGCTTCGACGTCACCATCGATGACGATCCGTACCGCATGCTGACTGTCAAGTCGCAGGGGGGTGCCGTGCAGTTGGCGAGGTCGCTACAGGAGAGTCAGCAGTCGGTGGAACGCATTCTGCGCAGCACTCTGGTTGCGGTTGTTGTCGTCGCGTTGCTGTCGGCGCTGCTCGGCTGGCTGATTGCTCGCCAGGTGACACGTCGTTTGCTGCGGCTGACCTCTGTCGCCGGTGAGGTCGCCCAGACCGGACGGCTCGACGTGGGGGTGCCGGTCGACGGCTCCGATGAGACGGGCCAGCTGGGCCGTGCGTTCAGCGCCATGCTCGCCGCACTGCAGGCCAGCAAGCACGAGCAGCATCAGCTGGTGCAGGACGCGGGCCACGAGCTGCGCACGCCCTTGACAAGCCTGCGGACCAACGTGTCGGTGCTGCGCCGCCGCTACGACCAACTGCCCGTGGATTCGCGCGACCAGCTGTTGGCCGACCTCGACAGTGAGACTCGCGAGCTCACCGACCTGGTGAACGAGTTGATCGAGCTGGCCACGGATGGGCGCGACGATGAGGCCGTGCAGCCCGTTCGACTCACCGATGTGGTCGAACGTGCCGCTGCGCGTGCTCGCCGCCGATTCGGTCGCGATGTGGTGGTGACAGGAGACGAGAGCGTGGTCGTCGGCCGACCCAACGGGTTGGAGCGAGCCACGCAGAACTTGATCGACAATGCCTGCAAGTTCGCGCCGGTGGGACCCATCGAGGTCAGCGTCAGCGGGTGCACGGTTGCCGTGCGTGACCACGGTCCTGGTGTGGTCGAGTCAGATGTCCCGCACCTGTTCGATCGCTTCTACCGTTCGGTGGAAATGCGCAGCCATCCGGGGTCTGGTCTGGGTCTGGCGATCGTCAAGTCAGTGGTCGACAGCCATGGCGGCGCCGTGTTCGCCCGCAACGCCGAAGGTGGCGGAGCCCAACTCGGTTACACCCTGCCGACCTCCTAGGGGTCGGTCCTGTACAAAGCGGGTCAGGTTCTCTAACGTCGCCAACATGACGACCACGGAGAACCCATACCTCGTTGGCAACTATGCCCCTGTGGTCGACGAGGTCACCGCGTTCGACCTACCGGTCATCGGTGAGATTCCTGCTGAACTCGCCGGGCGGTATCTGCGCAACGGACCGAACCCGATGAGCGAGGTCGACGCCGCCACACATCACTGGTTCATCGGCGATGGCATGGTGCACGGCGTGCGCCTGCTCGACGGCAAAGCCGAGTGGTATCGCAACCGCTACGTCGGCAGCAGCAGCCTCAGCGAGCGTCGTGGCCGGCCCGACATTCCTGGCCGTAATTGGAACGACAACGGTGGCGGCCCCAACACCAATGTCGGTGGCTTTGCGGGAACCACGTGGGCCATGGTCGAGGCCGGCGGCTGCCCGGTGGAACTGACGTACGAGCTCGAGACGGTGGCCCGTAACGACTTCTTCGGCACCTTGCCCGGTGCCTTCTCTGCACACCCGAAGGTCGATGCCGACACCGGCGAAATGCACGCCGTCGTCTACGCGCTACCGCAGTGGTTGGACCACGTGCAGTACGTCGTGGTGGGTGCCGATGGTCGCGTCCGCCGCACTGTCGACGTGCCGGTCAACGACGGTCCGATGGTGCACGACATGTCGCTCACGCAGAAGTACGCCATCGTCTACGACATGCCCGTCACACTGGACATCGAGTTGGCGATCGCCGATCGCTTCCCGTTCTCGTGGAACCCTGGCCATGGCAGCCGTCTGGGTTTTCTACCCCGAGAGGGCGAGGCCGCTGACATCGTGTGGGTCGACGTACCGTTGGGCTACGTCTTTCACCCGATGAACGCGTACGACCAGGCGGACGGCAGCGTCGTCATCGACGTGTGCGTCTACGACAAAATGTTCGACAAGGACGTGCGCGGCCCGTTCGGCGACGACTTTTCGCGCCTCGAACGGTGGGTGGTGAGCCCGGTCACCCGAACCTGCAGCACGACGGTGATCGACAGTGGTTGGGTCGAGTTCCCGCGTCACCGCGGCGCCCTCACCGGCAAGCCCTACCGCTTCGGCTACGCCGCCCGGCCCAGCTTGGATGTCGGCTGGTCGACGCTGAAGTTCGACATGCACACCGGCGAGCGCTCGGTGTTCGACCACGGACCCGGGCGTAGTGGCGGCGAGCCGGTGTTCGTCGGCCGTCAAGGTGGTACCGACGAGGACGACGGCTGGCTGATCACACTCGTGCATGACGTGCCCGACGGCACGGCTGAGTTGGTCGTTCTCGACGCGCAGGACTTCAGCCGACCCGCAGTTGCCCGCGTGCAGCTACCCCAGCGAGTGCCGTTCGGCTTTCACGGCAACTGGGTCACCGACCGCAGCGTGCAGCCGCCAGCCTGACATCAGGTGGCGGCGGGGTCGGAACTGTTGCGACCGAGTACCAGCAGGCCTGCTCCGGCAATGACGAGCAAGCCGCCGAGCACGACATAGGAGGACGAGGTGCTGCCTGTCGTAGGGAGACCCCGACCGCCCGATCCGATGTCTGTGGTCGTGGTTTCCACGATCGTCGTGGTTGCTTCGATCGTCGTGGTTGCTTCGATCGTCGTGGTTGCTTCGATCGTCGTGGAGTCGCAGGCGACAGGGACCCCAACGACGCTGGGTCCGCATGGATCCTGCGTGAGCGCGCCGACCCAGCCATTGGTGGGCACCAGGATGAGCGCCGCTCCGAGAGTCATCATCAGAATCGGGCCGAGCGTGCGTGCCTTCATGGTGTCGTCCATCCTTGGGTTCCCATCGCGGCCACCAGCGCCCGCGTGGCCAGAACAGTACTACGCTCCGCCAATGGCCGATGGCAACGACGCGCTGGTGCACCTGTCGCTCGACGGCTGGCTGCTGGGCGGCTTCGGCATCCTCGCCTGGCTCGCGGTCACCGACCTGCCGGGGCCGGGCGGACCGCTACTGGGAACGCTGAACAGCACCACGGTGTGGATCCTGCTGGCATTCGCGTCGGCTCACTTCGGTGCGTCGTACCACCTGGCCTATGGCGACGGAAGGGCCTCGCTGCAACGGCATCCGTTGGCGCTGCTGTGGGTGCCGCTGTTCGTGGTCGCCGTCATCGTGACCGTCGTCGTGATGATGGAACGCAACTCGGTGAACAACGCCGACTGGCTGCTGCGCGCGCTGCTGATCCTGGTGTTCTCTGCCACTGGCTGGCACTACATCAAGCAGGCGTACGGCGTCGCCATGCTGTCGCTGCGGTTGCGCGGCATTCGCCCACTGCCCAACGAGATCCGAGCGCTGCGCTACGGGTTCTACCCCATTTGGATCGTCGACCTGATGGACATCTGGGCTCAGGGCCATCGGGCCACGTATCGGCGCTACGACATCGGAGTCGCACTGTTCCCGCGCTGGGTGGAGCAGGCAGCGCGACTGCTCGCCGGCGGTTGCGTGATCGGAGTGATCGGCGTGCTGTTCGTCGTGTCGGCGCGCAGCCGACGCGTACCGCCGATGGGGGCGTGGGCCCCCTACGTTGCGGGCGGTCTGTGGTTCGTCCTTCCGCCCTCGTATCTCAGTGCTGCAGCCGTCATCGGCGCCACGCACTCCGTGCAGTACCTCACCTGCGTACATCGGGCCGAGGTCAACTGGGGCCGCGAGCGTGGGGAACGCAACATGCTCCACTGGTGGCTGTGCGTTTTCGGTGGCGCAACGGCTGGCGGTTTGTTGGTCGCAACCTGGGTGCCCGACATGATCGATCGAGCGGCGCCAGAACTTCCCTTGCCGGGTGTGATCGGTGCATTGTTCTTCGTCGCCCTCAACCTGCACCACTATGCCATCGATGCCTCGATGTGGCGGTCAGGTGGCCAGCATGTGCGGCGGATCGTCAACGGTCCAGCGCCGAGCAAGTCCGCCACTGTCACGGCGGTCTGGCAATCTGGTGGGCATGACGATCGACATCGAATCGGTGATGGCCTCTCTGACGCTCGAACAGAAAGTCAGCCTGCTCGCGGGGCATGACAACTGGCATACCGTGGCGCTGCCGGGGGTAGCCGCGATGCGGATGAGCGATGGCCCCGCCGGGGTGCGTGGCACCTCGTGGACCGGGCCGGCATCGGCGTCGTTCCCGTGCGGCACTTCTCTGGGAGCGACGTTCGACCCGGACCTCGTGGAGGAGATCGGCGCTGCGTTGGGTGAGGAGGCTCGGTCGAAGGGCGCCCACGTGCTGCTGGCCCCCACCGTCAACCTTCACCGGACGCCCATCGGTGGACGCAACTTCGAGTGCATGAGCGAAGACCCGGTGCTGACTGCCCGCATCGCGGTGGGCTACATCCGTGGCGTGCAACGGCATCACGTCGCGTGTTGCGTGAAGCATTTCGTCGGGAACGACACCGAGTTCGAGCGCCACACGATCTCCAGTGAGATCGACGAGGTGACCTTACGCGAGGCGTACTTGGTGCCGTTCGAACGCGCCGTGCAGCCGGTGGCCGAGGGTGGCGCGAATGTCCGCTCGTTGATGAGTTCCTACAACCGCATCAACGGCGTCTACGCCAGTGACCATCGCGACCTGCTGCGCGGTGTGCTGCGTGACGAGTGGGGTTTCGACGGTGTGGTGATCAGCGACTGGTTCGGTACGCACACGGCCGCCGAGTCGTTGGAAGCCAGCCTCGATCTCGAGATGCCGGGGCCGCCGCGAGAGCGCGGCGAAAAGCTGTTGGCAGCGGTGCGCAATGGTGAGACCACCCAGGCCCGGGTCGATGAGGCGGTCCGCCGACTCCTGCAGTTGTTCAACTGGTCAGGCGTCGGCGAGGTGGGAAGCGAGGAGCGCACCGCTGATTCTGATGCAACGCGCGACGTGATCCGACGGGCAGCCACCGCGGGCACCGTCCTGCTGAAGAACGAGGGAGTGCTGCCCCTCGCGCCCGATACCAGAGTGGCGTTGCTGGGCCCGAATGCAGAACGTGGCCAGGTGCAGGGTGGTGGCAGCGCACGGGTGCGCACGACCAGGCCATCGATGCCGTTGGCGGCCTTGCAGCAGCGCGGTGTCGCCGTGCTGCACGAGGCCGGCTGTCGCATCGACAAGCGGCTGCAGGCGATGCGTGGTGAGTTCCGGGTGCGCTACACCGGGGCCGACGGCGCAACCGGTGACGAGATGACAGACCGTCTCAGCTTCATCTGGATGGATGACCCCGCCCCTGGCGTGAGCGTGGCTGCCTTCGGGGTGTCGGTGAACGGCTCGTTCGTTCCTGACGTCACCGGTGACTGGCAGGTCAGCCTGACCGTCGTGGGCTCAGCGGTGTTGCGCATCGACGGCGAGATCATGGTCGATCTGACGGTGCCGCAGACCGGCGGCGCGTTCTTCGGGCTCGGCAACAACGAGATCCGTGTGTCGCTGGCGTGCGAGGCTGGCGTGCGTCGCGAGGTGAACGTCGAGATCGTGGTGGAGGAGCGGTCGCAGCTTCGGGGGCTACTCGTCGGCGCCGAGCCGCCAGCGAGCGACAACGCGATGGATGCGGCGGTTGCGGCGGCCGCCGGCGCAGATGTTGCAATCGTGATCATCGGCACCAATGCCGACTGGGAGACCGAAGGCGAAGACCGCACGAGCATGGACCTGCCGGGAGCTCAGGACGAGCTCGTGCGTCGTGTCGCTGCTGTCAACCCGCGCACTGTCGTCGTCATCAACTCTGGCTCCCCTGTCTCGATGCCGTGGCTCGCCGATGTCGCCGCGGTGATGCAGGTGTGGTTCCCCGGCGAGGCATTCGGCGACGCGCTGGTCGACATGCTCTTCGGCGTCACCGAGCCCGGTGGCCGACTGCCGCTGACGATTCCTCTGCAGCTGTCCGACACGCCCGCATACCCGTACCACCCCGGTCGCGATGGGAAGGCCGAGTACGGCGAAGGGCTGTTGATCGGCCATCGGTGGTACGACGCCCAGGAGATCGAGCCGGCCTTCGCCTTCGGCTTCGGGCTGGGCTACACGACGTGGGAGCTGGGCGAGGTGGCCGTGGCCGGCGACATCGAATCTGGTGTCACGGTGTCCGTGACGGCCCACAACGTCGGTGCCCGCGCGGGCAGCAGCGTGGTGCAGTGCTACATCGAGCCGGCGACCGCCGAACCCGGTCGCCCCGTGCGCACGCTGCAGGGGTTCGCACGTATCAGCGCCGCCACCGGCGAAACCGCCACTGCCACCATCGAACTGGATCAGCGTGCCTTCAGCCGTTGGGATGCTGCGGCGCACTCATGGGTGGTGACCGCTGGTGACCATCGCCTGCTGTTGGGCTGGTCGTCGCGCGACCTCACTTCGGTTGGCGTGAGTCATGCACCCGAAGCGGGGTGACGGGCACGTAATCGAGTTGGCCGGTGCTGGCGAACGTCCCCATCACGTCGACTGCAACATGCATCGAGGTGGACACGTAGACGCAGAACGTTCCATCGTCGGCAACAGGAACCATCGCCATGTTCGCCACCACCGCGCCGACGATCGCGTTGAGGTTCGACTGCGGCTGCGGGCCGGCAGTCATGTTGCTGCACGCGTCGGCAGAGACGTACCCCGCCGCCTGTGGGTCGATGGCTGTGAGATTGACAACCGCAACGCTGGCGCCCGCGGGCGCCGTGATGCGCATGATGCTGCCGGCAGCGTTGCGCTTGCCGCAACGCTCGACGAGGGTGACGGGATCGGTCCAACAACCGCGACTGTCGACCAGTCGGACGGGCGTTTGCGGTACGAACTTCAAGCTTTCCTTGGATGACATTCCGAAGTAGCCCTGGACGTCGATGATCTCGTGGAGGCCGTTGGGCGAGTAGGTGCAAAAGACGCCTCCGCCATCCACCACGTCGGAGGGAACCACCGCGAGGTTGGCAACGGTGTCGCCGCCGGCGAAGTTGAGGGTGCTGCGTGTCTGCGGCCCAGGTATCAGAGTGCCGCAGGCGTCGGCCGTCACGTAACCGGTGCCTGCTCCGCCGACTGCGGTGATGTTGGCCACGGTGGCGATTGCGCCGCCTGGCGCGGCGGTGGTGTTGCGGACCTCGGTCCCCGCAGGCACTGGTCCCAAGCCCTCACAGCCGGCGTCGGGACGACAGATCGGTCGTGTGCGCGTGTCGGTGCTCCGCACCGGCGAGATCGGCGTGTAGTTGCCGGTGCCTCCGGAGCTGCCCGCTGGCGTGAAATACCCCTGGACGTCGACGATGGTGTGCATCGCGGTGGACTGGTAGAGGCAGAAGCGGCCATCGGAGTCGATGGGCACGATCGCCGTGGAGGCGACTGGACGACCGGGTCGCACGTTGCCGTTCGACCATTGGCGAGCGGTGGTCGCGACGGCGCCGCAGCTTTCAGCAGTGATGTAGCCGCCGTTCGTGGCGCCCGTGGTGGTGATGTTCACCATTGCTGACGTCGCGCCCACGGGAGGCTTCGTGGTGATGACGAGACGGGTGTTTGCGGGCGGAACTTCCGTCAGTCCGAAACACTTGGTGGAGATCGTGCCGGCAGCATCGGCAACGTCGAGGCAGTTCCCCGTGCGCGGTGGCGTCGCCGCAACCGGGTTCGGTGTGGGTCCCACTGGTGTCGGGGTGACGCCACTCACCCGGTAGGCCAAGATCGCCTTTGCCTGGGCCACGGTGCCGTTGAACTCGAAGTGCATCGGGTCGCGGCTGGCCGACGACTTCACCTGTGACGGCGAAGAACAGCCGCTGCTCCAGCCGTAGCCACCCCAATAGAGGCCCCACGTCTCGGCGACCTGTACGACCCACTGTGGGACGTCGGTGACGACCGGCGTGAGACAGGCGCTGGCCCCGTTGCTGCCGTAATAGGTCTTCATCGGGTTCTTGGCGGTGTTGATGTCGAGTGCCAGACCGTATGAGTGGTTGGACAGGCTGGTGCGGCTCAGACCGGCGCAGTCCTTGCGGGTACTGGCGGTGCAACGGAACACGTACATGCCTGCATCGCCGATCACGTAGCCCTTCGCCTGGATCTCGGCCACGAAACCCTCGAACAACGGCAGGGCCTCGGGGAAGCTCTTCAGCTGCTTGGCCTTGACGGTGCCGATCGGATTCTCATTGCCGACGATCTGTTGCTCCCACTGGTAGAGCGCCTGACTGGCGTTGTAGCCCCAGCCCAGCCAGGTCCAGCCCACCGGTGGGAAGCTGGCGGGGCCGGTGTTCTGCACCCCGAGGGCGGTGGCGGTGGCCTCGTTGACGATGCCCGTCGCCGCCAGCCCCTTGGTGGTCTGATATGCGGCGACGGCGCCGGCAGTGATCGGCCCGAACTGCCCGTCGGCGGCGATGGTTGCACCGTTGGCCACGAGGGCCTGCTGCACCCGCACCACCACGGGACCGCTGGCGCCGTTGGCGAGGTCGACCCAAGCGATGACGGCACCGGGGGCGGGGTCCGGGTAGGGCGGTGTGGGCCAATCGCGGCTCTCGGGAAGGCCAGAATCGAGCCGGATCGTGCAGCCTGCGACGGTGCCGGCGTTCATCTGGGCGGTGGTGCATTTCGCGGGCACGGATGGCGCGACCCACGCCGCGTCGACTGCGGCGACCGTCGCGACCGGCGAGACTGAGGCAAGCGCGCCAAGGGCCAATACGGCGGCCGTGCACAGCGCAGAGATTCGGTGAGTGATCGTGGGCATCGATGAGGTATCGGCCCGTCCGGCCAGCATCTTTACACATCGGGAATGATGGCGGCTCGCGAGCGGTTGGGCGGGACATGTCCGAAACCCCCGATTCGTCCCGCAACATTGCCACCGTCGAGCGCGTGATCAATGCTCCGGCCAGTGCAATTTTCGACCTGCTCGCCGACCCATCGCGTCATCAGGAGATCGACGGTTCCGGCACGGTCAAAGGCGTTCCCGAGGGTGCCGCCGGTAAAGGTTCGCAGCGCCTCGCGCTCGGTTCCAAGTTCGGCATGTCCATGAAAATGGGCATCGGCTACACAATGGAGAACACCGTCGTCGAGTTCGAGGAGAACGTTCGCATCGCATGGCAGCCGCGCCCGACGCAGACCGTGATGGCGTGGTTCGTCGGCGGTCGCATTTGGCGTTACCAACTCGTCGCTCAGGGCGACAGCACCCTGGTACGCGAGAGCTGGGACATCAGCCAGGAGAAGCAGCCGTGGGCGGTTCGCAGCCTGCGTTCGAAGACTGTCGACTCGATGACCAAGACGCTGGAGCGGATAGCCCAGGTCGTCGAGGTGTAGCTACCGACGGTGACGGCTCATCGGAAGCGCGTGATTCAGTTCGGCACCCAAAAGCGCGACCGTTGAATGCAACGACAGCCATCCGATGAGGCCGATCACTGCGGCGAACGTGCCGTACACCGGTGTTGCGCGAGAAATTGCTCGGCCGACGAATGCTGTGCCCACCACTTGCAACGCGGCGAACACGATCCCGGCCAGAACAGCCCCCGGGGCGACAGCACGCCACGACTGCGGGCGAACGGTGAGCCACCGATAGCTGCTCGCGAGCACGGCAACGTTGACCGTGACCGCACCCAGCACCAGGCCGACGCGGTTGAGTACCGCGACACCGGTCACACCGACGAACCCGGCGAGCACCGCGGCGGTGACCTGCCCACCGCCGACCAGTGCGATGCCCAACAGCGAACGGGCCCGGGAGCGAACGATGTTCGGCCGCCCATCGAGTGGAACCTCGGCGATGTCGTCGAGAGCGTTCTGCAACATGGTGAACGCCTTCATGCCCGCCCAGAGGGTGACAACCAGGCCAACGACGAGCACGGAGGTGTCGCCCTGCAACTGCGTGGGGTCGCGTGCGAGCTCAGGTCCGATGATGGGAATCTGGCTGAACGTGGAGTCGATGATCCGGTCGCGCAGGGACTGGTGGCTCTGCAACACGAACCCGAGAATCGTCGTGAACACGAGGAGCAGCGGGAACACCGACAGGAAGCCGAAGTGTGCCACGAGCGCTGCGTTGCGAGCCGTGCGATGGTCCCGGTAGTTGGTGGCGCTACGGACCAGCAGATCGGCAACGCCAGACCGTCGTCGCAGCTGCAGCACCTGTGGTCGTTCGGTCCAGTTCGGTGGGGCCATTTGGATCAGCTGTGCATGTCGGTGAGATGTTTGCCGGCCAGGTCGTGCCCCAACATCACCAGTACCGTCGCATCACCGAGGCCGGCGGTGCCACCCGTTATCCACGCTGGAGTCGGCATGCGCGTCACGGCTATTCCGCCCATCAGCCTGCTCACGGATTCCGCCACCGCCTCGCTGCCGGCGATGACATAGATCTTGCTGACGGCGAGATCCTCATCGATTCCCTTCGCATTGGTCGGCCCATTCGTGGTGAACCCGAGCGCGGTCAACTCGTTGGTGACCTGCCCTGCTGCGCCGTCGACACCGGACGCATTGGCGACCTTGACGATTCCGCCCTCGACCACGAGGGGCTCCGTGGTGGTCGTTGGTGGCAGCGTCGTGGTGGTCGAGGTGCTTGTGGACGTGGTGGATGTCGTCGATGTCGATGTCGATGTGGTGGTGCTGGTTGTCGCCGTCGTTGTCGTGGCGACTGGTGTTCGGCTGCTCTTGCATGCCACAGGCACGAACAACAGCAGCCCGACGACCGCGCACCGACGGACGATGTTCGGGTGGATCATGATTCGTACAGCCTGCCGACTGGTGGTCCGCGAGACAAGTCACCCACGCAAATCGCTTGGGTTCGTCGGTAGGTGCACCCGACGTTGTACGGTCCACCCGGTGCGACGCTTGGGGGCTCAGCGCAGTGTTGCCACCTTGGTGGCGGCACTCACGATCGGGGGCCTTTTCGCGATCCAGCTCGTCTTCTTCGGAATGCCGCTGGGTCTCTGGACTCGTGGACTGGTGCTTGGCGTGCTTGCTGCGATGCTCGCCGTCGGCATGGCGCTCATCTATCGCGCCAACCGGGTCATCAACTTCGCACAGGCCGATCTGGGCACCGTGCCCACCAGCTTCGCGGCGGCGCTCATCCTCTTCTGGCAGTGGCCCTATTTCGTCGGACTGGGTGTCGGCCTGCTGATTGCGCTGCTGCTCGGCCTCGTCGTCGAGATGGCCATCATCCGCCGCTTCCGCAATGCGCCGCGCTTGGTGATGACGGTTGCAACGCTCGGCGTGACGCAGTTGCTGATCGTGGTCGGCATCCTGGTACCGCGCTGGTGGGGCAAGAACCTGGCCAGCCAACGCCTGAAGTCGCCGGTGGATTGGAAGCTGACGCTGTCCGCCAGCATGCCTCCGTGGAAGCCCGACTCGAGCAAGTTCATCCTCGGCGGCAACGACATCATCGCCATGATCGTGGCGCCGTTGGCACTGATCGGGGTGGCGTGGTTCCTCAACCGCAGTCGTCTCGGCATTGCCATTCGAGCTGCCGCCGAGCGCAGCGATCGCGCAGCGATGCTGGGCATTCCAGTGGCCAGGCTGAACACCGTCGTGTGGATGCTGGCCGCCAGCCTGTCCTTCCTTGCGCTGTTCCTGCGCAGCGGTATCACAGGAGTGCCGCTGGGGTTCGCCGAGGGAATGCCGACGCTGCTGATCGCACTCGCCGCCCTGGTGATCGGCCGCCTGGAGAACCTGGGTGTCATCGCAGCCGCTGCCATCGCGCTCAAACTGCTCGAGTTCGGTGTTCAGAGCAACGCCGACACGCCATACCTCGCGTATCCGATCATGGCTGGTGCCATGTTCGTCGCGCTGTTGGCGCAGCGTGTCAGCACGTCGCGTCGCGACGCTGACGCCACCAGCAGCTGGCGCGGTGCCGAGGAGGTTCGTCCGCTGCCGTCGCACCTGACGGCTCACCCCTGGGTGATGACGCTGCGCTACACGTTGCTGGCCGCTGCTGTCATGGGTGTGTTGCTGCTGCCACAGCTGTTGGAAGTCGGCAACGTCATCAAGGCCACTGCGTTGCTCTCCTTCGCCATCATCGGCCTCTCGCTGGTGGTCCTCACCGGCTGGGCCGGCCAGGTTTCCCTGGGTCAGATGGCCATTGTCGGTATCGGTGCGGCGGTCAGCGCGACGGTCACCTCGCGCTGGAACGTGGACCTCACGCTGGCTCTCATCATCGGCGGTATCGCCGGTGGCGCGGCTGCCTTCATGGTTGGTGTGCCGGCGCTACGACTGCGCGGCCTGTACCTCGCTGTGACCACGTTCGCCCTCGGGTTGGCCACTCAGTTCTGGTTGCTCAACGACCGCTTCTTCGGCTGGTTCCCCAAGGCTGAGGCCCGCTTCGACCGGCCCCCGTTGTTCGGCCGTCTCGACGTCGATTCGCCTACTCGCTACTACTTCTATTCGCTCGTCGTGTTCGGGCTGCTGTACTTCGCCCTGCGCGGTATTCGGCGGTCGCGAACGGGTCGCGTGATCGTTGCCATTCGTGAGAACGAGCGGGCAGCGCAGAGCTTCTCGATCGGTGTGGTGCGAGCCAAGCTCACCGCATTCGTCATCTCCGGGTTCGTCGCCGGCGTCGGTGGCGCGCTGTTCGCCCATCAGCAGCGTGCGTTCTCCATCGCCAGCTTCTCCACGGGTGAGAGCTTCAACGTCTTCATCAGCGCCGTGATCGGTGGCGTCGGCTCGCTGGGCGGGGCGATGTTGGGGGCCCTGTATCTGCGTGGTACCCGCTGGTTCATCACCGACCAGGCCTGGCAGCTGTTGTCCACCGGCTTCGGTGTGCTGCTGGTGTTGCTGATCCTGCCAGGTGGCCTTGGTGGGCTCTGGGTGAAGTTGCGCGATGTGGCGGTGCGGCTCATCACCGGGCAGCGCGTCGACGAACCGGTGGTTGCAGCCGTCGATGACGAGCCGATCACCGACGACGACCCGATCACCGACGACGACCCGATTGTTGACGACAACCCGATTGTCGAGGAGACCGTATGAACGCGTTTGCTCGTTTCCGAGGTCACGTCGCCCACCCGATGCAGTGGCTGCGTGGGGTGTGCGGCGGGGAGTCAGCGTTCCCGCTCGTCGTGTTGTTCGGTCTCAATGCCGTCGACGAACTCGACCGCACAGCGTTCGGCATTCTGCTGCCCAACATTCGTGACGAGTTCGGGCTCGACAACACCAAGGTGCTCGGCATCGTCGCGCTGTCGTCCGTCGCCGCACTCGCGCTGCAAGTGCCGATTGCGCAATATGCCGACCGGTCCAAGCGCGTGCCCCTGGCCGTCATCGGCGCCCTCATCTGGGGCGCATTCAGCGGCATGACCGGCCTTGCGACCGGGGTGGTGCTGTTGACGATCGCCCGTAGCGGTAGCAGCCTTGGCAAGGCCGTCATCGACCCGACGCACAACTCGCTGCTTGCCGACTATTACCCCATCGAGGCCCGCAGCAAGGTCTTCAGTACGCACCGCGCCGCCAACGCCGTTGGCGCGTTCGTCGGCCCGCTCAGTGCTGGTCTCTTGGCCTACGCGTTCGGTTGGAGAGTTCCGTTCATCGTGTTCGTGGTCCCCACCGTGGTGTTCGCGCTGCTGGCGCTCAAGCTGCACGAGCCGGTGCGAGGCAAGTGGGAGCGCGAAGCGATGGGTGCCAGCGACGAGGTCGCCAACACCGAGGAGACGGTGCCGTCGTTCGCCGAGAGTTGGCGCACCGTCCAGAAGATTCACACGCTGCAACGCCTGTGGTGGAGCCTTCCCTTCCTGGCAACCGCGCTGATCGGCTTTGTCGTGTTGGCCTCGCTGATGTACGAGCAGCAGTTCAATCTCGACGAACGCGGTCGCGGTATCGCCGCCGCAATCTCCGAGCCCTTCCAGCTGGTCGGGCTCGTCATCGGCACCCGCTACATCACCAAGCGGTTCATGGCCGACATGCGCGGTCTCATCCGCTTCATCTCGCGGGTGGCCATCCTCACCTCGATCGCCTCGGTTGCATTTGCGCTCTCGCCGAACATCGTGGTTGCGGTCGCGGTCAACTGCGTCATTTCCGGCACGCTCGCCGTCGTCGGGCCGGGCATTCTCGTCGCGCTGTCGTTGGCCATTCCTGCTCGTGCTCGCGCAACGGGCTTCTCGGTGGCGTCGCTGTGGGTCATTCCCGGCTTGCTGATCCTGCCCCTGATCGGTTGGATCAGCACGCAGGTCGGCATCCGTTGGGGCATGCTCACGCTCGTGCCGCTGTTCATCATCGGCAGCCTCATCCTGGGTACGGCGCAGAACACGATCGATGCCGACATCGCGCAGGTGTGGCAAGCATCGGCGGCGCGCAGCGAGGCGTTGTACCAGCGTCGCCGCGGTGAGGCCGACCTGTTGCTCATCCGCAACCTCGACGCCGGCTACGGCGGGCGTCAGGTGTTGTTCGGGGTCAACTTCGATGTCAAGGAAGGCGAGATCGTCGCGCTCCTCGGTACCAACGGCGCCGGCAAGAGCACGCTGTTGAAATCGATCAGTGGGGTCGTGGAGGCGGACCGCGGCGCTGTCATTCTCGATGGTCGCGACGTCACCCATGCGCCGCCCAACGAGATCGCGTCGTTGGGTATCAGCCAGATGCCGGGCGGTCAGGGCGTGTTCGGCGGTCTCACCGTCCACGAGAATCTGCTGCTCGCCGGCTGGACCCGTCGACACGACCCGAAGGGCCGCGCCGCCGCTGTCGAGGAAGTGTTGGAGATCTTCCCGCTGCTGCGCGAGCGGTTGCACCGCGACGCTGGCGATCTCAGCGGCGGACAACAACAGATGCTGGCGTTGGGTATGGCGTTCGTGGCCAAGCCGCGGGTGTTGCTGATCGACGAGTTGTCGCTGGGACTGGCGCCGGTGATTGTCGGCCAACTGTTGCCGATCGTGCAGCGTGTCGCCGACGAGGGCACCGCCGTCATCCTGGTGGAGCAGAGCGTGAACGTTGCGCTCACAGTTGCCCAGCGGGCGTACTTCATGGAGCGCGGCACGATTCGGTTCAGCGGGCCCACGGCAGAGTTGTTGGACCGCAAGGATCTCCTGCGTTCGGTGTTCCTCTCCGGCGCTGCCGTCTCGGACGGGCCGGCACCCGACGTGGTTCACGAGATCGCTCACGACGGCAAGCCGTTGTTGGAAGTCAGCGAGATCTCGGTTGCCTTCGGTGGTAACCGTGCCGTCAACGGCGCCACGTTCTCCGTGCTCCCGCACGAGATCTTGGGCATGATCGGCCCCAACGGTGCCGGTAAGACCACCATCTTCGACCTCATCAGCGGCTTCGTGCCCGTGGACAGCGGCCGTATCGAACTACAGGGCCGAGACATCACCCACCTCGGGGCCAGCGAACGAGCGGGAGCGGGTCTCGGCCGTAGCTTCCAGGACGCGCGACTGTTCCCCGACATGACGGTGCGCGAGACGCTGGCCGTCGCGCTCGAACGCTGGGTCAACAGCCGTAGCGCGTTGTCGGCGGCATTGCGTCTTCCGGCTGTCTATGACGACGAGGAGCGCACCGCGCTGCGCGTCGCGGAACTGATCGAGTTGATGAACCTCGGCGACTATCAGAACTCGTTCGTGCGCGAACTCAGCACCGGAACTCGCCGTGTCGTCGACCTCGCGTGCATCGCCGCGCATCGTCCCGTCATGGTGTTGCTCGATGAACCCAGCAGTGGCATTGCCCAGCGCGAAGTGGAAGCGCTGGCACCTGTGCTGCGCCGACTGCGCGATGAGATGGGCGCCAGCCTGCTGGTCATCGAGCACGACATTCCGCTGATCTCGTCGATCAGCGATCGCCTGGTTGCACTCGATCAGGGGGCGGTTCTCACTGAGGGGCCGCCTGCTGATGTTCTGAGTCATCCAGACGTGATAGAGAGCTATTTGGGGAACAACGCAGCGGCGCGAGAGCGCTCCGGCACAAGGGGGTAGGCATGCAACCGGCCAGCACTTCTGGAGCATCAGGGGGTAGTAACCGTCAGCTGAAACGATGGGGACCAATCGCGGGCGTAGTCGCGGTGGTTGCCATCGGCGGCGGCGTGTTGTTGGTGACGAACGGCGGCGACAAGGGCTCGGTGAGCGGGGCAACCACCACCGCCACCGCTGTCACAGTTGCCGAGACAACGGCACCCAACGAGACAACGGCACCGACCGATACCGGGTCCGCGCCCGACACCACTGCGGCCGGCCCGGCGGAAGTCACGTTCCCGCTGTCATACCAACAAGCCGTGGAGCAGGGCATCGAGGGCGATATCGACTGGGGTGATCGCTGCGACACCAGCACCGGTCGGCTGGCCGTGCCCGACTACTTCGCACCGGAGTGCATGGCACCCTTCACCGGTGACAACGGTGGGGCCACCGCACCCGGCGTGACTGCCGATGAGATCACCCTCGTCAACTACGTCGGGCAGGCGGGCGACCCGATCATCGCCTACATCACCGACGCGATCAACAACGACGACACCACGCAGGACTACTTCGACACGATGAAGGGTCTGGTCGACTACTACTCGGCGTTCTACGAGCT
>DAORTY010000007.1:0-56733 GCA_035432905.1 Ilumatobacteraceae bacterium | reverse complement strand
GAGCTTGCGCAGGAGTGGAATGATCAGCGGCTTGCTGGCCTGGCTGCCTGACCCAAACTCGGGGGTGATGCTGTGTGGAGCGGTGATCTCAGAACCATCTGGTTCGAGGGTGCGCAGTCCTCCGGCGGCATCCAGGACTGATTCGCGCAGCGGAACCGGACGCTCGGTGGTCCGAAGAAGTGCCCCTCCAAGCCAGGTTTCGAGGCCGTTCGTCTCGCCGATCACCGCCGATAGAGCAATGACTTGAGGGGCCACACCGCGGGCGAATCCCGAGCGCACGAGCGCAAGTAGAAACTCAAGGGCCGGGCCACGGGTCGGGTCAGCGATGATTTGTGCCTCATCTACGACGACGACTGAGATGCCGCACAAGATGTGCGGAGAGCCGAGGGCGAGGCTGAGAAACTTCTCGTAGGTCAATAGTGCGAGGTCGTACTGGCCGCTGAGGATGGCTCCAACTTGGTCGCTGTGGTCGCCAGTTGCCCGCACGACTGTCGCTTCACCCCCGTAGAGAGAGGTGAGCGAGTCGTACTTGTCGTTGACGAGTGCCTTCAGCGGTAGGAGCATCACGGAGCGTTCGCCGTTGCTGACCGCTCGGAGGGCCGCCAGTTCTCCGATCATGGTCTTGCCTGCCCCAGTCGGTGCGACTACTAGAAGCGACCTCCCGTCGAGAGAGCCGTGCTGATTGATTGCATCGAGCTGGAGTTGATTCAGGCCGCTTGGCATCGCCTGAGACCACTTGGCGAGGACAGCGTCAGGAAAGCCGAAGCTAACCAACGAGTGCCAATCTGTCGAAGCGTTTGATCGGACGCGGCTCGGGAACGCAGCTCCGTATCGTGCGCCGGGAACCAGCACTGCCAACGTCGGAGCACCTTCGATCGACCCGTACATGGTCGGGGTCTGAATGGCACGAAGTAGCGCTGCCTCTTCGACAACATGCTTAGTCACGTAGTTCACGATGTCGAGCAGGGCGATGCGGCCGCCCTCCACGAGTCCTGCCGGGCCTTGGAGGGCAGCCAGCAGATGGTGAGAGAAGATGCCATGTCCGAGCGCGGCCGTCTCAAGCGCCGGCTCACCGGCGCCGGATGCCGTCAGGACAATTCGTCCGCTGCCACGAGCCAGCGCCACCAAGGAGCTGCGGTCCTCTGTCATCGAGCGTTGAGCGGACGGTGCAAAGACGCGAGCGCCCCCAAAGCCTCCGGAGAAGCAGCAGTCGAGGAAGACAAGCAGATGCTGTGAAGGAATCGCATCGAGATGTGTCGCGAGTTCTTCAAGGGGGAGGCACGTCCCGACGAGGTCGTCTACAACGACATCCACAGGGACGAGTCGATGATCATCGGTACCGTGTCCGCTGAAGCTGACCACCACTAGGTCGTCTGCGGCCGCTGTCCTCAGGTTTTCGAGTTCGGTGACGATGTTCGCGAGTGTTGCGTGCGTATCAGCAAGGAACTTGATCTCGCCGCCAAGTGTGTCCTCAAACAGTGCGCTCAACGCCGCAGCGTCCGCTTTCGCCGCCGTGAGGCGGTTGACAGGAGGCAGGTACCGATCAATACCGATGAATAGACCACGAATCACGCACGTCCTCCTGGCTTGCTCTGTCTGATTGACCCTGGCCGAAGCGTAAGGGCAATCTTCACCGACATCGACACCACGCGGCTGCGGCGACGACCGCCGGGAGACTGTCGGTAGGGGGCCGGACGCAGTCGCCGTTTCGTTACTTCTTGGTCATCTCGATCGTCCAGGTGATGGCTGGTCCGCCATTGCCGGCCAACGTGATTGCGATCTCCTCCTCGGCTTCGGTGCGCCTATATCGGAGCGCGGAGCTACCCGACAAGGCTGGGCTGGTTACTGGCGGGTGTGTACGAAAGCTGTTGAGACAGTCGAGCACTTGACGCGCTGTGGCCGGGCCAGGGTCGGAGTCGACAGCTTCCGCCAGTAGTTCCTGCTGCTGCCTGATCCCGTTGCTCAGCGAATTGAACCGCTGCCTGAGAGGCTCTGGATCGAAGCCACCCTCAATCGCCGTCACAAGCCGAGCGAGCTGGTCTTGAAGCCTCTCGATCTCGGAGCGCAGCACGTGCTGCTGAGCCGAGCCGCTCGACTGGATTGTCTCGACTAGGGACTCTCGGTAGGCGGGATGGTCGAGGCGTCGTTGCTCGGCGGTGATGGCGTCGAGGATTCGGGTCTCGGCGATGCTGATCGTCGGCGGGTGAAATCCGCGTGCCGTCACTGCGTGGCCTCGGCGGCGGCATCGGTAAATGACGCTGGCTCGTCGGACCTCCCGCGTCATTGTGCGCCCGCAAACGGCGCAGCGGAGCACGCCGGTGAATCCTTCGTTCCGGGCGGTCCGCTGTGGCCGACGCGTGCCGACGTTTTGGGCGAGCTGATGCTGTGCGCGTTCCCATGTATCCGCGTCAACGATCGCCTCGACGCTCGACATCATCGGAGGCCGAGCGCTGGTCGGCTGTGTGCGACGAACGCCCAGAGCCGGCGTGTGCGGGTCAATGAGCTGCTCCTTGCGTGCCGTGCGGCCAAAGGCGCGTTCGCCCGAGTAGGTGGAGTTCGTGAGGATCGCCCTGATCGTGGTGTGAGCCCAGCGGGACTGGTGTAGCGGGTCGGCCTTCCCTGGCGCTGCGACGCCCTCGCTGTCGAGGGTCTTTGCGATCGACCGGTACCCATCCCCGGCGACGTACATCTCGAAGATCCTGCGGACGATGTCAGCTTGGTCATCGTCGACCGTGAGAGCTTGGATGAAGATTCCCGCTCGCGCCTTCTCCGGGTTCGGGTGCGGTTCAACGTCGACGAGTCGATACCCGTATGGCGGCCGGCCGCCAAGCCAGCGACCTGCGGATGCCTGTTGGCGCATGGCGGTGCGCACACGGATTCGCATGCGGTTGCGTTCGGCGCTGGCAAACTCGGAGTAGAGGGCGATCATCAGTCCGTGCGCTTCGGAGTCGGCCTGGAACATGCCGTTGATCTCGGGGACCCAGAAGCCGACGTCGAAGTGATTGAGCACGGCGAGCACGGAGTGGGCCTCGCCGCCCACGAATGCCCGTGCCGGCTCGGCGACGACGATGTGGCCGAAGGAGCGCGCCGGGTCTTCCAAGTCGGTCAGCAGCGCCGAGGCTCTGGGTCGGCGAGCCCAGGGAATGATCCTCGATTGTCCGACGTCGTGGTAGAGGCTGACAATGGTGCCTCCGTGTGGCTCGATCAGTTCAACGGCTCGTGCCATCTGCCAGCCCAGTGAGTCGGCGGGGCTCTGATGCTCCTCGGTCGACGTGCGTGCGTACAACGCGAACGAACGGCAACCGTCGTCGCTCGCCCGAGAGCTCAGTTCCATCACGCCCATTACTCGGCCTCCCACTGAGCACCGCTACCTATCAGTCTGTCGACGCTCAGGTAGCGGAGCGTAGGTCAGGGCAAAGCGGTGGCTGAACGGCGCGGGTGCGGCTCGACCGAACGGGTGTCGCTGCTACTTATCAGTCTGTAGACGGTCAGGTAGCAGGCGTCGAATCTGGCTGTGTGACAGAAGGCGATTTGCGGCACCGGCTCGGTAAGAACGTGGCAGCGATCCGCAAGGAGCGAAATCTGTCCCAGGAAGCCTTCGCAGGCCTCCTCGGCTTTCACCGGACTTACATCGGCGGACTGGAACGAGGCGAGCGCAACCTCAGTCTCCGTGCCGTCGAACGGCTCGCCGACGCGCTGGGGGTGGAAGCCCTCGGTTTACTTCGAGACTGATCAATCTAAGTATCTGGCGTTCGTCAAGGCCGCAGGACCGCCTGCCCGTCAGGAATCCCGTTCATTTGTGTCACACCTATCCGCGACGATTGCGAGCATGAAGCGACAGCGACACCCAATGAGAAAGCACTGGTGGTCGCGGCGCCCCTCCTGGCGCCCTGCGCGGCCGCCTGACGTCTCGTCGGGGGTCCAGGGTCTCGTCGTCATCGAAACGGAGCAAGGCGTTTTCGAGCGCCCGATGTCTGGCCCAGAGAGAATCCCGGGCGGTCTCGATCCGGGCGTTGCGGCCGAGTTGTCGGTGCGTCACATCGGGGCGGGGTGGGGTCTGCCTGACTTCGTGTTTGCGCCCGGAGAGCATCAAACCAGTTCTGGCCGACGTGAGGTCAGCGACGGCATCATCCTTTGCGGACCCTATGGCGTCGTGTTGCAAACCAAGTGCCGCACGTCGCCGGGCGACAACGTCGACCGGGAACGCACCTGGATCGAGACCGCAGCTCGCGACGCCACTCGCCAGGCATCAGGGACGTTGCGCACGCTTCGTTCTTCGCCAAAGACGATGACGAGTTTGCGAGGCGTGCCGTACGAGATTCTCGCTGATCGGTACCAATGGCTCTGTGTGATCATCATTGACCACGACAACCCCCCCGACGAACCGATCGCGAATTCGACGTCAAAAGACCCGGCGATCGTTCTGCTCAAGTCGGACTGGGATTTCCTGTTCAACCACCTGCGCTCGACTTTTGCTGTCGTTCGCTACCTCCGGTATGTCGTGCAGTTAGAGGGCGTCGCGCTTGGCAGCGAGTGGGTACGCTTCGGACAGATCGCCTATATGTCCAGCCTCGAACCGGAAAGCACCGTCGATCCTCGCCTGCTCATGAAGGGAGCAGTCAAATACCACGCACCGATCCTGTCGCTGACGCCGGCGATGGAGGACGACGCAAGTGCTCAAGCCTTCTACCGAATGCTGCTCGACGAAGTTGCCGTCACGATGCTGTCCGACCCAGAGTTGGCCGGTGAACCCCGGCTCGTCGTCCTGGCGCATCTCGATGCTTTGCCCGTGTCGATGCGGTCCACCGTCGCTCGGTTTCTTCTCGACAGCATCACCGAGGTCAGCAAGGACGTCGGCGGCGGCGTCAAGTGGCTGACTCGCACGATCCGGGGAACCGCCGATGGCACGCAGTTGTTGTTTGGGGCTTGCTCCAGCCAGTTCGACGGCTTCAACGTTTACTTGCGAAATTGGGTGGTTGTCCGGCACCACGACCTCCGAGAAGACGCTGGCGCGGAGAACTGTGAGACGACGCTCGCACTTGTGCTTACCCCGTGCATCAACGGGCGACGGCCTTGGGAAATCACGATCTGCAGCGTGGCGGGCGACGTCGAACTCGATCCAGTCGGAGCACAGGCGACACGGGATCGTTTGGCAATGACCAGGAGCGTGGTGCCGAGACGTGCGGCGGCGAAGGCAGCGCGCCGCCATCGGCGTTCCCGTCGGAGGGAATAGGGCCGCAGGACGTCGGTATCAGAGTCGTGGGGGCGCCGCCTGATCGCCACAGTGGGACCGACTAGTAGTGAACCGCGATGTATTCATAAGCCCGGTCGAACAGCTCAGGGTGGGTGTGTAGCTGGTACTTCCGCAGCACGCTGCGCACGGCGCGGCGGACAGCCCGGTCACCCTTCTGCGTCGCAGCCCAACCATCGAACCGGACCTCCTTGACGATCGCGTCGATGTCGGCAACCACCCGTCCAACCATCGCTGGGGTGTCGGGGGGCGCAAACTCATCGAAGATTTGCGTGAGCGCGCCGAGACGGGGGTCGGGCAGCATCGACAGCCCATCCACTCCGCCCTCGTCTTCAGCTCGTTCAGCGGTAGTCACATCTCGTGCCAGCTCGAAGGCATCGCGAAGCCACTCGAACGACTGCTCAGCCGCTGTAAGAGTCTGCTCGCGTAGACGCTCCAACCGCTCGGCGAGCGAGACAAAGATCGCGTGGTCGCCGTTCGCCCCTTCAAGTCGCTTCTTCAGCCGGGCGGCGATCGAGTCCACGATGTCGGCAGCGCTCTGATGCTTAACGTCGATCAGTTCCCGCCCGAAGCCATCGTCGATGAGCCGTTGAATTGTGTTCGCATCGGCCACAATGACTGTTGCCCGGGTCTCGATGCGAATGTCGCTCATGTACGAATGAACAAGGTCGAGCGTCTTGGCCCCCAGACGCTGCCAAGACAGGTCGGCGTTACCGCTGGACGGAGCGAGTGTTGCGTAGACCTGCGACAGAAATCTGTACGCCGACTTCCAGGGGAGAAGACGATCGTGGGGCCAGGTCGACTCCCACACTCCTTCGAGGAGTTTGAACTGCGCAAAGAATGCAGCTAGATCCTTCTCGCCACTGAATCGTTCCTGAGAGTTCAGGAGGGTGGCGCTGGTGACTCGCTCATGGTCGATCCCCGCAAACCGCACCATCGCGACGCCGATCTCGGATTCGAACATGTCGACCAGGCCATCGATGTCGATGTCACGCTGTTTCTGATCGGGGTTCGCCGGCGCCATTGCTCGTGCAAACCCGCCGCCAAGGCCGACGTAATCAACGACCAGTCCGTACCGCTTGTCTTGCTTGGTCGCCGGATTCTGCCACCGCCGGTTTGTGCGGGTGATCGTTTGGAAGAGAGTGTGTTCCTTCAGCGGCTTGTCGAGATACAGCACACCCTCGATCGGCGCATCGAATCCGGTGCCCAGCTTGGAGGTGACAATCAGGAACTTCAATGGATCGCTAAAGGTGCGGAAACGTTTGAGCAGTGCTTCTTCCTCTGATTCGCTCAACCGGAAGCGAACCAGCCGAGGGTCCTCGTCCTTGGAAGAGGTCACGGAAATCACTACCGCCACCTCGTCGCCGATGTCCATTGCGGCAAGCTGCGCAGTGAGCTGGTCGAAGTAGTCGGCGCACGCCTCGCGGTCGATGACCACGATCTGGGCCTTCATGCCGAGCGGATCGACCGTGGCGTAGAAGTGCTCGATGATGTCGGCGCACACCGCGCGGATTCGCTCTGGGTTCGAGAAGAACGTCGACTTCTTAGACACTCGACGAGTGAGCACCTCAGCCTGCTCCTCGTCCAGGTCCTCTTCATCGCGCAATGCTTCGAAGGCCGTGTCGAGCGACTCGCGGTCCAAGTTGAATGTCACGAGCCGCGGAGCGACATGGACCGGCACAGTCATACCGTCGGCGATCGACTGATCCGAGTCGTATGAGTGAAGCGCGTACCCGGGGTCGGACACGTCACCGAACGTGCGGAACGTGTTGCGATCGAGTCCGGCAATGGGCGTACCGGAGAATCCGACGAACGTGGCATTCGGCAGAGCAGCGCGCATCGCCAACCCGAGCCCGCCCTCCTGCGTTCGATGAGCTTCGTCAACCAACACGATGATGTTGTCGCGGGCATTCAGCTCGCCCTGTGCGCCGGCGAACTTGTGAACAGTCGAGAAGATGATTCCACGCCTGTCCGACCTCAACAACTGCTTGAACTCGTTTGCCGTGCTCGGCACCACGAGCCGCGGCATATTCGTAGTTCGGAACTGGTCCCACGTCTGGCGCACCAAGCTCACGCGGTCAGCAATAAGCACCACGGTCGGAAGATTGAGCCGTGGGTCGCGCAGCATCTTGCCCGCAGCGAAGACCATCGCAAGGGTCTTGCCTGAGCCCTGCGTGTGATAGATCAGTCCGCCTTTGCGCTCTGGGTCAACCGCCCGCTCGCAGATCAGGTTGACCGCTTCGTACTGCGTGTACCGGGCGATGATCTTGTGAAGCCGACCGTCATCGTCGTTCGTCTTGGGCGCCTCGTACAAAGTGAAATTGCGGAGAAGGTCGAGCACCACCGCGGGTGTGAGCATCGATCGCACGGAAGTGAGAACATCAGCGAGCTTCGGCGACTCGGTCGTCTTGCCCCACTGCTCCCAACTCTGGACCGGGTTGCCGACGGCTGCGTACATGAACTCTTTGCCCTCGGACGCGAAGCACACCACGTTCGGGACGAAGAAGTCTGGGTGTCGGGGCTGGTAGACGTCAACGATCTCCGACGCCGCCTTGACCCAGGAGATCAACTGGCTCGACGGCGTCTTCAACTCTCCGACAACCAGCGGAAAGCCATTCACCCACAAGACCACATCGAAACGAGCCCGTCCCGATGGCGGGCCAAACGTCACCTCGGTCGACACGACGAAGCGGTTGTTGGAGAAGTCGTCGAAGTCGATCAGCTTCACGCCAGCTGGGCCATTCGTACCGATGTACTCATGGCTCTCAGAGCCGTTCAGCCACGAAGCGAACCTCTGGTTCGTCGCAACCAAGCCGTCATTCCATGACGCCAACGGCAGCATCCTAAGCAGAGGCAAGATCTCGTCGACCCGTGACGGGTCAGCTGCAATCTCCGGATTCAACCGAATCAGCGCAGCGACGACCTCCGCCTCCACGAACGGTTGCTCAAACGTCCTGTCAAGCGCCTCGCCCGGAACAAACGTCCAACCCGCGTCTACCAGTGCGTCAGCAATCGGGGCCTGAACGCTGTTTAGTTCGCCAAGGCCCGTCATGCCACCACCTTCAACATCTCGTCGTAGGTGGCGGAGATCTCGTGCTCTCCGGAAAGAAGAGCGGCCACCACATGCGACCGAACTCGATCGGATTGCCTTTGATGGGCCTCAGTGAGCCGGACTGTCTCGCACAGTGAGTCGAGAAGTGACACCAACTCGCCTTGCACCGTGATGTCTGGCACAGGGATAGCTAGGGTGCGCAACTTCTCGCCAGTCAGGTGGGAGATGGTCAGACTTGAACTCAGGTCTGCAAGTCCTCCCGACGAGGCCGAGTAGCGCATGAAGTGCATCAGGTACCGGGGGAGGAGCGACGGGCTGCACCGCACGCGATGAATCGCTTTCTGGAAGAACACACCATCAACGTCCGCGTCCATGACGGCTGTTCGCCCGGCCTCACCGCCTTCGCAAACGAGTACATCGCCTCGCCGCAGGGAGAACTCCTTGCGTTCGGCTTCGGTGAAGAACATCGTGTGGAGTTCTCGCAGGTCTATCCGATCCCATTGCACGTTCGCGTTGCGTACATATGGATACTCGCCCGTTCCTGTTTTCATCGCCTTGTTCAACATCTTGCCGAGTCGTGCGGTAGACACCGAAGACAAAGGTACGAAGGGGGCGGTCCGTGCAACGGCTGAGAACTCTGCCTTCAGTAATGTTAGGTAGCTGTTTCGCAGGGTGTGGATTGCACTCTCGGAAGCGTCGTGAACGTCGTCCAGTGCCGCCGCCAAGTCGACAATTCGGTGCTGCTCGTCGAGCGGTGGCAGTAGGAGCGGCAATGCAAGAAAGTCGGTTGGGTGCAGGCGTTCTCTGCGGCCTCCGATGCCCTTCGATAGAGATGACATCGACTCCCACATCGCTGGTTGACGCGTTACCAGCCGCAGGTAGCTGGGAAGGATTTGCTCTGTGCAGCGAAAGGTTGGAAACTCGTTCGAGGCGTATGAGGTAGGCAAGTCGATCGGTGTCACCGCGATGGCTCCTTCGAATGCTTTCAGCTTGCTGAAAATCAACCTGTCCGGCAGCACCCGGTTCAGGTCGCGATAGCTGGTTGAGTCGATTGAGACTGGGTCGCGTCGGAGCAACCCGCGACCGTAAGCCAAAACGCCAATTATTGGGTATTGCTGTCCATCTACGAGACGCTCACGACAAACTTCGAGTGCCAAGGCGTCTGCCATCTGGACGCGCCGCCATCCTTTACGCATCGAAGCCGGCCGCCTTCAACCTGGTGTCGAGTTCGCGCTCTGCTGACCGCAAGGCTTGGCGAGCGTCGTAGTACGCGGCAAGGGCGGCTTCGACGTCCACCTCGCCCACAACGTCGACCTTGATGTAGCGCCCAATATTCAGATCGAACCCGTTAGAAGCGATCTCCTCCATAGCCACTAAGCGCAGGTGGAGTCCTTCGGTGCCGTCGATGACTTCACCCAAGGTGTATGCCGAGTAGACCGAGTCGATGTCCGTGTCGGACATGATGTTCTGATTAGTTGCCGGCTTGAAGCGTGCTGACGCATCGATGAACAGCACGTTGCCCTTCCGCTCGTCGATCTTGGACTTGCGAAAGATCAGGAGGCTCACCGGGATTGTGGTTGAGTAGAACAGGTTGCTAGGCAGTCCGATGACAGCTTCAAGCAGATCCTTTTCTAGAAGGCACCGGCGGATCTCGCCTTCTTTGCTGCCTCGGAAGAGCACGCCGTGCGGCATGACGACACCCACGCGCCCTGTGTCCTCCTTCATAGAAGCGACCATGTGTTGGATCCATGCGAAGTCGGCATTCTTGGCCGGGGGCACGCCGCAGATGACACGCCCGAACCGATCATTCGCCCAATCGGTCGCCCCCCAGTTTTGAAGGCTGAACGGCGGGTTTGCGATTACAACGTCGAACTGTTTGAGCTTTCCGCGTTCGACGAACTTCGGGTCACGAAACGTGTCGCCGCGGCGAATCTGAAAGTCCTCTAGACCGTGTAGGTAGAGGTTCATCTGAGCAATGGCCGAAGTGGTCAGGTTGATCTCTTGGCCGTGCAGTCGGAGAGTGTCTGGGTTGCCTCCGGCTTTTCGCACGGCGTTCACCGTCTCGACCAGCATTCCACCCGAACCGCACGCCGGATCGACCACTTCCTCGCCGGGCTGCGGGTCGAGGATCTTGACGAGGAGGTGGACCACATGTCGAGGCGTGAAGAACTCGCCAGCCTTCTTGCCCGACGCCTCGGCGAACTCACGAAGCAGGTACTCATACGCGGCACCGAGCATGTCGCCGTCGACGCTCGCTGGGTCGAGCGTGATCGAATGAAAGGCGTCGAGGAGTGCAACAAGCGCTGGCTCAGGTAGGCGTTCCTTGTTGCCCCAGTTCGCATCGCCGAACACGCCAGCCAGCGATGGGTTCGCTTGCTGGACGCGTTGCAAAATCATGTTGAGCTTCGGGCCGATGTGGAACGAGGTGTTGTGAACGTCTCCCCAGTGACAACCTTCCGGGATCACGAACGGCTGGAAGTCAGCGTCCTCGATTTCCTCCGTTAGCTCGTCACCCCACTCGGCAACGGCGGCCGCGTGCTGGTAGTCCCAGTTGTCTGAGATCCACTTGAAAAAGAGAACCGGGAAGACGTAGGTCTTGAAGTCAGCGGGGTCCACCGGGCCTCGGAGCGCGTTCGCCGCCGCGAGTAGCGCACTCTCAAGCTGGCTTCTGGTGAGTTTAAGGGTCGTCAAACTTTCACCTCGTCTCAGCTACGTGCAGGCCGGTGCCGCCGGTCAGCCGCGGCTTCGAACAGCGCTCGACCCCATCAGGCGACATCCAGTCCCCGCTCCACACTCAGGAATATTCTCATTCTTGCGGACAAGTAGGAGCCCGAAGTCGTCCCCTGGGAGTATCTCGCAAAGTCCACAACCTGGACTTCCACTGACGTGAGTTGATCATCGTCTTTGCCCTTCACCGACTGCCTTAGACCCTCGAAATGCTCTACTTCCTGTGACGTCAGGGGAGCATGCCCGCCGTCTTCGAGGTACTGGGCGATGGCGTAATACACGGTCACCATTCCCACCGAGGAGAGGTGCCGGTCTCTTGTTCGAAAGGTGACCGATAGGCGATCGAGGTTCGCTGCGACCGAGTCGAGAAGAGTTTGGACCTCGTCACGCGCAACAGCTTGGTCATCCGCCTCGCGTTCGCGCAGCCGCTCAAAGAGGCGATCGAGGTCGACCTTGCGCACATCCGGAATCCGCCCCTCCTGTAGGCCGCGATCCGCAATCCGCATGAACTTTGCAAGCAAGTCGTAGTGGCGATAGCGATTGTTGCCAAACGGAAGCCGATCTGTGAAGAACGGCTGATTCTCAGTGAATCCCCGGACGAGTGGGGCAAGCACGACGCCTCGGTTGCGCTTCTCGGCTGCAGATAGTGGCACGCCGTCATTGAGGCGGCTAAAGAGCTCCTCAATCAGGTCCACCTCGGCGGTCTCGATAAAGACGACCTCAACGGTCGACCTCATTAGAGACGCGTAGAGCCAAGACTCCTTCTCGCGGAGGCCGTCGATCGTGAGCCCATCAAGTTCCAGACGAGGATCAGCCAGCAACGCATTGTCCTTGCCGAGTGCCAGGTCACCATCAAGAAACGCGAAAATCGCTTCAAGCCGCTGCCGACCATCGACCACGGCGTAACGCAATGTGCCATCGAAGTACTCCGACGACGGCTCCAGCGAGTGCCAATACATCGGCGGCACAATAAAGCCGTTCAGAATGCTGTCGATGAGCAGGCGACGTCGTCCCCGAGACCAGACATCTCCCTGTCGTTGATAGTGCGGTTCGAGCAACAAAGACATCTTGAGGGACCGAAGAGATTCGATCGTGATCGACTGCTGGCGGAAGGTGATCGGCGACTTCATGTGTACACCTCGGTGATCCGCTGGCCGAGCCTGAACAAATCGGGATAGATAGTGCGATCCTCCAAGCCCAGTTGAGCGAGTTGCTGTCGGATCTCCGACTTGGACGCGACGGGTATGTCCACGTGACTGAGGAACGTGTCGCTATCCGCTAGGAGGTCGAGCGGCTGATCAACGTTGGACACCGTGAAGGTGCCCCACTGAGCAGAGATCCGACTGAAGTTCCGTGCCGCCAACGCGGCCACCGGCTTAAGTTGATGTTCTGTTCCATCGAACGGGTTGTAGCTCTCCAGCTCGGTGTTCACGTCGAACATCGGTAGGTCGCGGCCCGAGTATCTGAAACCCACGGCGGCGTTCATAGCAGTCGGCCTGAGCATCCACAGACGACCCGGCCGTGCGGATTGGTCATCGCCCGCGATGTCAAGGTGATCTTGCGCCGCGAAGAAGAGTCCAACCAGCGGACCCTCCGACCAGTCGAGCAGCCGAGTCGGAACTCCGTGGTGCTGGGCGAGAAACACCCAATCCCATTTGCGCGTGGGCAGCTCGTCAACGTGACGTCGTGCCTCCTGAATGAATCGCTTCAGCAGAAGCGTCTCATTGGAGACGCGCGACAACGACCGAAAGATGCTCGCCGAGAGGCCCCAGCCTTCAGACGCATGACCGCGGTACCAGTGGTCCAGCCCCGGCGTGGCTTCCTCCCCTAGATAGGCGAGAAAATCTGCCACCGAATTCACCTCGGTCATCGCGGTCCCGTCATACCGAGGCACCTTAGATGTTGTCAGCCAGGGCGACAGACCCGAGGGCCGTGGGTGCCTTGCCACCTGTGTTCGTGCTCCTGCGGAGGGAAGGCGGTGCCGGACACCACCGGCGACGGCAGTTGCAAGGCGTGCCATGACGCTCCGGATTTGCCCGCCTGCTCCTCGGACGCTAACCCCACGACTCGCGTCGCATCCTGCTGGCTGCCGTAACTGACGTGGTAGTGGCGGTGAAGGAGAAGCTGCGGAGAGAGCTCCTTGACTGCGCGAGCGACCTGGCCCTGGCTGTGACCTCTGATCGGGAACCCGGCTGCGGCCACAGGTGGCATGGAACCTTGACGGACCCGACCCGGACACGAGAGAAGGTTTGCAGTCTCAGGGTCCCGTTGGCGTGGAGTCAGAGAATTGTGCGGTGTGAGAAGGACCGCTTGCGGCCGGAGCCGCCGGTTGCTTCACGAACGCCGCGACGGCGTTCATCACATGGACCGAAATCGGCATCAAGAGGTTGATCGCTACGTCGAAGATCTGCCAGTCCGGGGGCGCGGATGTCCACAGGGTCCAGGTTCGCCCGCCGGCCTTTCCCATCTCGATCAGCTCCGCTCGCATGCTCGCAACCCAGTCGTCGACAGCGACCTGGGCGACCGGATCGTCGTCCTCGCAGTGTTGGGCGATGAGTGCCAGCACATATTCGATGGGGGACGCTTGCAGCGGGCCGGGGTCTTGATGGTCGGACCGATCGAGGATGACCTTGGCAGTCATCTCGGCACCCCAAATGCGAAGGTCGACAGCTTGCGATAGAGCGGACTCCTCAGCGTCGATCGTCAGCATCGCTGTCAGCAGTGTGCGTTGAGTCCACAGCTGTTGGAATGCCTGCTGTGTCTCAGTGTCGGGCTCACTTGAGCCAGCGCCTGCGCGCACTCGGTCAGCCACCCGAGGGCCTTGCGTGGCGAGGCCGAACTGCCCGAGGGCGTCAAGGAACGGCTCGGCTGAAATGCGGCGATGCTCCCGACTTTGAAGGGTGATTCCGGTAGCGGCCAACTGCAGCCCATCCCTGGCCATTCGGGTTGCCTTGTAGCCGATCCACACCGCAACCACGCTCGCGAGGGTCGAGAGAACGCTTGCTCCGACTCCTACCGCTACGCCCCACTCGAATCCGATCATGTACGTCTCCGCTCCGCCGTTTCTAAGTGACTGGACGCTGAATCTGCGGATGTGTGACGCGGTCGTCAGGATTCGGCAAGGAGAGAGTCGGCCCAAAGTCCGCTCAACCGGGGAGCGCGTGTGCTCGCCCTTGGCGAGCCCAGTCGGCGACATTGCTCGTCACGCTGCTCCGCGTTTGCCCAGGTCAAGCCATGCGGACAGGGGTGGGGTTCGAGTACCAGTCCCCCCTTCGACACGTCAATAGTTGTACCGGCCGCCCGCAAGGGCGGCCGTTCGCTTTCCCGCAGTCCGATCTCGGCGTTCCAGATGGCGTCGGTGTCCATCGTGCGCAGAAGGACGGCGACCTGCTCGGCGAGCATGCTGCATCAGTTCACCTCTTTCAGATTTGCGGCTGCCTCCGAGCGACGGCCCCGGAGCGCGACGGCTCCACCGTAATCGTGGCCGAGCCGCCAGTGGCCGGTGCGCTTCTCGAGGTCCCACCTCGCCGAGGCCGACGGTGAGCAGCGGAGCGCCGTTGATCGCCACCTGGAATTGATGGCCCATGAATCACTTGGCTTCGGTAGGGACTCGGGTTGTTTGGTGAGGGCTACGGGCTGGGTGTCAACTGGTCGAGTCGGTTGGCGATCAGCGAGCGTAGGTCGGGGACTACGGGATCAACTGCGTCGAGCGCAGCGCGGATCGCCTCGGCTGCTGCTGAGACGGTGCGTGTTGCGACTCGTTCGGTCATGCCCCACGAGCGCCTTCGTCGACAAGGTCGCCGAACGTTACGTCGTCGATGAGGGTGCGGTTGGCGATTCGCATGCCGAGCGAGCGATCGACAACCCCGCCGTCCGCGGTCGTCTCGTAGAGACGGGTGGACATGGCGTCATAGATGGGTGACAGGGACACGCTGTTGTCGTCGTTGAACGCCAAGGACACGTTCTTGCCGTGCATGTCTGCGTTGCCGATCGCCACAGTGAATAGAGTCCGGAGGCCGCGGCGCCTCGCTCGCCGATCTACGGTTGGGACGTGGAGTTCGTCATCGCCCGGAATCCTGACCCAGCGTCGACGCTGCCGTTTCTGGTGCGCTTGCCGCTGGGATCTCGTCCGGTCGTCCTGAAGGTGAAGGACACGTGGCCCCGTACGGCGAAGGTGTTCTGTCATCCTGCGACCGAGTGGCCAGACCTCGAGGAACTCGAGATCGTGGAGCGTGTGCCGGTGACCTCCTGTGTGCGTCGCGGTGTCGCCATCGATCTCGTGCTCGATCGGGCGCGGGAGAACAGGTCGCAGTTCGTGTTCACGACGGCTCGGGGCCGCGAGGTGGTGTTCTGGCAGTCGGCGCGAACCCGCAAGCAGGCTCGGCCAAATGTTGCGGTGCCGACGGCTCGTGCGTCGGGTCGTCGCATCGACATCGTGGTGGACACGCGTGAGCGGTACGCCTGGAAGTTCTCCGGCCAGCAGGCGACGACTTCGAAACGGGCGTTGCCGGTTGGGGATTACGCCGTCGAAGCGGATGGTGAGGTCGTGGCGGTCGTCGAACGCAAGAGCGTCGAGGATCTCGTGTCGACGATCGTCGGTGGAAAGCTGTGGACCTTGCTCGCTGCGATGGCCGACGTTGCTCATGCTGCTGTGGTGGTCGATGATCGGTATTCGTCGTTGTTCAAGCTCACTCGCGTTCGCCCGGCCTCGGTGGCGGAGCAGATCGCGGAGGCGGCGGTGAGGTACCCGACGGTGCCGATCGTGTTCGCCGAAACGCGCCAGTTCGCTCAGGAGTGGACGTATCGGTTCTTTGGTGCGGCGGTCGAGCACCGAGCCAACGACGCAGTCGGCACAGCGCGCGTCGATGCGCTGCCGACCGGTGGCCCGGTGCCGGCACCCGAACCGACGACGGCCGAGGTGCGGGCCTGGGCGATCGCCGCGGGCCTGGACGTGAGTGATCGAGGACGCCTACGGATGGAGACCCGGGAGGCTCATCGAGCCGCAACCGCGTAACACCGGCGCCGTGATCGCAGGAGTGCTGCGAGGTACCGGAGATGTCGCTCTAGCGCGGTGGTCGCCGCACGTGTGTTGGCGGAATCGGGCAGACGCGATGCCGATTGACTTCTGATGTCGCTGAACTCGCTGATCACGACGAATTGCTTCGCCGTCGAAACGTCCCGTCGCTGAGGCTGAGTGAGGCCCATCGCGACGACGAGCGGTCCGAAAAGTTTGACGTACTCGCCCGACTGTTACGAACATGCTCGACGTTTCCCCACATCAATTCATGGGGACGGGGACCTGCGCGACTAGGGCTGCGAGCGCTTCCAGGCTTCGTGAGCCTGCGCCACGCGTTCCCACAGCCGATCCAGTGATGACCCATCGAGATCGATCAGCGTCAAACCGAATTCTGCATCCAACATCTCGAACCAGTCGGTCCGACGCTCGTGGACGGAAACGACACTTCCAGAACTCCTGACCTTCGTGAGCAGGCAGCCGCGCAGGATCGTCGCTTGCTCTGGCACCTTGATCTGGGCGGTGACCACCTTCACGAAACCCGAATCCGGTGAGGTGGACAAGATGGTGTGGCGGTCATCGAATGCTGTCGTCTCGGCCGGTGCCAGGCTGAATGTCATCGCTCCGAACGAACCCTTGGGGTCGTGGGTCAGCGTCCACTCGCCCACACCGTCGGTAGTTGCGCGCAAGCCGTAGCAGTAGGCGCCATCGCCGACGACTTGGTCCAACAGCGCGAGCGGCCGGGTGGGGCCGTCGCCCAGGCCTGTGTCGACGTACCAGCGGCCTGCCGGGTTGTCATCCGCGGGCATGTCGGCGACTGTCAGCACGAGATGATTGGTCATTGCCCGCTCAGGCGACTCGTCGCCGCTGTAGACCCCACCGACGTGGCGTTGCACGTGATAGCCGAGGTGTTCGAGTACCAGCGCCAGGGCGCCGTTGAGCTGGAAACAGTACCCGCCACGACTGTCTCTGGCGATCCGTGCCAGGGCCAGTGCAGGGTCTGTCGACCATGACTGCCCTGAATGTATCCATATGGTCTCGTACGGGACGGTCGCCATCGCCGCGGTAACCAATCTCGCCAGCTCGGCGGCCGACCGGCCATCGGGCTCGATGTTGATACGTCGCAAATACCGATCCACTACCGAACCGTTGCTGGAAGTCATCGTTCAGTCGTCGACGATGGTGAGGAGGTGCGAGGTGGTGGCCAGCGCCGCCACCGTCAGCGCGGCGGCTGTGTCGATGTGCACGCGTGGGATGTCGGGAAGCGAGTCGGGGTGGTAGGTGCCCGGGCCATAGAACCTGCCGTAGCGAAGTACAACCCCTCGGGCATCGGTGACCATTCGCTCGAGGTCGGCAACGGCGGCAGCGCTATCGCCTTCCAACGGCCACGCCACGCTCTGTGCGAACACTCGCGTCACGCCGGCGGCAATAGCGGCGGCCAACAGGTTGTGGGTGCCTTGCCGTCGGATTCGGGCGTTTGCGGCACCGGCGGCGGCATCAAGGTCGGCGGCTGCGTCAGGCAGGTCGGTCAATTGATGCATGACAACGTCGGGTGCTGCCGCAACGACGGCGTCCGAGAGAGCGGCTGCATCGAACACGTCACAGACCATCGCCTCGGCCCCCATCGTGGAGAGCGCATCTACCCGTGCGCGTGAACGCGTGATGCCGACAACCGAGTGGCCGTCGGCTATCAACAGCCGCGTCAGGCGGCTACCCAGAACCCCAGTTGCCCCTGCCAAAAAGATCCTCATCCGTGCGAACCTACTCCGAGTTGCCCGAACCACTTTCGATCATGCGCGCAGTGACGGGGTAGAACACAGGTTGGGACTGATGTGGGACTGACACACGACCACGGGTTCGCACCATGAAGTTTCGGGGGATCATCAACCAATAGCTGTGCTGGCGCAATTGCTCAGGGTGCCGGGGCATCGGCATCGCTGGTGGTGTCGATTTCCTCGAGGGGCTTTCCCGGGTTCTCGATGGCGTCTTCGGCGTTGAAGAGTTCCATGATCGGAAACTTGTGATCTTCGCTGCGCTTGGGGTCGGGTTCGTTCGTCATGTCACCAACGGTAATCCTTCGGGCTAGTCAGCGACAGCCGCGTCGGGAACCCAGTTGCCGTGTGCTCCGTAGGGCACGCGGCGGGGGAGGTGGATGACTGCGACGGGTGGGGCGTTGAAACGCTGGGCATCGATGATCAAGAGTTTCGATTGGTCGCTGGTCGTGTCGTGCGCCAGGCTGAGCACCCAGCCTTCATCTTCCCCAGCGCTGGCCGACGCGGGCACGAACACGGGCTCTGCGCCCCGTACGCCTTCGCCGAGGTGGTGCTCGATGCATGCCCCGCCGCGCAGGTCGTACTTGTACAGCGACGAGCCGTAGACAGGCTCTTCGCTGTTGCCCTCGCCGGCCAGCGCCATCAGGTATGCGTACTTGGCATCAAGCCCGATGAGCCGATCGTCGATGCGTCCGAAGTCGCCGGCCCGCGAATCGATCTCCTCCTCGGACACTGTTCCGGCAACCAGATCGACGGTCCACTTTGTCAGTCGACCGACTTCGGCGTAGTCGTCATTGCTACTGCCGAACGCCTCGTTCATACGCGACACGTGCAACACGATCGTGTCACCCACCTCGTGTGCGTTGACCGGGTGGAACACATAACACGGGTCGATCTCGAACCAACGGATGTCGGCGTTGCTGCCGTTGCGGGGCATCACGCCCAGGCGAGCGCCGTTGTCGCGGTTGAACTTGAAGGGCAAGCCGGAGGCCAGCGCAGACAGGTCGAAGCAGACGGGCAGGTCCATGAAGATCACGTAGTTGCGGGTGACGTTGAAGTCGTGCATCATCACGATCTTGGGCAGCGCAATGCTCTCCAACTGCTGCAGCACACCGTCGGCGCCGACGCGGACGTAGCGCAGCGGCTCCGGCCCGGGGTTGAGATAGCTGAACGCCAGTAGCTCGCCGGTGACCGGGCAGATCTTGGGGTGCGCCGTCATGCCGCAGGTGAGCAAGCCGCCGTAGTTCTGCACGCCGACGGTGTTGAGTTCGTTGTCGATGCGCCACGGCCAATGCCCTTCCTCCAGGCACAGAATCTCCTTGTTGTGCACGTGCACGCTGGTGTTACCCGTGCCACGGCTGAGGTCGCCCATCCCATCCATCGGATTGGTCAGCGGGTCGCTGATGTTGGGCGTCTCGATGAACCGATTGCGATACCACTCAGCCTTCCCGCCGGCCAGCCGCACCCCGTGCACCATTCCGTCGCCGAAGAACCAGTGGTCGGATCGGCCCGTGCTGGGGTTCGGGCCGGTGCGCAGGTACACGCCCTGCAGCTCGGTCGGGATGTTGCCCTCGACATGTAGCTGCGTCTCGGTGAGTTCATCGAGCACGGGCGCCCAGTTCCCTCGCAGATGCCATTTCGTCTCGTGATCGACCATCGCCATGGGCGGACATTAGTTCGCAATCAGGGGCCGGTAGCGCACCGTGCGATAGCGTCGGCACCCGTGGAATCCGTTCTGGTGGGCATCGCTTTTGCCGCGCTGTTCACTCTTTGGTGGATCAAGAAGGCCGAGTGGTCGCGCCACGAAACAGGCTGCGATCCCGGCCCCCGCATTACCTATTCCGAACCTCCGACCATCCCACCGCACGCTCTGCGGGGCGCTGACCACAGCGCAGGGTTCCGGCCCGACATCGAGGGCCTGCGCTCGCTCGCTGTGTTGCTGGTGCTCGTGTATCACGGTCAGTTCGGCATCATCGATGGCGGCTTCATCGGAGTTGACGTCTTCTTCGTCCTGTCCGGCTTCCTGATCACCGCGCTGCTATTGCGCGAGCTGTCCACCACCGGGACCGTCTCGCTCTCCAACTTTTGGGCACGCCGCGCCCGCCGGTTGCTCCCGGCGTCGGGGTTGGTCATCATCGCCACTCTGGTTGGCAGTCGCTTCCTGCTGGACGGCCTGTCACAGGGCGACCTGGGTCGTGACGCAGTCGCTGCCTGCCTGTTCGTCGCCAACATTCGCTTCTGGAAGGTGGGCACGGACTACCTGTCCGAGGGGTTGCGTGAGTCGCCCCTGCTGCACTTCTGGACGCTGGCGGTGGAAGAGCAGTTCTACCTCGTGTGGCCGGGGCTGTTGATCGTGCTGGTGCGTTTCGCTCGGTTGTCGCGCAAGGCCCTTGGCGTCGTCATCGGCGTCATGTGGGTGGTGTCGTTCATCGCGTGCGTCAAGCTGACCCACGATTCACAGCCGTGGGCATTCTTCATGCTGCCCACCCGCGCATGGGAGCTACTGACCGGTGCTGCCTTGGCCCTGGTCGGTGGCCAGGTTCTGCGCTCCAATCGCCACCTCGCCGGCGTTCTCGGCTGGGTGGGCGTGGCGATGATCGGCGTCGCCAGCCTCGTGTTCAGCACCACGACCAGTTTCCCGGGCTACGCCGCGTTGCTGCCAGTTGTGGGCACTGCACTAGTCGTCAATGCCGGCATGGTGCCCAACGGGCCGGGGTTGATCCTGCAAGCGAAGCCGCTGCAGTGGATCGGTGCCCGCTCGTATGCCATTTATCTGTGGCACTTTCCGATGCTGGTGTTGGCCGCGGCCAAGTGGGGCACCAACGGCAGCATCGACTCGCTGCCCGTGGGTACCCGCGTCGGACTGCTGGTCGGGTCGTTCGCCTTGGCGGCCCTGAGCTTCCATTTCGTGGAGAATCCTGTCCGCCACTCGCGCTCGCTGGGCGCCATGCCTCTACGCAGCCTCGTGATGGGTGCGTGGATCGGGCTCATCGGTATTGGTGGCGCTGCTCTGCTGATCAACAACCCGCCGACACTCTCCGCCGGAGGCGAGGTTGCTGCCCCGACGCTGGTGGTCGAGACCACGGCACCCGGTGAGACCATCGCGCCAACCGGTGCGCCAACCACCACCGACCCCAGCGGCCCCATCGCCACGCTCGACCCGAATGTCACGTCCACCTCCTCAATGCCGGCAACGACCACCACCGAGGAGCGCATCGCCGTCGCCGACGCGTCGAAGGACAACCCGCCGGCGCTGGCAGCGCTGATCACCGCCAACCTGCCGGTACTGCACGAGGCGGTTGCTACCAGCAAGGTGCCCAGCAACCTGTCGCCCAGTCTCAAGAGCGCTCGCAACGACCTGCCTGCGATCTACGACAACAAGTGCATCCTCGACGTCGGCGACAACTCGCCCAAGCAGTGCATCTACGGCGACGCGAACGGCGCAACCACCATCGTGCTCTTCGGTGATTCGCACGCGGCCGAATGGATGCCAGCGCTGCACAAGGTCGCGTCCGCAAACGGCTGGCGGCTGATCGTTCATACGAAGAAGGCCTGCCCCGATGCCGAGATACCTACCGCTCAGGACCCCAACGGAAACGATTGCGCTGTGTGGCGCCGCGACGTGATCGATCTGATCGCGGGCATTCACCCAGACCTGGTGATCATGTCCTCCTACCGCTACAAGCAGGTCGGCTCTGCATCAGGCCGCGACCCCGACGTGGTGTGGCAAGAGGGCATCGACCTCACCGTGTCGAAGGTGCGTCCACTGACCACCCACTTGTTGCTGCTCGGCGACAGCCCCACGCCGCAGGACGACATCCCCAGTTGCCTCGCCGGCAACCTGTCGAACGTGAGCCGGTGCATGTCGTCGCGTGACAACGCAGTGCGGCCTGGCCGGCTGGCCGTCGAGCGCGGGGTGGCGCAGAAGTATGACGCTGACTTCATTCCCACCAGCGACTGGATCTGCACCGATACTGCCTGCCCGGTCGTGATCGGCAACGTTTTGATGTACCGCGACAACAGCCACATCACAGCGACTGCATCCGAGTTCCTCGCACCATTCATCGAGGCGGCTGTGACGTCGATCCTGGGCTGACCGCTCACACGCTTTTCACGGACATCTCTCACCATCGATTCCACTGTTGAGCGGTACGTTGCGAGTGCGGCAACCTCGCCGTCTCGATGATGGAGCACGACCATGACTCGCAAGCTGGTTCTCTCGGCAACTCTCGCCACGGCGGCAGTCCTGTTGATTGCGGGCACGACGCTGGCAGAAGGCCCGGGGCGTGGAATGGATCGTGATCGCAGTGGTCGTCCTCTGTTCGCGATTCTGGTGATGGTGGTCGTCGCGGCGGCTGCGATCTTCGGAACCTGGAGGGTGATTCGTCGAGGCTCGACCCCGGCGGTCGTAGCGGCACCTGTTGCTGCGGTCGCGTCACCGACCGGCAGTGCGGAAGCGATCTTGGCCGAACGGCTGGCCCGCAGCGAGATCTCTCCCGACGACTACCGCTCGATGCTCGCTGCGCTGCGTGGCGCACCGTCCGCCCCTCGGGTCGAGGGCGACATGCCCTGACTCCGACGGTCAGGCGCTGTTGCCTCGTGTGGTGCCAAGCCAACCACGGGTTCTGTTACGAACAGCCATCAGGGTTCTCTTGACCAATCTCAGTGGCACAAGCGTGAACGGAAGCGCTATCGGAACCAGACGGCCCGCGGCCCTCGCCACGAACCCCGGGCCGAGGAGGGCGACGTCATACGGCTGAATCAGTGCCTGGCCAGTATCGGGGTCGGTGACTGCCGAGAGGTAATGACTCTGTTCCAGCCTGCTCGGAAGGTAATAGCGCCCTCCGTGCGCCTGGGTCTCACGTTCGCGTGACTGCTCTTGATGCGTCCAAATCTCCAACTGAAGCGGGTCGAGCTCATCGTTCGCTCGCGGTGTGGAGATGGCGAACGTGAAGAGGTTGTCTGCCGGGTACGTGTCGGTGTGCTCCACGTCTGCGGCCAAGATCATTTCGACGAGTGGGTCCCGCTCCTCAGGAACAGCGTTGTAGAGACGTTCGTTGTGAGTCAGGAGTAGGTACGCAATCGGCCCGCCGAGACGTCGGTAGTGTCGGTGGCGAAAGTACCGAGACATGACCTCGACGACGAGCTCCGAGTGAATGGCCTCCGTCGGGTCATCCGCCATCATCGTTGGCAGATGCGGGTATTGCATGGTAGATCGATAGTGCTCCGGAAGGCGCTCATTGACGGCGAGGGCGGCGTTCCAGATTCGCGTCGAGTATTGATTCCTGTGCGGCCCGGTGTAGTCCCAGGTCACCAATGACCCGTTCGGTTGCATCACTTCACGGACTCGCCGGAACACTTTGTCGAGATAGGCAATGTGGTGGCCCGCAGCATGATTCACGACAAGGTCGTACGGGCCGGGTGGAAAGTCAGCCCTGTTCGTGTCGGCCTGGAAATAGCTGATTGGCATGCCACTGGCTGCCGTTCGCGCGGAGTCCAGCAGATCGTCCAGATAGTCGATGGCGACGATGTGTTCGGCAGCTCCTGCTTCGATGAGCCCACGTTCTACCCAGCCCGTTCCGCAGTTGAGTGAGAGCGCCCGCGGGTAGGGCTCTCCATGCTCCCTCCTGAGAAATTCGCACCAATTTCCCAGCTCGCTGTCGAACGCCCGCTGATGGAGGTGTCGGACCACTGTGTCGAACGAGTTCCAGAAGATTCCGTGGTAGTACACGGACGAGTCAATGGGCGTCGACATGTCGGCGATGCTAACCACCACGACGAGCGTGCGAGCGCGGCCCTGACGACTGACGAGAACGTCGTGCGTCATCGATGTGCTCCTGCTGAATAGGGTGGGAAGATGACGCGCCCCTGCAAGATCGGTGTCCAGCTTCCGGAAGTGGAACGGTTCGTGCCATGGCCGGAGTTGATCGCGATGGCGCGGGCGGCGGAGACCGTCGGATTCGACTCCATCTGGCTCGGCGACCATCTGCTCTACGACCTGCCCGACGGCACCGTGCGCGGGCCGTGGGAGGTGTTCACCTCGATGGCGGCATTGGCCGCGGCGACGACGCGTGTGCAGATCGGTTCGCTGGTTGCATCGTTGGGCTTTCACGAGCCGGCGATGCTTGCCAAGATGGCAGCGACGGTGGATGGCATCTCGGGGGGCCGCCTGATCCTCGGTGTCGGCGCCGGTTGGAACCAGCGCGAGTACAACGCCTTTGGGATCTCTTACGACCACCGTGTCGACCGCTTCGAGGAAGCATTCGGGCTGATTCGTCGGCTACTCGCAGGCGAGACCGTCACTCATACGGGCACCTACTACTCGCTCGACCGGTGCGTGGTCGACCCGCCGGCATCTCGACTCGGTGGGCCGATGCTGATGCTCGGCTCCAACAGCCCGCGCATGCTGTCCATCGGTCTCCCACATGTCGACCAGTGGAACGTGTGGTGGACGCTCTTCGGCAACACGCCCGAGGGTCTGGCAGCTGTGATCGCCGATGTTCGCGCACGGACCATCGCTGCCGGTCGTGCCCCTGACGAGGTGGAAGCAACGGCGTGCGTCTACGTCCGTGTGCCCGGTGGCGCGGGTCGCACCATGGGCGATCCGACGATGTCCAAGATCGCACCAGTGGCCGGCTCGGCTGAGCAGGTAGCAGAGCAGCTTTCCGCGTTCGCCGCCGTCGGCGCTACTCACCTGCAGCTGGTGGTCGACCCAATCACGCAGGATTCGATCGAATGGCTGGGCCAGGTCTTGGCGCTGCTCGACGCCTGAACCTATGGGTCTCGATCATTCGGTTCGCATGAGTGAGCAGAATGGTTGCGAGCCGCTGGTCGGTCGGCGCACGATCTCATTGGAACGAACGTTTCAGAGATCGGTGGTTTCGGTCGCTGTCAGTGATTTCCCTGGCTTCTCGCAGAGGAACGGCAGCCGTGAACCACCCGCGTGGTAGGGGTATTCGGTGCCATCGACCTGTAGGAGTATGAGCGCGCCATCGGTGGTGACCTGTGCATACTCCTGGCCGGGCGCCGGGCAGCCGAGCGACGAATCGGGCCACACCACAACGGTGGCGGAAGTGACGATGATGTGCTCGACCTTGGTGGTCAGCCGCTGGGTCAGATCGCCCACCGCAAGGTCGATGTAGGGCTGCAACCCTTGGTCGATGTCGCCAGTACTGGTCGTGCTCCCTTCGGTCGCGGTGTTGGTGTCGCCCGAGCCTGCGGTGCCGGCCGCTTCAATCGAGCCGGTGCCGATGGCGCTGTCCGAGGTGGCTGGAGTTGCCGACGAATCACTCTTTCCCGCCGCACAACCTGACAACCACAGGAGCGCAGCGAGCAGCGTGGCAGCTGGCATGGTGTACGGCGAACGCATGGGGCCAACGTTAGGCCCGTCCGATCGTATTCGATTCACCCGAACGGCTTGCGACCGTTCACTCAGTGAGAGGGGTGGACAAACAAAGTTGGGACTGATGTGGGACTGACAACGGTCGCGGCAGTTTGCTAACGAAAGGGGTAGCGAACTGTGTTGGTCGACGGGTGCGCCCCTAGCCCTCCGGTTCGTGAGCCGCCAACAGGAGCTGAGGTTCGCACCATGAAGGTTCGCCGATTCAAGAGGGCCGTCCCGCTCGCAGCCGCCGCTGCGCTTGTCGTGAGCGGACTGGTGGTGACCTTGGCGCCCAGCAGTGTCGAGGCTGCGACCTTCACGACGATTCCCACACGCTTGTACATGGCTCCGGCCGGGGTTTCGATTCCGAACGGCATTGCCGAGTTCGTTGGCGTCCAGGTCGGCACCCTCAAGTTCGACGGCTCCACTGATCCGATCTCGCAAGACCTTCGCAGCATCGTCGTCAACACAGTCACCGGTTCGGCTGGATGCGACCTCACCGCCAACCCATATGACATCAACGACTGCTCACGTGTACAGATCGGCCCGATCAGCCATGGTCGGCTGAAGATGGGAAACATCACCACGATCCCCAATGGGGCCGGCCCCGGGCTGGACGTGTACATGCTGCCCGGAGCGGTGCGCATCGACAACCCGTACCAGGTCGCGAACGGCTCGTACTACCTCGCGATCAACGGCGAGCCCACCGACCTCAACAATGCGCTCAAGACCCTGGTCTACACGCCCGAGGCCGGGTACTACTACGAGGGTTCCAACGGTGAGAACGTGAACGTGCTGGTCCAACCTGGCAATGCCGACCCGTCTGCCAGCGCCACCATCCAGATTCGGGTGTTGAACGTCAACGGATTCCCCACGGTCGCGGCACCGAGCGACAAGTCGGCGCAGGCGGGCATCGAGCTCAAGATTCCTACCCTCGACCCTGGGCTGACCCCGCCGTTCACGGGCAGGGCAGTGACAGTCACCGATGCCGACAACGACGAGGATGTCGACGGCGGCCAGGCGAACCCGCCGACGCCGGAAGGCACGTGGCAGGACGGGGCCGGCACCAAGATGCTGTTGGTCGGCTATCTCGCCTGCGGTACCCCAACAGTCCAGGGCGCGAGCGGCTTTCACTTCCGCGGCGGCACTTTCGAGATGAACAACAACGACATCCGCTCGATCGTGCGCGACTTCTTCCAATTCACGCAGCTGCCGGCATCGGGCCAGGCGATCATCACGACGCTGCTTGACGGCATCGACGCGGTCCAACCCGGACTGACAACCACGATGCTGGCCACCAACGACCCCACCACCTACACCAGCCTCTTCGCCGGTATCGGGACAATGTCCGAGGTGCAGTACGCGGTCAGCCAGATCAGCTTCCTCCAGCCTGCTGTCGCCGACAATTGCACGATGTGGACGATCGTTTCCGACCTCGGCAACAACGGCCTACCCCTGCAGTACGTCGGCGATCCTCCCACGGGGATCGAGGTTCCCATGATTGGCCTGGGACTCGACAGCTTCGACATCAACACGGGTGACCTCGATGAGATCAACATCTCCTTCGCGGACCCCAGCACGCTCGTGGTCAACGAGGCGACGGCACCCACCCCTGTGGCCGGCAACCTCGTGGTTTCGCCGGCCGTGCACCCCGAGTTCACCATTCAGTGGGAGGTCAATCCGCACTCCGGCGATCCGGACGTCGCGGGCATCGCCACGGCCGGCTCCGATTTTGCCGGCACCTACAACAACACCCTGACCATTCCGGAGAACGAGGAGTTCATCCCGATCCTGAACCAGGTGCTGCCGGATCCTCCGAACACCACCGTCTTTCCCGACAACGTGGATGAGGGTAACGAGACCTTCATGTTCAACCTGCTGCTCAACCAGCCCGCCCCGGCGGGATACTTCGTCACCTCGTCAGCGCCCACCAAGACGGTGTTGATCGTGGACGACGACGACGCTCCCCGAGTGGTCTCCGTCGACAACCCGTCCGTTGTCGAGGGCGACAGCGGCACTTCGAATCTCACGTTCACCCTGACGCTCGATGGCCCGGCCGACGGCAACGAATCAGTGACGGTCTCCACCGCTGATGGCACCGCAACCGTTGCCGACACCGACTACGACGCCATTGCAGGGCAGGTTGTCCAGTTCGCACTCGGAGAAACCACCAAGACGGTCGACGTCACGGTCCATGGTGACCTGACCGACGAGCTCGGGGCAGTCAACGAGACCCTGACCCTCAACCTTTCCGGTGCCTCCAACGTCACCATCAACACGCCCTCGGGGATTGGTGCGATCGTGAACGACGACCAGCCCCGTACGGTGTCAATTGCTGACAAGTCGATGGTCGAGGGCAACGCCGGCACCTCGCTGATGACGTTCGTCCTCTCCCTCGATTCACCGGCGAAGGGGAACGAATCGGTCACTGTGGACACGTCGAACGGCACCGCGATGGTTGCTGACAGCGACTACGTCGCGTTGACCGGCGCGCCGGTCGTGTTCGCTGCCGGTTCTACGACTGCCACGGTGAGCGTGACCATCAACGGCGATACGACTCCCGAGTCGAACGAGACGTTTAACGTCACCCTCGGCTCGAACCTGAACGTGCTGATCAACGATGGCACAGCCATTGGCACGATTCTCAACGACGACGGTGTGCCCGACGTATCGATCAACGATGTGACAGTGACAGAGGGCGACAGCGGCACCACTGCTGCGACGTTCACGGTCACGCTCAGCTCGGCTGCCGTGGTGGCGGCTTCCGTCTCGGTGGCGACGTCCGATGGCACTGCCACGATTGCCAACAACGACTACGCGGCTGTGGGCCCGACGACTGTGAACTTCGCCATCGGCGACGTGACCAAGACCGTCACGGTCGACGTCAATGGCGACACGGATGTCGAAGTCGACGAGACGTTCAACGTCACGCTCTCCAATCCCGACCAACTGGTGATCGACGACGCCACAGGTCTCGGGACGATCACGAACGATGACGCTCCGCCCGTGCTGACTTCCGTCATCTCCATCGCGGATGCAACGGTGACCGAGGGCCCGGCCGCCGACGAAACCACGATTTCGATGACCAACCCCGCCGGCCGCAACTGCGTGGTTCTCGTGACGACGGTCGACGGAACGGCAGTGGCTGGGGCGCCGGGTGACTACACGGCGATCGCCGGCGCGCCCGTTGCTCTCGCGTCGGTGGCCTCCGCGACCCAGTCATTCACGATCACCGACGACGTCGATGTCGAGGGTGGCGAGACGTTCACGGTCAACCTGGCGCTGGATCCCGCATCGGACCCGCCGTGCGTGCTCGGCGACAGTTCGGCGACGATCCTCATCGTCGACAACGACAGCCCGGTCGACGTCACTGCACCGACGGTGACGATCAACCAAGGCGTCGCGCAGGCCGACCCGACATCGGTGTCGCCGATCGTGTTCACCGCGACGTTCTCCGAACCAGTCGTCGGCTTTGGCGACGTGGCGGGCGACGTCGTGCTCGGTGGCACGAGCAACGGTACGAAAGCGGCCACCGTCACCGGCGGGCCGACGATCTTCACCGTCTCAGTGGCGGTCACTGGCGCGACCAATGCGGGCACCGTGGTCGCGACCATTCCGGCGGCCGCAGCAAGCGACGGTACCAATGCCAGCCTTGCGTCGACCAGCACGGACAACAGCGTGCTGCTCGACAAGGTGGCGCCCACCGCCACGATCGACCAAGCGGCCGGCCAGACAGATCCGACGACGGTGTCGCCCATCTTGTTCACGGTGGAGTTCTCCGAACCGGTCACCGGCTTCGTCACGGGTGACGTCACGCTCTCCGGCACTGCGGGCCCGACCAGTGCCGTGGTGACAGGCTCGGGCACGACGTACACGGTCACGGTCGCTGGCATGACGGTTGCCGGGACAGTCATCGTTGCGGTCGCTGCCGGGGTAGCCGTTGACGCTTCGGCCAACGGCAACGTGGCTGCGACGGTCGTCGACAACACGGTGCAGTACGACCTTGCCCCAAATCCGGCGGCGCTGATGATCACCGTGCCCGCCAACATCACTCAGAACAACGACCCGGGCCAGTCAGGTGCGACCGTGCTGTATCCGGCGGTGACGACCACTGGTGGCGTTGCCCCAGTGGTCGTGGTCTGTTCCGCGGCTTCGGGATCGTTCTATCCGATCGGGACAACCACGGTGTCATGCACCGCGACCGATGCTGATGGCCCGATACAGGGCACGGCTGTCGTATCCAGCTCGTTCACGGTGAAGGTCCTCGACGTCGAGGCTCCGGTCATTGCGCATCCGGCGGACGTCGTGCGAGTTGTCCAAGGTTTCGGCACTGTCGCCGTGTCGTTCCCGGCCCCGTCCGCCACGGACAACTCCGGTATTCCGCCCACGGTGGTGTGTAGCCCTGCCTCGGGGACGTCGTTCAGCGTCGGCGTGTCGACCGTGACGTGCACCGCGACCGACGGCGCCGGCAACCAGGCATCGGTCTCTTTCACCGTGACGGTGGTGTCCGATGGCAACGGGTTGGGATTGCCGGCCACCGGCTCGAACCCGCAGCCACTCTTGGCGCTCGCGCTCCTGCTGATCGGAGTGGGCCTCTTGCTGTTCGGACAGCGCCGTAGCCGCACCGTCAATCCATAGACCTCCGGCGCGGTGGCTAGCGGGCGACTGCGGCTTTGCGCCGCTCGACGCCTGACTCAGACCAGGTTCGGCAGGCTGACGTCGAGGAGTTGCAGGTCCGCAGTCGGCTCGCTCAACGTGTACGGCATGTGCGCGGGCATCACGAACGAATCGCCCTCACCCAGCCGAACCGGTTCGTCGTCGCCACGTTGGAGAGTGATGCCCCCGTCGAGGACGAACTGGAACACGAACTCGGCACCGTGCTGTGTGGTCAGGGGTGTGGGGGAGCCCAACGGACGAACGACTCTCACTCCGGCGACGCCGTCCATCGCAGCTCCGATTCCGGTGTCGCGGAACTCGTAGCCATTCGAACGCCACGGCATCCACGTCGCAGTAGCGGCCTGGTGGAAAACGAAGCGATGACCGTCAGGGCCGTAGCCGCGATCGGGCAGGGTGACGCCGGTGGGCAGCGTGGTCGCGGGGTCGCCCCAGGTCTCGTGCTCGGCCGGGCAACCGATTTCGATCACCTGCAGCCGATCGCTCGCCTCCAGAACGCGGTGGCGAATTGTGGACGGCTGTAGGAAACAGTCGCCCTCCTGGAGCAAGATCGGCTCGCCCTGGTCTTCATATGCCACTCGGGTCCAGCCGCGGTAGCAGTAGATCATCTGGAAACGAATGTTGTGGAAGTGGACGTAGTCGGCGACCGGGCCACCGTGAGGGATCAGGATGTGTGACGCGATGAAGCGCCCACCGAGCCGACTGGGGATCAGATCGCGGTAGCTCATGCCGGCGCGTCCTTCGCCAAACTCGCTGTCGCTGATGGGGGCGCGAGTGAGGACGAACTCTTCGACCAACGGTGGAATCTCGAGCGGGGGGTGAGCGGGAACGAACTCGATCACGGAACCGTTGGGCGCGACGAGTGTGCGTGGTGCCTCCTCGGTGGTGAGCAGGCGCAGGTGCGCAGGCGGGGCATCACTGCTGCAGTCGAGTCGAATGGTGAGGCCGAAGCCCTGCATGACGGCCATGCGCGGGTGGTCGGCGGGCACGATGGTGCGCACCTTGAAGCCGAGTCCGAGGAAGAAGTTGAGAGTGCCCGAGAGCGGCTCTGGGCAGGGGAGCACTACGTGTGCAGCTTCGATGGAGGGATCGCTCATAACCCGATTGAGCCTACGCCCGCGGCGAGACCACGTGAAGGTCACTTCAGTTGATGGCGGTGAAGGTTCCCCTGGCGTGCCCACAGCGCACCGGCTGCGAGTACGAGCAGCGATGCTGTCATGAGCAGCGCACTTGCGCCGGTGCGACTGGTGGTGGCGAGCGCGACGATGGTCCACATCGCGGCGCACGCGATCGTCAGCATGGCGGTTCGGCGAAGCCACCTGCGTCGCATTGAGTGGGTCCATGGCGCAGTGGCAGGCGCCACCGTCGCGGCGGCGTTCGCGGCGTGGAAGATGGTGAGGGCGACCGCGGTGCCGATGGACCATGGCGTGGTGCGGTCGTGGACAACGGCGAGCCACTCGAGAGTAATGGCTGCCACGACGAGCACTCCGAAGTGGCTGTCAGGGCGGACGGCACACGCGCCCGACAAGAGCACGACGAACACCACGGCACTTGGAAGTACTCGATCCGCGGCGAGCCAGGTGAAGCCCATTGCCGCGAGCGGGCTAATCACGATGAGCGTGCGCAGCACGATCGCGGAGATGTCGGGCTGGTCACGGGCGGTCGATACCGCACCTCTGTCGTGGGTCATCACGGCCGCGCCGTCCTCGCCGCAGCGTTGCGCTCGACGTGTCGAAGGACCTGATCGAGACTGCCCGGTCCTCGCCATTGGACGACTGCTACCCCTGTTTCGCCGGCACGTCGGATCTCGCGGGCGCGTTCGAGCACCCGGAGACGCCAGCTGATGGTGGCGAGTTGGTCGTCGGGGAACTGTCGAGTGATGTCGGGAGGAAGACAATCGACAACGACCACCGATCGCCCCTGAGCCACCATCGTGACGGCACGCTCGAGAGATGTGGCTTTCGCCAGCGTGGAGAGCATGATGACGAGCGCGCCGGGGGTGACACCGCTCGGCACCCGTCCGGTGTCGCTGAACCGGCCGGAGGGATCCGTGGTCGAGAGGGCCTGTAGGACGCGTCGAAGGTGACGTGGACCGCCGGCCGCCGGTAGTCGGCGGACGCCTCGGTTGTCGATGATGACGAGGGCGATGCGGTCACCGACGCCGAGAAAGTGGTCGGCGATGGAGCCGGCGGCGCGCAATGTGAGGTCGAGGCTCGATGCGACCCCGTCGACTCCGCCGCTGGCGCCGATGTCGTCGAAGCCTTCGACGAGCAGCACCACGTGTCGGTCATGATCGGCCCAGGTGGTGGTGACGTGCAGTGTGCCGGTTCGCAACGATCGGCTCCAATGGATTCGGCGCAGTCGATCGCCGGGCTGGAACGGACGGATACTTGCGAACTCCGTTCCCGAGCTCTGATGAGGCGAACGGTTGACACCGATCAAACCCGGCCGGCGAACCGATGATGCGGCGGCGTCGAAGTGTGTCGTTCGCGCCAGCGCAAGCAGCGCTCGCTCATTAGCGCCGCTGTCGCAAGCCCACTGGAACCCCGCCCAGGCGCTCGAGGCGACGACTCGAGCGGGACCGACACGGTGCCGACCCCACCGTGCGGCGCGAACCCCGATGTCGAGCACGTGCTCGCTGTCATCACGAACGCTGGCAGCTGCCGCGCCACCATCTGGCTGCATGTCGATCCACTCTGCAGGACGTAGCCGAACGGCAATGTCCTCTGCGTGCCGACTTGGATCCTCGACGCAGAAGTGCCATGTGGTGGCGTCCCCCTCGGTCAGCGTCGAATGGCCGATCGACTGCTGCACCGTCGGTGGTGACGTGGGGCGCAACACTGCCGCCCATACGGCTGCGCTGACGAACGGGGTTGCGAGTACCAGGAGATCTGGTCGGTGGCCGAGCACGGCTGCGCCGGCCAGCACCAGCCCGCACCACACGGCGCGTGCGTGGGCAGCCGTCGGACCCCACCCGTCAGCCCGAGTTGACACGGAGCGGTTCACCTCGGGCGAGTCGTGCCCGGGCTGGGTGTTGGCACCGATGCCAGCACCTCCTCGGTCACCGTCGAGCCGGAGGCGTTGGACATCCACAGCTCGGGCTTGATCGTGATTCTGTGAGGCAGTACAGACCGTGCGACTGCCTTGACATCCTCGGGCACGACATAGTCGCGACCGGCGATGACTGCATGCGCCCGGGAACACAGCAGTAGCGCGAGCGCTCCACGCGGCGAGGCGCCGATGCTGGTATGGGCGTGCTGCCGCGTGGCAATGGTGAGGTCGACGCAGTAACGGCTGACGTCATCGTCGACGACAACAGTTTCGACCGCGGCCTGCATGGCCAGCAATGTTGGGGCATCGACGACGGTTGCGATGTCGTGTTGCTCGCGCCGACGGTCCAGCCGACGTGCGAGTACCTGCCATTCTTCGTCGGGGGTCGGGTACCCGAAGCTGATGCGAAGCAGGAAGCGATCGAGTTGCGCTTCCGGCAGCGGGTACGTGCCCTCGTACTCGACCGGGTTCGCCGTCGCGAGGACATGGAACGGGGCCTCGAGTCGGAACGTTTCGCCTTCGACCGTGATCTGGCGTTCCTGCATTGCCTCCAACAACGCTGACTGCGTCTTTGGTGGCGTTCTGTTGATCTCGTCGGCCAGCAGAAGCCCGGTGAACAAAGGGCCCCGACGGAAGACGAACTCGTTCGTTCGTTGGTCGAACACGAACGAGCCGGTCAGATCGGCAGGCAGTAGATCGGGCGTGAACTGGGCACGGGTGAACCGCAACCCGAGGGCCTGTGCGAGCGAACGGGCAGCGAGCGTCTTACCCAAACCGGGAAGATCCTCGATCAAGACGTGGCCGCCTGCGAGCACTCCGCACAACAACAGGCCAAGGGCGTTGCGCTTGCCGACGATGGCCGTATTGACCTCGTCGAGCACCTCGTTGGCCAGTCGTGAGGTGTCCGCCGGGCTGAGAGTTGTCGCTGATTGATGTTCGATCACAATGCCTCGATGTCGGTGATGATCTTGTCGAGCGACCGCAGCGAACCGAGTCGCCGCGGTGAACTGGTCGAAAGGGCCTGCAGTGTGGGAGTCAGCCTCTGATCCGCGTGGTCATCGACCAGTGAGACGAGCCGGTCGTGCAACTCGGTCGAGCCAGTGTGTCGGGCGCCGATCATCTGATGTCGCAGCGCCACGACCCATTGGTCGCTCTGCTTCGCATGATCGTTCTCCCGCAGTTTCGGCCAGCCGGTGTCGCTGATGCCATTGGAGACGTCGATGACCGACACGACCAGCGCTGCCCCGACGGCGACGATGCCTGCGAGCACGACCACCGCCGGACGCGCGCCGGTCGCCCACAGCGATACCGACAACACCAGCCATATCGAGGCAGTTGCGAGCACTCTCCACTTCGTCATGAAGGCACTCGGACGCCGGAGCGAAGGCCTCTCTCGACCCGTGAGAGCGCATCGATAGCGTGCGCTCGATCTGTGTCGTTCAGCAGATGATCCGAGAAGCGGGCCTCGCGATACAACGCCGCGAGTTCGGCAATCGAATTCGGGTCGACGGAGGCCGTCGCGACGATCCGTTCGGTGTATTCCACCGACGTCTCGGCGCCTGATCGCGGCCACCCGGCTGCAGCGACGTCGGCCTCGAGTCGAATCCAACACGCAATGATCGCGGTGCTCGGCCGACCCACGGACAGTGCCGCACGAGCGTTGCCGAGATCGATGTCCAAATTGCTGTCGGCCACCTCGGGTACCGGAACAAACCGTCGACCCCTGCGCGCTCGGTCGGCGCCGAACGACCAATCGGACGGCCACCAACCACGCATTGCGATCAGCGCTGCGGCGCACACGACGAGCACGACCACAGCGAGGCTCTTCAGGAATGCATCGAGACTCTGCGAATCTCCGGGCCCCGCCGTTGCCCGCCGCTGCGGCGCAGTCACCACGTTCTGTGGACCGCTCTCGAGCGACGGTGAACCGGTTTCTGCCGTCGGAATGATCCACAACTGAACCGGTTGCGACGACGCTGCGAACACCAGCAGCACTACTACTGCTGCCGAGACCACGACGGCAAACGGGGTCCGGCTACGCATGCGCCGATGGTAGTCGTGTCGTGGTATTCAGCTCTCGCCAGCGCTCCAGCGGGGTCGAGATGGGGTAGACAGTGCGTGTCAGAAAGGTGCTGATCATGACCATCACGACCGGGTTCAATCACGTGGCCACGCTGTGCAGCGACATGGGCGTCACAGTGCGCTTCTACGAAGAGGCGTTCGAAGCGACTGTCACCTTCGAGATTACGAAGCGTGACGACCACCCGTGGATGAAGATTCTCGATATCGGCGGTGGCGCGGCGCTCAACATCTTCGAAGTTCCGGCCGAGGAGATCATCGGCGAACGTCGGCGCCAGGGTGGGCGTGGTGCCATCGACCACTTCGCATTCGCAGTCGCGTCGCTCGCTGATCTCGAGGTCGTGAAGACACGCATTGCAGCTGCCGGTGCGCAGGAGGTCGGTGACATTCAACGGCTCGGCCACGAGTGGTCGCTGTTCTTCCGCGATCCCGATGGGATGGAACTCGAGGTGTGCTGCAGCGCCGAGTGAGGCCTTGCGGTGAGTATGAGGGAGCCGTGGCACACCGATGACCATGCGATGACGGCCCGGCGTTGCTCGACTCTGTGCTGGGCGATGAGGGAGCGGGGTAGGACCAGGTGGGGTTGATTTCCCAGCCCGGTAACTGCAGTTACCGCATCGGTAACCACGGTTACCGTCGGGCTGAAACAAGTACCCCCGTTGCTGCTGGCGGCAGTCAGTGCTTTTGAGCCGAACGCAACTCGGGTGCCAGAACGCCCTGCGTGACGACGACTCGGTCGTCGAGGGTGATCGTGCACTCTCGCATCGGCAGGTCGAAGTGGCCGGCGGTGTAACGACCGGCCAGTTCGTTGGCCCCGGTGGAGTACACGAAATTGCCGGCGTACACGCGACCCTCGGTGCCCCACGTCTCACGGCGGTCGTAGAGCTGTGACGAGTCCCAGCGGGCCAGCTCGTTCATTCCCCAGCCGACGTGGCTGGTGGCGTAGCTCTCCCTGTCGCCGAACGCGCTGAGGTAGCTGCGGAACAGGATTGCGTCGGTGCCGTCGCCGTCGATCGTGTCGATGTAGTCGTCAACGATGTGCAGCGTGATCGGCGCCTGAATGAGCGTGTTGAACGTCAGGTTGGTGTCGCCTGGTGCGAGCACGATGGTGCCGTTCACCGAGTGGGCGGCGGGGAACGCAGCGACCAAGCCGCCCGGCCAGTGGGCGATTGAACCGGGGCCGTTGGTGAGTCCGGTGGAGGCTGCCGATGACGCTCCGGCGAGCCTCACCGTCAGATCGGTACCGGCGGCACTTGTCACCCGCATGGTGGCAGCGGCGACCAACCAGGCGTGGCCGAGTTCGACACGACGGGGCATGTCGACGTCCCACCCGATGCGCTCGAGGATCTCTGGGTGCTCGTTGGAGATCATCAGCACGCGTGCACCGCCTCCGAGGATCGCGCCCAGCTCAGGTGCATGCAACAGGCCCTCGACCGTGCAATCGACGACCAGGGCGCTCTGCGCGAGCGCAGCGATGACGCAAGGGTGCCCGGCGAGTGCCTGTGACGCGCCGGTGGAACGGATGGGAACTGCGTGAGCGGACGGGGGAGTGGGTACGACCACGTCGAACACCCTGCCGCCGAGCGACTGCGCGGCCAGCCGTGCGGTCTCCACCAACACGGCGCGGCTCTGCGATTCGCTGAGCAGGGCCACCGTCTCGCCCTCCACCAAGCCGCAGCGGGCGAGGTGTGCTGCGAAGGCTTTGACGTAGCGCCATTCGGTGGTCATGATGCCTCCACGGCGGTGAGATGCTCGGTGAGCAGTTGGTTGACCTGCTCGGGTGCTTCAGCGTTGAGAAGATGCCCTGCCCCGGGGACGATCGCCAGTCGTGCGTTGGGGAGATTGTCGACGAGGTAGTGCGAGTACGCGGGCGGTGTTTCGTTGTCGAGTTCGCCCACCATCACCAGCGTCGGAGCTGCAATCGTCGCGAGCAGCGCAGTCGAGTCGTGCGTGACGAGACAGTCGATCGAGCGGCGCAGTGCGCTACCCGTCACTCGCGCCATCGCGGCACGCTGGCTCTCGTACGCGGCTTGGCTGATGTGTGGACCCGCAATTCCTCGCAGCACGCGCTCAGCGAATTCGACCGGCTCCCAGCCAGCGTCGAGCGGTGCGAGCCGTGCCCTCCGCCAGGATTCGGCCGTTGTGCCGTCCAATCCGAACTTGGGACTCGAGGACAGCAACGTGAGGGAGCGAACTCGCTGAGGGTGCCACGCGGCCAGGTACTGCGCGACCATGCCACCCATCGAGATCCCGACCACGTGCGCGCTGTCGGCGCCCAGCACAGTGATCCAGTCGGACACAGCGCCGGCGAGGGCTCGGAACGTCACCGGCTCATCGGGCAGGGGTGCGGCGGCACCGTAACCGGGCGAGTCCCATGCTGCGACCCGCCATCGACCGCTGAGTGCCACAAGTTGTGCGTCCCACGCAACGCGACTGCCGCCGAGACCGTGCAGCAGGATCACCAGTTCGCCATCGCCCAACTCACGCCATGCGTACCCGCGCTCTTCGAGATCCCGCGCATGAGCGGTGGCAGCGACTTCCATGACGGGAAGTATGTCAGATGCGATTCATTTGTCAACAGTGTTGACAAACGAGCGTGGTCGTGGTGAAGTGCCACTCATGACACGTGACGAGATGGTCGCCCTGGTGGCGGCAATGGGCCCGGTTATGAAGGAACGGGCAGTGAAGTACGACCTGGAGGCCAGCTTCCCGTTCGAGAACTTCGCCGACTTCCGTGCGAATGGGCTGATGGGCGTGTGTGTGCCGACCAGCCACGGGGGCCTGGGTGCCACCTACGCCGACTACGTGCGTGTCAGCGAGGAGATCGGTCGTCACTGCGGTGCCAGCGGGCTGACCTTCAACATGCACAACGCCACGATGCTGTGGTGCGGCGAGGTCAGCGACCTGCTGGACATGACGCCGGCGCAGCGGGAGCGCCACGAAGAAGTCCGAACCGCAATGTTCCGTGGTGTGATCGAGCGAGGCGACATCCACAGCCAGCCGTTCTCCGAGGGTCTTGCCCCGGGTGCCACCAGCGGCGTGTCGACCAAGGCCGTTCCTGTGGATGGCGGCTGGCTGGTCACCGGTCGCAAGATCTTCGCGTCGCTGTCCGGCGCTGCGACCTTCTACAACGTCACCTGTCAGGTTCCCGGCGAGGACGAGATCCGCTTGCTGGGCGTCCCCAGTGATGGCGACGGCGTACAAATCGTCGACGACTGGGACCCGCTGGGCATGCGCGGCACGGTCTCGCGCACGCTGCTGATGAAGGACGTCTTCGTGCCCTACGACAACGAGTGGATGCCCGCCGGCATGTACAACCAGGCCGCGCTGCGGTACCCGTGGCTGTTCCTCTCGCTGTGCCCCAGCTACCTCGGCCTCACGGGTGGGGTCATCGACGCCACTCGCCTGTACCTGCGCGGCGAACTGCCGGGCATGGCCCCCGGAGCACGCCGCGACCACCCGATCAAGCAGATCGGCTGGGCGCAGATGCAGCTCAAGCACCAGCAGTCGCGAGCGATGATGTACCGCGCGATCGACGAGGCCGTCATCGACCCGACCGAGGATCAATTGATGCGTGGCTGGGCGGCAGCGATCACCGTCATGGAGCACGCCGCCGAAGTTGCCAGCACCGCCATTCGGGTGTGCGGTGGCCAATCGATGACGAAGGCCTTGCCACTGGAACGCATGTACCGCGACTCGCGTCTGGGCAGCTTGATGCTGCCCTGGAGCGCCGAGGTCTGCACCGAGCGCCTGGCCCGAGCAGGGCTGTACGACTAGATGAGCAGTGACTCGATTGCCCGCCCCCGCGCAGTCTGCTGCGCGCACGCAAGTTCGAAGTCGGTTGGGCGGCGGGATTCGAGTGTCGCTGCACGTGAACGCGGACGGCAGCGGTAGATGGGTAGGCCCCCGGCGCTGAGCCGTGAGCGCATCATCGATGGCGCTGCTGCGCTCATCGCTGAACATGGTGCAGACGCGCTGTCGGCGCGTCGCCTCGGTGAGGCGTTGGGGTGCGATCCGTCGGCGCTGTACCGACACTTCGAGGACATGGGGGAGCTGAAACGTGAGGTGGGGGACCGCTACTTGGCGACGGCGCGAGTCGGTGAACGCACGAACGAGTCGTGGCGCTGCGCACTTCGACGCATCTGTATCGAGCTGCGCAAGGTGCAGCTGCGCCAACCGCGTCTGGCCGCGCTGGTGCGGGCCGCACCCACCCGGCTGGCCAACGAGTTGCGCATCACCGAGGCATTGCTGCGCGAACTGGCCCGCGGCGGCTTCGACCTAGCCAGCGCGGCATCGGCCTATCACTCGCTGATCGAGCTGACTGTTGGTTCGGCCGCCATCGATGCCGACCTCGGTGGCCAGCCGGCAGCTGACCGTCGCAAGGCGTATCGAGAGTGGCAGCGGCACTACGCCGCGCTCGACCCGATCGAGTTCCCGCACGCGGTGGCCATCGCCAGCCACCTGTACGTGGGCTCCGCCGATGCACGCTTCCTGGAAGCCCTCGATGCCCTCCTCGCTGGGCTTTCCTCGCTGGAGCGTCAGGCGACTCAGTAGAGTCGAGTGGGTTCGCAGAGACGAGGAGGGGCAATGCCGCAGAAGGTTCGTGGAGTGGTGGCGCGCAGCAAGGGTGCGCCGGTGACCATCGAGACAATCGTGATTCCAGACCCCGGCCCGGGCGAGGCAGTCGTCGCTGTGCAGGCTTGCGGTGTGTGCCACACCGACCTCCACTACCGCGAGGGCGGCATCAACGACGAGTTCCCGTTCCTGCTCGGCCATGAGGCCGCAGGCGTGGTCGAAGCAGTCGGCGCAGGCGTCACCAACGTGAAGCCCGGCGACTTCGTCATCCTCAACTGGCGTGCGGTGTGTGGCAACTGCCGCAGCTGTCTGCGCGGCCGCCCGTGGCTGTGTTTCAGCACCTTCAACGCAACGCAGAAGATGACGCTGGAAGACGGCACCGTGCTCTCGCCCGCCCTCGGCATCGGGGCTTTTGCTGACAAGACACTGCTCGCCGCCGGTCAATGCACCAAGGTCGATTCGTCGGTGCCTGCCACGACTGCCGGCCTGTTGGGCTGTGGCGTGATGGCCGGCATCGGTGCCGCCATCAACACCGGCAACGTCGGCCGCGGCGATTCCGTTGCGGTGTTCGGCTGCGGCGGCGTCGGCGACGCGGCGATCGCCGGCGCACTGTTGGCTGGCGCAACGACCATCGTCGCTGTCGATATCGACGACCGCAAACTGGAGTGGGCGAAGCAGTTCGGCGCCACCCACACCTGCAACTCCACGACCACCGACCCGGTGGAGTTCATCAAGTCCGTCACCGACGGCAACGGCGCCGACGTGTGCATCGACGCCATAGGTCATCCGGCTGTGTACCGCCAGGCGTTCGACGCCCGCGACCTGGCCGGCACGGTCGTGCTGGTCGGTGTGCCTCGCCCCGACATGGTGCTCGAGCTGCCGTTCATCGAGGTGTTCGGTCGCGGTGGCCAGTTGAAGTCGTCGTGGTACGGCGACTGTCTGCCGTCGCGCGACTTCCCGATGCTGGTGGCACTGCACCAGCAGGGCCGTCTGCCGCTCGACAAGTTCGTCACCGAGACCATCACGCTCGACGCTGTCGAGGAGGCCTTCCACAAGATGGAGCGTGGCGAAGTGCTCCGCTCGGTCGTGGTCCTATGACGATCGAACTGGTGACGACTGACGGGAAGTTCGCGCTCGATGGAGGTGAGTGGGATGTCACCAACAACATCTGGCTGGTCGGCGACGACCGCGAGGTCGTCGTGTTCGACGCGGCGCACAACGCTGCAGCGATCGTGGCGGCCATCAATGGCCGTCGGGTCAGGGCAATTGTGCTCACCCATGGTCACAACGACCACATCAACGCCGCGGTCCCGTTGCGTGAAACCGTGGACGCGCCGATCTTGCTCCACGACGCCGACCGCATGTTGTGGGATGTCGTGTGGCCGGGCGAGCAGCCCGATCGCCCGCTCGTCGTTGGGTCGTCGATCAAGGTCGCCGGTCATGAGCTGGCCGTCTTGCACACGCCGGGGCACTCCCCAGGCTGCTGTTGCTTCCACGATGTCGCCAACGGCGTGGTGCTCAGCGGCGACACGCTGTTCTGCGGCGGCCCCGGTGCCACCGGACGCAGCTACAGCGATGAGCCCACCATCTTGCGCAGCATCCGCGACAGCTTGCTCACGCTGCCCGATGAGACCATCGTGCACACCGGCCACGGCGACAGCACCACCATCGGCGCCGAGCGCGATCGTGTCCTGGCCCGAGCCGCCGAACTCGACGTCTGACCCCTCACCCCGTTTTACGTCAAGGCTGTCGGGCTGTGACCTGGGCTGTGATGACGCAGGTTTGACACAAAGCTGTGTGGTGGCCGGCGGTCAGGCGGGCTTGGGCTTCTTGGCTCGGCTCGGCGCCACCCGTGGGGGTTCACCGGGCATCTTGGGATAGACGGGCGGCCACGGCGCGTCCAACAGTCCGGCGGCCTGGTCGCCGGCAACCATGTCGAGGAACGGCTGCATCGGCTGCGGGGCGTCGTTTATAGCTGCCCACGCGTCGCCGTGCTGCTCCACCCACGCGGGAACGGTGGCAATCGTCATGTCGTGTGGCTTGAGCGTGTCGAGCTCGCCCCACGGGAAGGGGAACGACACGGGTGCATGATCGAGCGCTCGAACCGACCACGGCGCGAACACGGTCTTGTGCGGAGCGTTCTGGTTGAAGTCGATGAAGATGCGCTCGCCGCGCTCCTCTTTCCACCATGCAGCGGTGATCAGGTCGGGCCGACGACGCTCCAGCTCGCGAGCGAGCGCGACCGCAGCGCTGCGCACGGCGATGCTGTCGTGGCTCGGCTCCAACCGCACGTACACATGAAGGCCGCGGTTGCCCGAGGTCTTGATGAAGCTGATGATGCCCAGGTCGTCGAGCAGTCGTTTCGTCTCGTGCGCCGTCTCGACCGCCATCGCGTAGGTGGTCCCTGGCCCAGGGTCGAGGTCGATGCGGAGCTCGTCGCAATGATCCTGGTCCGCAGCGCGAACCGGCCACGAATGAAACCCGAGGCAACCGAGATTGACCGCCCAGATGATGTGCGCGATGTCGTCGACAACCAGCGCCCGCGAGGGTGTGCCATTCGGTGTGAGCACGGTCGTGGTGTGCAGCCAGTCGGGTGCGCCATCGGGGATGCGTTTCTGGAAGAAGTTGCTGCCGTGCGCGCCGTTCGGAAAACGCTGTAGCAGCACCGGGCGGTCGTACATCTGACGCATCACGGCATCACCGACGGACAGGTAGTACTCGATCAGGTCGAGCTTTGTGTCGCCACGTGCCTGGAAGAACACCTTGTCCGGACTGGTGACCGTCACCGTGTGCCCGGCGATCTGCAGGTCAACGCCCTCGCTCATCACCCCACCGTAGACCCGCGTGTGGGCAGTTTCGTCCGCATGCCGAACGGAAGTGCGCAGACGCGAAGGGGCTACCGTCGGGCAGATGGGGACGACAACATGAACGGCTCGATCGAGATCACGGCACCGCTGCAGGGGACGATCGTCACGATCGACGTTGCTGTCGGGCAGCAGGTTCGGCGTGGGCAGCAGTTGATGCTGATCGAGTCGATGAAGATGCACCACGCCATCGAGTCGTCGATGGATGGTGCCATCGAGGCCCTCGTCGCCCACGTTGGCGACACCGTGATGGAGCACGCGGTCGTCGCCCGAGTTGCGCCCGGTCAGGTCACCATTGCCGCGGCGGCGGAGGTAAGGGTCGAGGACCCGGCGCACATTCGTGCCGACCTCGCCGAAGTGGTCGCTCGTCACGACATCGGTCTCGACGCGGCGAGACCCGATGCTGTGGAGCGCCGCCGCAGGGTTGGCCGACGGACCGCACGTGAGAACGTCGCCGACCTCGTCGATGAAGGTTCGTTCGTGGAGTACGGCCCGGTCGTGATCGCGCCGCAGCGGCGGCGCCGGCCGCTCGAGGACCTGATCGCGCGCACACCCGCCGACGGAATGATCGGCGGGCTCGGCAAGGTCAACGGTCGGTCCATTGTCGCCATGTCGTACGACTACACGGTGCTGGCAGGAACGCAGGGCGGCCAGAACCACCGCAAGAAGGACCGTCTGTTCGAGCTCGCCGAATCACTCCGGCTGCCGGTCGTGTTCTTCACCGAGGGCGGCGGTGGTCGGCCCGGCGACACCGACATGATGGGCGTCAGCGGGCTGGACTGTCTGGCGTTCCTGTACTTCGCCGAACTCAGTGGGCTGGTGCCGATCGTCGGAATTGCCGCTGGATATTGCTTTGCCGGCAACGCCGCCATTCTTGGCTGCTGTGACGTGGTCATCGCCACCACCGACAGCAACATCGGGATGGGCGGGCCGGCCATGATCGAGGGTGGCGGACTCGGGGTTTTCGACCCACACGAAATCGGCTCCATCGAGGTGCAGTCAGCCAATGGCGTGGTCGACATCGTCGTTCCTGACGAAGCTGCGGCGGTGGTGGCAGCGAAGCAGTATCTCGGCTACTTCCAGGGCGCGTCGACGAACTGGACGTGCGCCGACCAACGCGAACTGCGCCACGTCATCCCCGAGGACCGCAAGCGTGGCTACGACGTGCACGCGGTGATCAACGGACTGTTCGACACCGGCAGCGTGTTGGAACTGCGTCGCGACTTCGGGCCGGGCATGGTCACTGCGTTTGCACGCGTGGAGGGTCGCGCCGTCGGCGTCGTTGCCAACAACCCGGGCCACCTCGCCGGCGCGATCGACAGCGATGGCTCCGACAAGGCGGCGCGCTTCCTGCAGCTGTGCGATGCGTTCGACATCCCCCTCGTCACACTCGTCGACACACCGGGGATGATGGTCGGCCCCGACATCGAGAAGAGGGCACTCGTTCGCCACTGCAGTCGCCTGTTCGTCACCGGCGCCAACATCACCGTGCCGCTGATCAGTGTCGTCCTGCGCAAGAGCTACGGCCTGGGTGCCCAGGCGATGATGGGTGGCAGCACCAAGGCCCCGCACGCCACCATCGCCTGGCCCACCGGCGAGTTCGGCGGCATGGGTCTGGAGGGTGCGGTGCGCCTCGGCTACTCTAAGGAACTGGCTGCCATCGAGGACCTCGACGAACGCGAGCGCACATTCCAGGGCATGGTCGACCGGATGTACGAAGTCGGCAAGGCGGTCAACGTCGCCAGCCACTTCGAGATCGATGATGTCATCGACCCGGCCGAGACGCGCCGCTGGATCAGCGCGATCCTGGAGGCCGCACCGCCGCCCCAACGCCGTGACGGCAAGAAGCGGCCCAACATCGACACCTGGTAGCCGTGCCCTGCTAGAACGGCAGCCATGCGTATCGACGAAGTAGAACTCCGGATCGTCCAACTGCCATACATCTCACCGTTTCGCACGTCGTTCGGCGAGGAGGTCGGCAAGCACGCGCTCATCGTGACGGTCCGTTCCGAGGGTGTCGAGGGCTATGGCGAGGGTGTCATGGACCCCTTCCCGCATTATCGCGAGGAGTGCATTCCCGGCGCGCTACACCTGTTGCGCAACGCGTTCGCCCCTGAGCTCATGTCGAAGGACGTCGGCCACCCGTCAGAGGTCACGGCTCGCTGGGTGGAATGGCGGGGCAACCCGATGGCCAAGACTGCACTCGAGTTGGCCGTATGGGACTGCTACGCGCGACAGCAGAACGTGCCGCTGCGCACGCTGCTGGGCGGCGAGCGCACCGAGATTCCCGTCGGTGCCAGCCTGGGTATGAACCCGATTCCACAGACGGTGGAGAGCGTTCGCCGCCACGTGGCCCAGGGTTACAAGCGAGTCAAGCTCAAGATCGAGCCCGGGTGGGACGTCGACATGCTGGCCGCCGTCCGCTCCGAGTTCCCCGACATCGAGCTGACCGTCGATGCCAACTCGGCATACACGTTGGACATGATGGACCTGCTGAATCAGATCGATGATTTCGGCCTGCACTACATCGAGCAGCCGCTGCACTGGGACGACATGGTCGACCACGCCCACCTGGCCACGCTGCTGAAAACCGAGCTGTGCCTGGACGAGACGCTGACCTCGCCGGCTCGTGTGAAGGCGGCGCTCGACCTGAAGGCGTGCACCGTGGTCAACGTGAAGGTCGGCCGTGTCGGCGGCCTGCAGAGCGTGCGCGAGATCCACGACCTGTGCGTCGCACGCGACGTACCGATGTGGTGCGGTGGCATGTTGGAGACCGGCATCGGTCGCGCCCACAACATCCACCTCGCCACCATGCCCGGCTTCGTGTTCCCCGGCGACACCGCCTCGGCGAGCCGCACGTACGGCCGCGACATCACCGAGCAGCAGCTGGAAGCCACCGACGGGGTCATGCCTGTGCCCGAGGGGGCAGGCATCGGTGTCACCCTCGACCGCGCCTTCATGGATCAGGTGACCGACAGCGTCGAGGTCGTCACGCGGTGAGTGTCGAGTTTCGCGTGTTGCACGGTGCCGACGAACTGGCCTTGCTGCCCGAGTTCGAGGAGAAGATCTGGGGCGGTGACGACGAGCGGGTCTCGGTCAACATGCTGGTGGCATGCATCGAGGAAGGTGGTATGGCCATCGGAGCGTTCGAGGGCGAGCGCATCGTCGGGTCGGTGTTCGGCTTCCGCACGTTCGACGCCCGCGTGCTGCACTCGCACTACATGGCTGTGGATGCAGACTTTCGCCGTACCGGCCTGGGCGAGCAGCTAAAGCGGCGGCAAGCCGACTGGTGCCTCGACAACCAGGTGACCGCCATGCGCTGGACGTTCGACCCGCTGCAGCTCACCAACGCACATCTCAACCTCAACAAGCTGGGTGCGCTCGGCGTGAAGTACCACGTCAACCACTACGGCACATTGGGCGGTATCAACGGTTCGTTACCCAGCGACCGGGTCACGGTGCAGTGGGAGCTCGACCGACCGCGGCAGTTGTTCAGTGAATCGTTCGTGCTCGATGTGCCGGTCGCCTCTCCAGAGGAGATTGCGGCCAGCGCGCCCGAAGCGCTGCATGCTCGCATCGCCGTGCGCGACGCGATGGCACCGCTCCTGGCCGAGGGCTGGAAGGTGTCGGCAGTCGACCGCGAGGCCCGCACCTACACGCTGTCGCGCTAGTCCAGCGGGAGGGCGACCTCGGAGGCGAGGTCGGGGAAGACCTTCGCGACCTTGGCGCTCAGCCACGTGCCGTACACACCGCTGATGTCGCGCAGGTTGGCCTTGTCCCAGCGTGCCTGCTGGTCCAGTGGCACATCCCACTCGTCAGCGAACTCAATGGGTTCGACGGTCGCGTGCCAGCCGGGGTCGAGGAAGAACGGCAGCGAGTAGCGGTCTGCGCCGGCGTGGTTGCGCACTCGATGTGGGTTGCTGCGATAACGGCCGCCGGTGAGACGATCGAGCATGTCGCCGAGGTTGCAGATGATCAGGTCGGCATCCGCGGGAGCGTCGATCCATTCGCCGTACGAATTGACCTGCAGGCCGGGCGTGCCGTCCGTGGCGAGCAGCGTCAGCAGCCCATAGTCGGTGTGCTCGCCCACGCCCCACCCAACGGTGTCACCCACTGGCTGCGGCGGGTAGCGGAAGATGCGAAACAGCGGAGTCGGTTCAGCAGTGAGCCCTGAGCGGAAGTGGTCGCGAGCAAGCTCCAGGCCCTGTGCCATCAACCCCAACAACTGTTGGCCCAGCGCCTCCATGGCCGTCATCCATTCGGTGACGGCCGGCTGCAGCGCAGTCGGTCGAGCCGGCCACAGATTCGGGCCATGCAGCGGCCGCGGGTCAGGTGGCAGTTCCGCACCGAAGTAGTAGCCCTCCTTGCCGTCAGGCACACCGGACGTCAGCTCGCCGCCCAGCGGGAACCAGCCACGCCACGCGGTTCCACCGACTGCCATCGACACCCGTTCCTTCTCGTGATTCGGAAGTGCGAAGAACTCGGTGGCCAGAGCGATAAGTCGGTCGCGTCGCTGGGCGAGTTCGGCCCCGATCGGCACGGCGAAGAACCCGACAGCACGACAGGCCGCGTCGATGCGAGCTGCGGCATCAGGGGCCGACGGGTCGACGATCGGCAGCGTCGTGAGCGGCGATGGCTTCATTGTCGGCCAGCGTAGGTGGCAGACTCTGCGACCGTGACCACCATGCAACTCGTCGTGGTGGCCATTGCCATCTTCGTTGCGTCATCCACGCAGGTCATCGCCGGCTTCGGTTTCGGTCTGCTGTCGATGCCGATCATGACGCTCGCAATACCTGTCGAGCAGGCAGTCGTGGTGAGCACACTGCTGAGCATGGCGTCAACTCTCTGGATGGGCTGGCACCTGCGTGCGGACATCGATCGGCCCATCGCCAAACGCATCACGCTCGCCGCGCTCGTGGGAATGCCGCTGGGGCTCTGGATCCTCAATGTGGTAAGTGATCGGGCGCTGCGGCTGACGCTGGGGGTGTCGGTGCTGATTGCGACGGTGTTGCTCGTGCGTCGGATCAACCTCGCCCATGTCGGTCCGCGACTCGATATAGCTCTTGGTTTTGTCTCCGGAGTGTTGAACACGTCGCTGTCGACCAATGGGCCGCCGCTGGTGTTCGGCCTGCAGGCGAGGCAGATGAAGCCGGATCAGTTCCGAGCGACGCTGTCGGCGGTCTTCGCGATGAGCAGCATTGTTGCCCTCTCCCTGTTCATCACCGCCGGCAAGGTGACCGGCGACGGGCTGCATGCTGTGCTGGTCGCGTTCCCCGCGTGGTTGTTGGGGCAGGGGCTGGGCTGGCCCATTCGCCGCCACTTCCACGGCGAACGTTTCCGAGCAACCGTGTTGATCCTGCTCTTCATCGCGGGCACGACGGCGATCGTCTTCGCCCTTGCGTGACAAGCTGCACGCTGTGACGAACGGCCCCGAACAACCCCGCAACGCAGTCGTGGTGATGCTTGACTCGCTCAACCGGCACATGCTCGGCAGCTACGGCGGCGCCGAGTTCGCCACGCCCAACCTGGACGGGTTCACCGCCCAGCGCGCCACCCGGTTCACCCGTCACGTCACTGGTTCGCTGCCGTGCATGCCGGCACGGCACGACATCCTGTGCGGCTCACTCGACTTCCTGTGGCGGCCATGGGGTTCCATCGAGCTGTGGGAGCAACCCATCACCGCTGATCTGCGTCATCAGGGCGTAACGACGATGCTGGTCACCGACCACCCGCACCTCTTCGAGACAGGCGGCGAGAACTATCACACCGACTTCGGCGGATGGGACTACGTGCGCGGCCACGAGGGCGACCCGTGGAAGACGTGGCTGGACCCATCGTGGCTGGGTGTACCCGCGCCGCCGGCCGCCAAGGGCGACTGGTTCTTGAAGCGACGTTTCGGCGAGCGTGCACCAGACATCGACCGGGCGTACGACACGACACGCACGCACTTCCGAGCCGAGACCGACTATCCGGGCCCGCGCACGATGACTGCGGCAGCCGACTGGTTGGGCCAGGCAGCACGATCGGGAACCGACGGTCGGTGGATGCTCTTCGTCGACGAGTTTGACCCGCATGAACCGTTCGACACGCCGGCCCCGTGGCAAGGGATGTACGAAGCCGAACCTTGGCAGGGCGACCGGTTGATCTGGCCGCCGTACGCCGTAGGGGGTCGTAGCGGCGGCCATCTCACCGACGCAGAGGCGCACCACATCCGTGCCAACTACGGCTCCAAGTTGGCGATGATCGACCACTGGTTCGGGCGCATCATCGACCAGTTCGACACACACCAACTTTGGGACGACACGGCTCTCATCGTCTGTACCGACCACGGCCACTACCTGGGCGAGGAGCGAACGCTCAACGGGCAACTGCACGACGTGTGGGGCAAGCCGATGGTGCCTCAGTTCGAGCCGCTGGGGCACATTCCGCTGATGATTCATTGGCCGGGTGTGGCCGGCGGGGGAGTGTGCGACGCGCTCACCACTTCCGTCGACCTGCACGCCACGCTGGCCGAAGTGTTCGACGTGTCCCCGCAGCACCGCACGCACGGCCAGTCGCTGGCACCGCTGTTGCGTGGCGAAGCAACGTCTATTCGCGACTACGCGGTCGGCGGCGTCTTCGGCAACTGGGTGCAGGTCACCGATGGGCGGATGAAGTACGCCCGCGCACCGCAGGACGACAACTTTCCGCTCTCGATGTGGAGCAATCGCTGGAGCACGATGCCGGTGCACGTGAAGGGTCTCACCGAGCTTCCCAAGCCTGACGAGCGAGCGTGGCTGGACCGCATGCCGGGCAGCGAGGTGCCGGTGATCCGCCAGCCGTTCGGCGCCGGTGACGCGCTGCCCTTCTGGGTCAGTGGTGGCGCCAACGTGGGCCAGCACCATCTTTACGACGTGTCTGTCGACCCCGACGAGCGCGAGAATCGTGTCGGCGAAGCCGTCGAAGGCACGATGCAGGAGCTACTGCGCACCGCGCTGCACGATCTGGTTGCGCCTGTCGAGCAACTCGAGCGCCTCGGCCTCGGGCGTCCCTGACCTGCATCCGAGTGGGTACTCACACCCCGGGGTGCGAGTACCCACTCCGATGAACACGTTGCACTCGCACTGGTGGCGTGGCACTCGCACTGACGGCGTGGCACTCGGGCCGGGGGTGACGGGGGTCAGTGGCCGAACATGGTCAGCCACTGGTCCTTGTTCTTCGGCCGGTAGACGTAGTTGCTGTCGCGAATCTCGTCGATGGTGGCACTTGACGGCTGCGAATAGCGATGGCCGGGGAAGACGACCGTGCCCTCGGGCATTGCGCCCAGCGTCTGCAGGCTGTCGTACATCGCGGCCGGGTCGCTGCCTGGAAAGTCGGTGCGACCGCAACCGTCGAGGAACAGCGTGTCGCCACTGATCAGCCTCCCGTCGACGTGGAAGCACTGGCTGCCGGGTGTGTGCCCGGGCGTATGTACGAGCGTGATCGCGATGTCGCCGACCTGCACCACATCGCCACCGTCATGCTCTACCAGCTGATCGGCAGTGAGGCCGCTGGTACGCATCACCCACGGTGTCTCGTCGCGCTGCACATGCACGGGGCAACTGCAACGTTCGAGCAACGTGGCCACACCCTCGACATGGTGGCCACCCAGCGAGCCGCCGATGTGGTCGGGGTGGAAGTGCGTGGCGAGCACGCCGGTGACCTTCATGCCGTCGGCCTCGACGATGTCCAGCAGTTCGTTGACGGCGTAGGCGGGGTCGATGAGGACGCACTCGCTGGTGGCGCGGTCGCCGATCGCATAGACGAAGTTGACCATCTGCTGCGCGACCGGATCGTTGGCGGCGAAGTCGCGACCCGAGAGCAGCTGACGGAAGTAGAAGCGGTCGGAACTCATCCGGCCACGTTACGCGCCGTGAGGCATTGCCGTACGCTAGCGACGATGTCCGCCAGCCTCCGCTATGGCGTGATCGGTACCGGCATGATGGGCGTGGAGCACATCAACAACCTTCTCCACCTGGCCGGTGCCACCGTCACGGCCATCTCCGACCCCAACGCGCAGAGCCGTGACTGGGCGCAGCTGGCCGTTGGGTTGGACGCGCCGCTGCAGCGCTTCGAGCACCACGCTGAGCTGCTCGCGTCGGGGTTGTGCGACGTGGTGGTCATTGCGTCCCCGAACCATACGCATCACGATGTGCTCCTCGACGCGCTGCGCACTCCTCACCACGTGCTGGTGGAGAAGCCGCTGTGCACCACCGTGGCTGATTGCTACGACGCGATCGACGTCGCTGCCGATGAGGCCCGCCGGTGGCCGCAGCGGGTGGTGTGGATGGGGCTCGAGTATCGCTACATGCCTCCGAATCAGGCTGTGGTCGACGAGGTGCGCAGCGGCAGCATCGGGACGGTGCGAATGATCGCCATTCGTGAGCACCGCTTCCCCTTCCTGCGCAAGGTGGACAACTGGAACCGATTCACGCGCAACACCGGCGGCACGCTGGTGGAGAAGTGCTGCCACTTCTTCGATCTGATGAACCTGCTGGTCGGGTCACCGCCCGTGCGAGTGATGGCCAGTGGCGGACAGGACGTGAATCACCTCGACGAGCGGTACGACGGCGAACAGCCTGACATCCTCGACAATGCCTTCGTGATCGTCGAGTACGCAGGCGGTCAGCGTGCCACGCTGGACCTGTGCATGTTCGCCGAAGCAAGCAAGAACGAGCAGGAGATCAGCGTGGTCGGCGACGAGGGCAAGGTGGAGGCGTTGGTGACCGAGGGCATCGTGCGCGTGGGCCGACGAGCTGATGGCCTCGGCCAAGTCAGCGAGCGCACGGTGAGCGATGACAACGTGCGTCATCAAGGTCTCCATCACGGTGCCTCCTACCTCGAGCACGTCGCGTTGATGAAGGCGATACACGCCGGGTCGCCTGCCGCTGTCACGCTGCACGATGGTCTGCTGTCGGTGGCGGTGGGCCAGGCCGCCCACCGCTCGATCGACGAAGGACGTGCAGTCATGATCCAGGAGGTCCTTGCCCGATGAGCGAACAATTGCACACCCTGATTGCCGGCGAACGGGTGGTCTTCGGCGGCAACCAGGTGACGACGATCCCCGAGGAACTGGCGGCTGCGTTTCGCCTCGGTGATCGACTGGTCGTCGTCCATGAAACCGGTGACCTGTTGCACATTGCGCAGGCAGAACACGCCATTGCCGGCTCGGCGGTGAGTGCCGCGGTTGAAGCGTTCGCCGCGCTGGCACACTCCACCGACGAGCAGATCAGCGAGTTCTACGAGCGCTTTGCGGCTCGGTTGGAGGACGACGAATCGTTCGCGCCGATCGCTGAAGCCAACGCCGCCGACGTGGAGCGCGCTGCCGCCAGAGGTAGGGCGACGGGACGGCTGACGCTGTCCTCAGGAATGCGTTGCGACATGGTCGCGGGCGTTCGGACGTGGCGCGACATCGACACTCGTCGCAGTCAGCAGGTCGCGGTGACACAGCATGCGCAGTGGACCGTCGAGCAGTGGCGCGACCCGCTCGGCGTTGTCGGGTTCGTGTTCGAGGGGCGCCCCAATGTCTTTGCCGATGCCACGGGCGTGCTGCGCACCGGGAACACCGTCGTGTTCCGCATCGGCAGCGACGCGCTGGGCACTGCACGCGCAATCATGCGATCAGCCGTCCAACCGGCGCTGTCTGCCGCGGGCCTGCCCGCGGGTTCTGTGCAACTCGTCGACAGCGCGGCGCACGCAGCCGGCTGGGCGCTCTTCGCGGACCAGCGGCTGTCGCTCGCTGTTGCTCGCGGCTCGGGTACCGCTGTCGCCCAACTCGGCGCCGTCGCTCGGCAGCACGGCGTACCCGTCAGCCTGCACGGCACGGGTGGCGCCTGGATGGTTGCAGCCGACAGTGCTGATGCAGAAGAGTTCGCACTGGCGGTGCAGCACTCACTGGACCGCAAAGTGTGCAACACCCTGAACGTGTGTTGCATCGTGCGCACCCGTGAGCACGATCTGCTGCCCGCCTTTCGCGCTGCGGTCGCGGCCGCGGCGAGCGCACGGGGGGTGCAGGCGATCATCCACGATCTGGTTCCCGAGAGCCCGCGTCTGGCGCACGAGTGGGAGTGGGACGGCGTCCCCGAGGTCGCCGTGATGCTTGTCGACGACATCGATCAGGCCGTGCAGCAGTTCAACCAGTACAGCCCGCACTTCGTTGCGTCGTTGATCAGTTCCGACGCCGAGGACCATGAGGCTTTCTACCGCAGCGTCGATGCCCCCTTCGTCGGTGACGGTTTCACCCGCTGGGTCGACGGCCAGTTCGCCCTGCTGCAGCCCGAACTGGGCCTTTCCAATTGGCAGGCGGGTCGCCTCTTCGGTCGTGGAGGAGTGCTCTCCGGCGATTCGGTGTTCACGATTCGGCTTCGAGCGTCGATCGCCGACCCGCATCTTCACCGCTGACAGGACTGCGTGAGCGGGCGTCGGTACAGTGCCCGCGTGAATTGTCGGACACTCGCACTCGCCCTTGCGCTGGTGCTTGCCGGCTGCGCGTCGGCACCCGGCGTCAGGGTCACAAGTGCGGATACCGTTCGCGATTCCGTCGTGACGCCGATCGTCCCCGCGACCGAAGGTGACGGAGTCGGCGACGTGCTGTTCGCGAACCTCGGCAACCCGGGTATCGATGTGACGCACTACGACGTCGACATCGCCTACGACAGTTCGACCGACGTGGTGGCGGGCACGGTGGGCATGGATCTCACGCTGACCGAAGATCGGACCTCCTTCACACTGGACTCGGCGGGGCCGGTCGTCAACGCAGTCACCATCAACACGGTGGACGCCGAGTTCGACAACGATGAACCAGAGCTTCGGATCACCCTGCCGCAGCAGGGTCACGCCGGCGATCACCTGCGCGTGGAGGTTGCGTACAGGGTGGAGACCGGCCCGGTGGGCTCGGCAGTCGGCCTCGACAGCGGTTGGTTCAATACCGATGGGGGCTCGTACGTCCTCAATGAGCCTGACGCGGCACGGACCTGGCTGCCGTGCAACGACCACCCCAGCGACAAGGCCACCTACACGTTCACCATCGAGGTCCCTTCGAACGTGACCGCAGTTGCCAACGGATCGTTGAAGGACCACAGGAGCAAGGGCGACTCCACTGTCTGGGTGTGGCAGGAGGATCGGCCAATGGCCACGTACCTCGTGCAGTTGCTCACCGGCGACTATCAGATCATCGAGTCCGACGGACCCGGTGGTCTACCCCTGGTGAGTGTCGTGCTACGCGACGACCTGACGACGATGCAACCATTCATCGACGAGACGCCCAAGATGATCGAGTTCTTCCAGACCTACTTCGGCGCGTATCCGCTCGACCGGTACGGCATCGCCATCACCGACAGCTTCAGTGGGCTGGCGATGGAGACCCAGGAGCGTTCGCTGTTCAGCCGCGACGACTTCGCGGGCGGACGACTCGGTGGGATGCAACAGCAATTGTTGTCACATGAGCTGGCACATCAGTGGTTCGGTGACGCCGTCTCGCCGGCGAGATGGAAGGACATCTGGCTCAACGAATCCTTCGCCACGTACGGGGAGTGGATGTGGTCGGACCACATCGGTGGTGGTGACCTCGACACCACGGCCCGCGATGAACTGCGCTTCCGTTCACCCGGCAGTTCCGCTGATCCAGCGGTGGGTGATCTGTTCGGTGGCAACAGTTATGGCGGTGGGGCAGTTGTGCTCCATGCCCTGCGACTGACCATCGGCGACGAAGCATTTTTCGAGCTGCTCACCCGTTGGGTCGCGGAGAACAACGGTGAATCGCGAACGACCGACGACTTCATCGCGCTCGCTGCCCACGTGGCGGGCAAGCCTCTCACCGGCTTCTTCGACGAGTGGTTGTTCGCCGCTGTGCCACCGACGCACTTCCCAGCCTGACTAGTGGCCGAGAAGGCGATCCATGATGGCTTCGCGCCACTTCGAGGAGGTGCCCTTGCGATCCTCGTGGCGGTCCGCGCCGACTGGTAGCACCGTCGTGGCGTTGATGCCGATGAAACGCAGCGGTTCCGGCTCCCACTTGCGTGAACGGTGTCCGACCCAGGGCAGGGTGGTCAGCTCACTGGGCTCGCCGGTGATCAGGTCAGCGAGTGTGCGACCCGCCAGGTTGGTGGTTCCCACTCCGTCGCCCACGTAGCCGCCTGCCGAGGCAAGTCCTGTGGACTGGTCGAATGACGTATGGCACCACCAGTCGCGTGCGGCACCCACGGCGCCGCCCCAGCGGTGCGTGATGGCTGCATCACCGATTGCAGGGAAGAGCTCGCGCAGCGTGTTGTGGATCATGCCGTGCACCCGCTCATCGCGGTCGTACTCGGGCTTCATCGTGCTGCCCCAGTGGTACCAGGCGCCACGACCGCCGAACGCGAAGCGATTGTCGGCCGTGCGTTGCCCGTAGATGATCATGTGGCGGCCGTCGTTGAACGTCGCCCGATCGTGCAGACCGACTGACGCCCAGAAGTCGTCGGGTAGCGGTTCGGTCGCAATCATCAGCGTGTAGATCGGCGCCACCGTGCGGCCCTCGCCGGCCAACGATGGCGTGAAGGCCTCGGTGGCTCGTACCACCACGTCGGCGGTGACCGTGCCCAGGTGTGTTCGCACCGTGTGGGGTGTGATCTCCACCACTGGGGTGTGCTCGTAGATGGTCGCGCCGAGGCCTTCCACCGCGCGTCCCAGCCCCCGTGCCAGGCGCGCCGGGTGAATTGCGGCGCAGTGCGGTGTGAACCCACCGCCGAGCACCTTCGTCGCGTTCAAACGATGCGTTGCTTCTGACTGTGAGAGTTCGCGATAGTCGTCGTCGGTGAACCCGTACGAGTGCATGTGCACGACGAGTTCGCGCTCGCGCTGTAGCTGCATGGGATTGCGTGACAGGTTGATGTAGCCGCCGTGCGCGAAGTGGCAGTCGATGCCTTCGGTCTCGACCACACGGGCAACTTCGGTCACCGTCTCGTGCATCGCCGTCTGCAGGCGAGACGCCTCTGAGCGCGAACTCTGCTTGGCGATTGCATCGAGCCCCATCGGCAACAGCGCCGAGCACCAGCCGCCATTTCGGCCGCTGGCTCCGAAGCCCACCACCTGCGCCTCGAGAATGGCGACGCGCAGCGTGGGGTCGCGCTGCAGAAGATAGTAGGCGGTCCACAAGCCGGTGTAGCCGGCGCCGACGATTGCGACGTCCACTTGCAGATCACTGCCCAATGCTGGTCGCCCCGGCCCCCAATCCTCTGCGGACATCGTTGAGTGCCACAGGGAGAGGTTCGACAGTTCGTGCATACCGCCAGCTTATGAAGCTGGAGAGGGCGAGAGCAGCCGGTTGTCGATCAGACGAACCTCGCCGAACCACACCGCCATGACCGCGACCGCGGTGTTGTCGACGGACGTGAGCGGCTGCAGGGTGTCGGGGTGCACGATCTGCAGGTGCTCGAAGCGAGCCAGTGGTTCTGCCTCGACCACTGCGCGGCCCAGCTCGACCAGCTCAGCCACGTCCGCAACACCTCTGCTGAGCGCGTCGGCCACCGCCTGCAGCGAATGCGACACACAGACGGCTGCCGCTCGTTGGCTGGGGGAGAGTCGGCGGTTACGGCTCGACATGGCCACCCCATCCGGCTCGCGAACTGTGGGCATGCCGACGATGTCGATGTCCATGTCGAGATCGGTCGTCATGCGTCGAATGATGGCGAGTTGCTGGAAGTCCTTCTGACCGAAGACGGCGACGTGAGGACGCGCAGCCCCGAAAAGTTTTGCCACCACGGTGGTGACACCGAGGAAGTGGCCTGGCCGCTGAGCACCCTCCAGCACGTCAGCCAGTGGCCCGGGGCTCACATGCGTCTCGAAGCCGAGCGGATACATCGCGGAGGCGCGGGGTGCATACACCGCGTCGACTCCATGGGCGGCGCAGAGTGCCAGGTCATCATCAATCGGACGCGGATACGCGTCGAAATCGTCGCTGCGGTTGAACTGCAGCGGGTTGACGAAGACGCTGACCACCACGACATCCGCATGGCGGCGAGCCTCATCGACCAGTGCCAGGTGACCCGCGTGCAACGCCCCCATCGTCGGAACCAGTGCGACCCGTCGCCCGGCGAGGCGGTGGGCGTCGCTCCACGCGCTGAGAGGAGCCGGTGCGTCGAACAGCGCTACGGCAGACATCGCAGCCGTCAGTGAAAACTATGAGCGTCGTCGGGCCACGAACCGTCGCGGACCTCTTCGATGAAGGCTTGCGTCGCACGGATCGCGTCGTTGCGCAGGTCGGCGTAGTGCTTGGTGAACTTCAGGCTCAGCTCGCTGA
>DAORTY010000006.1:0-58930 GCA_035432905.1 Ilumatobacteraceae bacterium | reverse complement strand
TCAGCAAGCTCGGCAAGGGCAAGCGCATCAACAACGTCGAAGACGTGCTCACGCTTGGCCAGGAGATCGAAGTCATCGTCGAGGACGTCGACGAGAAGGGCAAGGTCAGCCTGACCCCCGGCGAGTCGTGGAACCCCGTCATCCCGGAGGGCGCAGCCTCATCCGGCGGCGGCGACCGTGACCGTGGTGAGCGTTCGGACCGTGGCGGCGACCGCGACCGCAACGACCGTGGCGGCGACCGCGACCGTGGCCCGCGCCGCGAGCGTTCATCGGCTCCGGCCGCTGCACCGACCACCGATGGTGTTGCCGTGTCGTTCGACGATGCGTTCGATGCCGAACTGGCCGGTGACCTCGGCGACCTGGGCCCCGGCGGCGAAGCCGGCGGCAACGCCGGTGGCGGCAACCGTGACCGCAACGACGCCGGCGGCGACCGCGGCCGTCGTCGTCACCGCTGATCAGTCGATTTGTCGATAGGTCACGCGTTGACAGATCTCCGGATCACACAACTTGATTCAGGCCTGACAGTGGCCACCGAACGCGTGCCTGGCGCGCTGTCGGTGGCCACCGGGGTCTGGGTCGGCGTCGGCTCGCGCGACGAGCCCGACGCACTCAGCGGGGTCAGTCACTTTCTCGAGCACCTCCTCTTCAAAGGCACCGATACCCGCAGCGCCCAGGATCTGGCACGAGGTGTCGATCGTCGTGGTGGTGACTTCAACGCGTTCACCTCCAAGGAGTACACCGCCTATTACTGCCGGCTTCCGGCGCGGCATGCCTCGTTCTGCATCCAACTGCTGGGCGACGTACTCACTCGTCCCGCGCTGCGTGATGACGATGTGCATGGCGAACGCCAGGTCATCCTCGAGGAGCTGGCGATGGATGATGACTCGCCCGACGATGTCGCGCACCGTCGCTTCACTGCAGCCCTGTTCGAGGATCATCCCCTCGGGCGCGACCCTGCCGGCGACAAGGAACATGTGCTGGCGATCACCCCCGACGACGTGCGCGCGTTCTTTGCACAGCACTACCGCGCCGGGGCGATGGTAGTGACAGCCGCCGGCCCTCTGGGCCATGACGAGATGCTCGCCGAGATCGATCGCTGTTTCGCCGGCGTCAGCACCGGTGACTCGCGACCCGTTCGTACCGGCCCCGGTGCCCAAGGTGCGGGAGACGCCATCGACGATGACAGCGAGCAGGTCCACATCGTCATCGGGGGTCGCTCGCTGCCGCGCTTCGACCCCCAGCGAGAGGCGCTCGACGTCGTCAATCACGTCTTCGGTGGCGGGCTCTCCAGTCGGCTGTTCGAAGAGATTCGCGAGACTCGCGGGTTGGCGTATGCCGTGTACTCCGGCGTCAGCAGCTACAGCGATGCAGGCATCTTCCAGATGTACGCGGGCACACAGCCTGAGCACGCCGATGAGGTGCAGGGCCTGATGACCGACGAATTGCGCAAGCTGGTTGCCGGCGGCATCACCGACGAGGAGTTGGATGTCGCTGTCGGGTATCTGACCGGCGCCTTCGAGCTGGGCTTGGAAGACACGGGCGCCCGCATGGCGCGCAACGGCGGCCTGTTGCTCACCACCGGGGCCGTTCGCCCCATTGACGAGCAGGTGGCCAGGTGGGCGACGGTTGATCAGACAGCCGTGGGCAACGTCATTCGTGACGTCCTGACCTCCGAGCAGATCGTCGTCACCGTCGGCCCCACCAACTGACGCAGCCGCTTTTCATGGTCACAATCGCACGTGTCGCGGCGTGACCTCGGTGTGACCCGGTGGCAACGTGACGTGAGCGGTCGTGGACAGGTGGATGGTTGCGAGGACGCACCGGCTACGTTCAGGTCATGAGTGTGATTCGTGTGGGTGTGGTCGGAGCCGGTGGTCGGATGGGGGCGTTGGTGTGCGAGTCGGTCGCCGCCGATCCGGCACTGGAGCTGGTTGGTGCCGTCGACCCGCATGCGGTCGGTCAGCTCCGCAGCGGCGTGGAGATCCACCGCGACCTGCGAGCGCTGGCGGAGGCGCAGGCCCAGGTGGTGGTCGACTTCACCGTCGCCTCGGCCTCGCGCGTGACGGTGCCGTGGTTGGCGCTCCATGGCATTCACGCGGTGGTCGGTACCACGGGCCTCGACGACGACGATTTCGCGGCGTTCCGGGCGGCCTTCACCGGTAGCAACTGTGTCGTGGCCAGCAACTACGCGATCAGCGCAGTGCTGATGATGCGCTTTGCCGAACTCGCGGCGCCGTACTTCGACACTGCCGAGATCATCGAGTTGCACCACGATGCGAAAATCGATGCGCCGTCAGGTACGGCGGTCACGACCGCGACGCGCATGGCTGCGGCCAGTGGCGAGTGGGCGCCGGACCCCACGCAACACGAGGTGTTCGTCGGAGCTCGCGGTGGGGTAGGCCCGGCGGGCATCCATGTGCACTCGGTCCGCATGCGGGGCATGGTTGCGCACCAAGAGGTGATTCTCGGCGCGCAGGGGCAATCGCTCACCATCCGTCAAGACAGCTATGACCGCGACAGCTTCATGCCCGGCGTGGTGCTCGCGTGCAAGAAGATCGCTGAACATCCCGGCCTGACGATCGGCCTGGATACGTTCCTGGGCGTTTAGCCCAGCGACTCGATGGCAGCGTCGTAGTTCGGCTCTTGCGCGATCTCTGGCACCAACTGGCTGTGGATGACGGTGCCGTGCTCGTCGAGCACGACCACTGCACGCGCCAGCAGACCGGCCAGCTTTCCGTCGGCGAGGGTGACACCGTAGGCGGTGCCGAAGTCGCTGCGGAAGGTGCTGGCGCTCACCACGTTGGTGAGGCCTTCGGCGCCACAGAAGCGACCCTGCGCGAACGGCAGGTCGGCGCTGACGCACAGCACCACCGTATTGTCGAGGGCTGAGGCCCTCTCGTTGAACGTGCGCACGCTCGTCGCGCAGGTCGCGGTGTCGATGCTGGGGAAGATGTTGAGGATCACCCGTTGGCCGGCGTAGTCATCCGCCGTGACCTCTGAGAGGTCGCCCTTGGTGATCGCGAAGGAAGGGGACGGGGAACCGACCGCGGGAAGGTCGCCAACGGTGTGGACGGGGTTGCCGCCAAGTGCAGTTTCAGCCATGACCAGGTTCTACCACGACAGGTGGAGAAGTGCGGTCACCGGCCACGGAAGTTGCGCAGGTTGACCACGACCACCAGCAGGATCGAGCCACCGATGAACCAGAACTGGTACCGATCAACCCACCTCAATGTGGAGCGAACCTCCTCGTCGAACACCTGGGCCAGCCACCACATCAGCGCCAGACGCCCCGCCAGCCCGACAGCCATCAGCGGTGCCAGCCGCTTCCAGCTCGTGCGAGCAGCGCCGCTGAGCACCCACACGATGTTGCTGCCGACGAAGAATGGCACGACGAAGAACTCGGCCTTGGCGAAAGCCCCCTCGAACTTACCCACCTGATCCTGGGGCATACCGAGGTAACGCCAGAACCACCGCAGGGCCCTGTCGCCGTAGGCCCGACCGATGAAGTGGCACACGACAGCGGCAGCGGCAAGTCGGAGGCTGGCGATGATCACCCAGCTCCACATGGAGATACCGCTCTCGGCCGTGGCGACCAGATAGCGGTTGCGCGATGACATCAACAGCAACAGCGCGGGTCGTTCGTTGCCCGGCTCGGTCCATGCCGCCCAGGAGGCGGAGGCCACCTGGCTGCAGATCACGAGCGCGACGAAGGCAACCAACCAGATCCGTGCGGACCGTGGCGGCGGTGGAGCTTCCGGGATGATCTCGGTTTGTTCGTCGTCGGTCACGTGCGCGTACCCTATGCGCCGTCGACGCTCTCTCCACGACGAAGAGGCGCCAGGGAGGAAAACATGCGGCAGCTCATCGGTATCGGGGTGATCGTCCTGGCAGTGTCGTCGCTGTCGGCGTGCGCAAAGGATCCCGACGACAGCGTCAGAGCAGTCGAGGCGTCGGCTGCCGCGGCGACGACACTGCCACTGGTGACGGTCGCACAGTCACCAGACACCTTTCCGGCGAATGGGAAGACCGAGACGGTGAAGGCACTCGACAACAACTTCCTTCCCGAAGCCCTGACCATCGAGGCAGGCACAGAAGTCGTGTGGGACAACATCGGTCGCAACGATCACGACGTGACGCCCGCGGATGAGCCCGACGCGGCGACATGGGGAGTGACGGCCGAGGCGTTTGCGCCGAAGGACACCTACTCGCACGTCTTCGATCAGCCCGGCACCTATGCGTACTTCTGCACCATCCATGGCACGGCGAAGGCAGGCATGATCGGCACGATCGTGGTCACTCCGCCCGCAGGCTGAACGGCCGTTTCGTTGTGTGGCCACCTCGGCCATTAGCGTGCGATGTCGTAGGTCACCGATGTTCTGGGGGAACACATGCAACGCAAGATCTGGGCAGCCGCGATGGCTGCGTCGTTGTTGGTCGCTGCGGCGTGCGGCGATGAACGCGCCGCCGAAACGACCACGGCCGCCACTGCCGCCGCAGCGCAGACGACGGTCGGTGCCGACACCACGCTGGCCGCGGACACGACGGTCGCTGCCGACACCACCGTCGCCGGCGTGGAGGGCACCATCACCGTTCCGGATGACTTCCCGACCATTCAGGCCGCCGTCGACGCAGCGGCACCGGGTGACCTGATCCTGGTCAAGCCCGGCACCTACAACGAAGCAGTCAACGTCACGACCGACGGCATCACCATTCGCGGTCTCGATCGCAACGAGGTGATCCTCGACGGCAAGTTGGAGCTGGACAATGGCATCCGCATCCTCGGCGCCAAGGGCGTCGTCGTCGAGAACATGACAGCGATGAACTACACCCGCAACGGCTTCTTCTGGACGGGGGTCGACGGGTTCCGCGGGTCCTACCTCACCGCGTACCGCACCGGTGACTACGGCGTCTACGTGTTCGACTCGATGAACGGCGACCTGGAGCACATCTATGCGGCCGGTAGCCCCGATGCGGGTGTGTACATCGGTGAATGCTTCCCATGTAACTCAGTCATCGACGATGCCGTCAGCGAATACAACGGCCTGGGCTACTCGGGTACCAACTCGGGCGGCAACCTTCTGATCGTCAACTCGACGTTCCGGTTCAATCGGGCTGGCGTCGTGCCCAACAGTGGCAGCTACGAGCTGTGCTATCCGGAGCGCCAGACCACCATCATCGGCAACACCGTGTACTCCAACAACCAGGGCGACACGCCAGCGATCGACGTCGCGTTGCTGGCCATGGGTAACGGCATCCTGTCTGCTGGTGGTGTACTCAACGACATCGAACGCAACCTGGTCTACGACCACGACAAAAGCGGTATCGGGCTGGTGCCCTTCCTGGAAGACGATCCCAACGACTCGGTTCCGTTGCCGGCCGATTGGGGCACGACCTGCGAGGACAGCAAGGCGAAGGCTCCCGTCGATCCGGGCGCCAGCATCTTGTGGGACTCTGCGCAGAACCGGGTCATCGGCAACGTGTTGTCCGACAACCGGGCCGCTGACCTGATCGTCGCCTCTGCCGGCACAGATGTGAGCACACTCGGCAACTGCTTCTCCGACAACACCTATGCCACGACTGCGCCGAACAACTTGGAGACCTTGGCTCCGTGCGACGCCACCGGTAGCGGCGATTGGAAGGATGGGGAGTACAACGTGGCCCTGTGGTTGGGCGAGACGCATCCGCCATCAGTGGATTGGAAGGTTGCCGAGATGCCCGCACTCCAACCGCAGGTCAACATGCCCGACGCGGCAACTGCGCCTGTTCGTGCGGCCACCGGTCCCAAGACGGTCGATCTCGACGCCATTGTCGTGCCGTCGAAGCCTGCCTGATCGTTCACGGAGTAGCGCCGAGAATGTTCCGACCACGCACAGCCGCCATCGCGCTGGTTGCGGCCGTGCTGACGGTCTCGGGGTGCGCGGGCGATAGCGGTGACGTTGGTGCGAGCGGGATGAAGGCGCACACCGACGCGACCTCGCTCGGTCAGCCTGATCGTGTGATTGCCGGGCCGCAGGGTCGCACGCCACAGTTCCTCGTGGAATGCATGTACAGCCACAGCGCCTCCGACGACCCCATCGTGTATCCCGGCAAACCCGGGCAAAGTCATCTGCACGAGTTCTTCGGTAACACAGAAGTCAACGCGTTCACGACGGTTGGGTCGCTGCTCAGCGGCGGAACCACCTGTGATCAGCCGCTGGACAAGGCTGCCTACTGGGCGCCGGCGCTCATGCGCGGCCCGGAGGTTCTCACGCCGGTGAAGAGCACTGCCTACTACCGTCCTGGCGAAGGTGTGCCGCCAGCGTCGGTTCAGCCCTTCCCCGTCGGCCTGGTGATGATCGGCGGCAATTCCGGCGCCACCGGCGAGCAGCCGATCTCGATCGTTGCCTGGGGCTGCGGCGCTGGAATCGAGCGCGCCGTTCTGCCACCGGAATGCGTCGAGGGTCGCGATCTTCGCCTGCTAGTCACCTTTCCCGACTGCTGGGATGGCAGTCATCTCGACAGCGCAGATCATCACGGGCACGTTGCCTACAGCTCCGGTGGTGTCTGCCCCGATGGTTTCGCCGTGCCCATTCCGCAACTGCAGTTCAGCGTCGAATATCCCGTGTGGGGCAGCACCGCTGGGGTGGCCCTTGCCAGCGGCGGTCTGACCACCGGACATGCCGACTTCATGAACGGCTGGGACCAGGCCAAACTGACCAGCGAGGTCGAGCTGTGCCTGCACCGCGAAGTGGTGTGTGGCGTGGCGAGCGGCCGCAAGACAGGCTGATCACGACGTTCTCAGCGCTGCGACCACCAGCGGCCAGCGGCGGTAGCGGCGCCGGGGATGCGTGACGACTGCCAGTCGACGACAGCTCGAGTCAGTTCGTGTGCCCACTGGTCGAAGCGGCCAGGCGCTGCGTGCACGGCACGAATCCGAGCGGCGAGCGCAAGTCGCTGGTCAATCGGGTGAGGATGATCCAGCGCACCCCGTAGCGCAGCGACCAGCGAGGCAGTGTTGCCACGTGTGTAGAACGTGGCAGTTTCTCCGACCATGGCGCGTATCGCCGGTTCGTCGGGTACGACCAGCGGGGTGGCTGCGAGGGCGGCCTCGATGATCGACCTCGGTTGGCCGAGGTGAACTCCCGGAGCCGAGGTGTAGACCAGCACGGTCGATGAACGGATGGCGCGCTGCGCAACTGCGAACGGCACGTCGATGTCGACGGCGTCGAGTCGGCCGTGTTGCTCGGCGAGTGTTCTCACCTCGCCGGCGAGGTGATCCCAACCGTTCGTGCGACCCATGATGATGTGGAGCCGCGCGTCGCTGATCTCCACCGCGGCCGTTACGAGGTCATGCCACGCCTTCTTGGGAAGGCCCGCCGATACCGACAGCAGAGTGCGCTGTCGGCTCGTGTCGTCGGTGTTCGGCAAGCCCGGGTCGAGAATCATCGTGGGGAGCTCGCGGGACAGCGGATGGTTTCTCGGAGCGTGGGCGAAGCCCCACGTTCCGACGCACCACTCGTTGTAGATCACGTCATCGGGAACTGCGGCACAGAACGAGTGCAGGCGAACGGCGTGCGGTATTCCGCGTGCTGTTGCGATGGGTCCAGACCACTGGGCAGTCGTGGCCCAGTGAGTGAGTACCAGATCAGGGTCGATCGAGGAGATCGCCTCCTCCAACGATTCGAAGAGGGGAGCGTCGACCGTGCTCGCACACTCCGTGAAACCTGGCTGCTGGCGGGCGAGCACCAACTCGACCCCACAGCGACGTAGGCCTTCCAACTCGTCGCCGATGTACGTCTCGGTGATGAGCGGGTAGAGCGTGTTGGCGGCGACGATTCGAAGTGGGCGGCGCCGGCGCGCGCGTGAGCGAACCTCTTCGACGCCCGCGCTGACCTCGGGTCGGTTCTGCGCTCCGGGCGCCCACACTCGATCAGGTGAGTTCGTGCCGTATGAGCACGCCGGCACCGGCACGAAGACGTGTGGGTCGACAGCGAGACGCTGCACCAATTCCCAATCACCGCACGAGTCCAGGCTCGGGTCCCAGTGCAGTTCCGGCTGCGAACGATGGACCAACGCGTTGGTATCGACCGGGTTGTCGAGGTGCAGTTGCAGCGGCGTCAGGGGTATCGCATTGATCCACTCCGGGGCGAGGCCGGCGCTGCCCAGGAGCAAGATGCCGTACGCAAATTGTGCCGCTGGTGCCCCCTCCAATGATGTCACCGCCGCTCGCAGCCACCACGGGAACCACACGCAGTCATCGTCCAGGTACGCAATCAGAGCACCACGGGCGACTGCCAATGCCTCGTTGCGGGCCTGGTTTCCACGATGTGGCGTGGAACGCAACACGTGCACGCGAGGGTCGTGCGGCCACCAGTCCGGGAGCTCATCGAGCATGTCATCGCGTGAGTTGTCGACGACCAGCAGCTCCCAATTGTCGTAGCTCTGCGCGAGCACGCTGTCGATTGCGTGGCGAAGGTGGCCGAGGCGCGACGGAAGGTATGTGGGCATGACGACCGACACGAGTGGGGCGCTCGCGATCGGGGCGTTGGTGAGCCAGAGCGCTGCGATCAGGGCCTGTTGCGTGGCGAGGTCGCGAGCGCGGGCCAGCTCGACGGCACTGTTCAGCTGCGCGGCGCGAGCGGCCACCTCGGCCCGGACGCTCTCGACCCCGAGGGTGACCTGATGGTGGTTCGCTCCTTCGGTGGCGCGCAGGTCGCTGACCTCCTGGTCGAGCGCCGCCAATCGATCGCTCAGCGCGAGCAGTGTTGTGTCCAGTGGACCTGTCAGCCGTTCTGCGGAGCGAAGCGATCGCCCGGTGGCGATGGCGTTGCGCGCCCGCGCAGGGGCGACGCTGACTGCGTGGCGAAGTTGGTGGATGCGTCGCAAGTCGTGCTCCTGTGTTTTCTGCGGGCGGTGCTTGGTTGCTTACAGCCGTCCGCTGGCGATGACGCGACGAAGGAAGTCGGCGGTTTCGGGGCGGTCGGGTGCGGTGAATAGTTTCGCCGGCGGGGCGGCCTCCAGGATCACACCGTCCTTGAGGAAGCACACCAGATCACTGATCTCACGTGCAAAGCCCATCTCGTGCGTCGCGAGGATCATCGTCATTCCCTGTCCGCGCATGTCGCGGATCACGTTGAGCACTTCCCCGACCAATACCGGGTCGAGCGCGGCGGTGACCTCGTCGAGTAGCATCAGTTCCGGCTGCATCGCGAGGGCACGAACGATCGCCACTCGCTGTTGCTGCCCTCCCGAGAGCTGATCGGGGTACGCCTCCGCCCGGTCAGCAAGGCCGAAGCGATCGAGGAGTTCCCGGGCCGCGTCAGCGGCGTGGGACTTGGATTGCCGGAGCACTTTGGTCGGGCCGAGGGTGATGTTGTTCAGCACGCTCATGTGCGGAAACAGGTTGTAGCTCTGGAACACCATTCCAATGCGACGCCGGACTGGGTCAGGGTCGAGCCCGGGCTCGCTGATGTCGACACCGTCGAGGAGAATTGCCCCGTCGTCGATCGGTTCGAGCAGGTTGATGCAGCGCAGCAACGTGCTCTTGCCCGACCCGCTGGCACCGATCAGGCAGACGACCTCATGGGCGCCCACCTCCAAGGAGACATCGTCGAGGACGAGCTTGCTGCCGAACGATTTGCGGACGTTGCGGATCTGAACCTTCGTCGTCGTGTTCATGGCTCGGTGCTCATGCGACCTGTGACCCGCCCGTGCGCTGGCGTTGGCGATTGGAGTACCAATCGACGAGACGTGTCTCGGGAATGGTGAGTGCGAGGAAGATGACCGCTGCCGCGACCAAAGGTGTGAAGTTGCCAGTGAGGTCCTTGATGGAGGTGGCACGCCGGAAGACCTCGATGATGCCCAGCACGCTGAGCAACGCGACGTCCTTCTGCAGGGAGAGCAGGTCGTTCATGAGCGGGGGCACTACTCGCCGGGCAGCCTGCGGGATGACGACGTGGCGCATGGTCTGCGAGTGCGACAGGCCCAACGAGCGGGCGCCTGCACGCTGGCTCTCGTGGACGCCCTCGATGCCGGAACGGAACACCTCCGCCACGTACGCCGAGTAGGCAAGGACCAGAGCAATTGGCCCCCACAGGTATGGCGAGCTCCAGTTGCCGCCGAAACCCAGGAAGTGGAAGTTGCCCTTCAACAGGCCCAACTTGGGGATGCCGAAGCCGACGAGGTAGATGGTGAGGATGATGGGCACACCACGGAAGAAGTCGGTGTACACCGCTGCAAATGCGCGGAGAGGGAACAGCACCGGATTGCGCGTGTTGCGGCACAGTGCGATGACCAGGCCCCACAGCAGAATCACCGGCGCGGTCTGCAGGAACAGCTTCACGTCGACCCACAGGTAGCTGATGACCTCCGGAAAGTCCTGCTTGAAGCGCTCGCCATTGAAGAAGATGGTCTTCACCTTCGGCCAGCCACTGGAACTGGTGATCAGCCAGGCAAGGCCACCGAACGTGGCCACTGTCGACACCACGGCGATGATGGCGGCCTTGCGTCGCTGACGGCGCAGCCACTCCTCGCGCCGGGTCAATTGACCTGGGACGCGAGAGGGCGCCGACACACTGCCGGCGCCCTCGTCGGTGTTCATCATGACTGCGACTCTAGAAGGTCAGTCCTCGTCGGACCTGATCTGTGGAGTCAGTCCTTGGAGAGCGTCGGAGCGTCGCTCCATTCGCCCATCCACTTCTCGGTGATGGCGGCCAGCTCGCCCGAGGCGGTCAGGTTGGCAAGTGCCATGTTGGTGCAGTCGGTGAGGGGGTTGTCCTTGGTGAGCAGCAGGCCCCACTGGTCGCCGGCGCCGCCGGCATCGATGGGGAACTGGCCGAAGACCTTGGTGCCCTCGATCTCGACGGCCGAGATGTAGAGGCCCGTCGGCAAGTCAGTGATGATCGCATCGATCTGGTCGTTGTCGAGTGCGGTCTTGGCGTCGGCGTTGCTGTTGAACGCAAATGGCTCTGCGGCGGGCTTGATGACATCGAGGATGAATTGCAGGCTCGTGGTACCGGCGGCGGCACCGAGGCGCAGCGTCTTGAGGTCGCTGAGCTTGGTGACGTCCTTGCCCGGACCATCTGCGTACCCCACGACTGCCTGGTTGGCGGTGTAGTAGGGATCGCTGAAGGACACGACCTGCTTGCGCTCGGCGCTGATCGTGAACTGCTGCAGGTTGAAGTCGTTGGTGCTGTCGCTGCCGGCAACTGCTGTGTCGAATGACGTGCGCACCCACTTGACAGCGTCGCCCTCGAATCCGAGTTGCTTGGCAACTGCCAGTGCGACCGCGGACTCGAAGCCCTCGCCGGACTCGGGCTTGTCGTCGAGTACGTAGGGCGGATACGCCGGGTCGCCGGTGGCGATGGTCAGCTGGCCAGCCTTGAGGGTCTTGCCCTCGGCGCACGCCTTGGCGTCGCTGCCGGTGGCGGCCACATCGGTCGTATCGGCAGCCGCGACGGTGGTTGCAGGTGCAGCGGTGGTGTCGCTGGTTGCCGTGTCGTCGCCGCAGGCGGCGAGCAACAAGCCGACCATTGCGGCAGTCGCGAAAATCTGACGTTTCATTGGGTGGAGCTCCTTGTTCACGCAGTTGTTCACACTGGTGCGCCGAGGATATCAGTAGCGACCAATTGTCGACCAACAAGGTCAGCAATCGCCGTGAATCTGGGTTCGTGTCAAGCCCGCAGATTCACGACGCCTGGCCAGCGGCCGACAGCCTTTACGTACAGCGGGATCAGCCATTGACAGTGAGACACAAAGTGTCTTAGTGTCTCACTTGATGCCTTCTGCCCCGACGTCTGTTGAGCTGCGCGTGCTCGCCGCCACCAAGACATGTTGCGAGCGTTGGGGCATCGCGAAGGTCACCATCGACGACATCGCCACTGCGGCGGGTGTTTCTCGCGCCACGCTCTACCGGCTGTTTCCTGGCGGCAAGGACGTGCTGTTCGAAGCGCTCCGCGTGCGAGAACTCGAGGATTTCTTCGTTCGCCTCACGGCCCAGGTCGATGGCGCGGTCGACCTCGAGGACCTGCTCGTACGTGCGGTGGTTGCTGCCACCCGCGAGCTCAGCGATGACCAGCACCTGGCCATCATGATGGCATCCGAGCCGGGCGACACGCTGGCGCAGCTGACCGTGGAGGGGCTGCCGCGCATCATGCGCGTGGCCACGATCTTCCTGGTGCCCCTGGTCGACCCCTACCTCCCACGTCGCGAGTCCGCCCGGCTGGTGGAGTTGCTGTCGCGACTCGTCATCAGCTATATTCCTCGCACCGTCGGACCATGTCGATCTCGGCAACGCCGACTCGGCCCGCCTGTTCATCAACACCTTCATCCTTCCCGCCTTCCTGGCATCCATCACCGCATAAGGAGCTGACATGACCGTCACGCACAACGACAACGAAACCATCATCGGTCGCGCCGAGATCAACGACATCGACGCGATCCTCGCTGTCCCGCTGGTCGACTCGAACGAGATCGAGCACATCGTCAAGAACAACGCCGACTCGATCTTCACGTGGGACTACACCCTGCAACGCCCTGCCTTGCGCAAGCTGTACGAGAAGGCCAAGGTCGGTCAGTGGAACGCGACCACCGATCTCGATTGGTCGATCGACGTCGACGTCGAGAAGTCGGTCAAGGAAGACCAGGAGCTGATCGGCACCGGCGTCGACGCCAGCGTGTACATCGGCACCCCGGTACAGAAGTGGGGCGACAAGGAGTGGCTCGAGTTCGGCATCGAGAGCCGCAACTGGAGCCTCAGCCAGTTCATGCACGGCGAGCAGGGCGCGCTCATCTGCACCGCCAAGATCGTCGAGACCGTGCCGTGGTACGACGCGAAGCTGTACGCCAGCACGCAGGTGGTCGACGAAGCCCGTCACGTCGAGGTGTTCGCTCGCTACCTGGAGGAGAAGCTGGGTGGCGAGTTCCAAGTGAACGCGCACCTGCGCATGCTGCTCGACGACATCGTCAACGACAGCCGCTGGGACATGACCTACTTGGGCATGCAGGTGATGGTCGAGGGCCTCGCCCTTGCCGCGTTCGGCTTCATGCACCAGTTCACCAACGAGCCGCTGCTGAAGAAGTTGTTGCGCTACGTGATGAGCGACGAGGCCCGCCACGTGGCCTTCGGTGTGCTCAGCCTGAAGGAGTGCTACGACGAGATGACCGACGCCGAGATGAAGGATCGTCAGGAGTTCGCGTTCGAGGCGGCCATCCGCATGCGGGATCGCTTCATGCAGCAGGAGGTCTGGGAGCGCATGGGCGTCAACGTGCGCGAGGTCATCCCGCTGGTGCTGGCCGACCCCACGCGTGCGGTGTTCCAGAGCATGCTGTTCAGCAAGATCGTGCCCAACTGCAAGAAGCTGGGCCTGCTCGATCGCAACGACAAGTGGCTGCGTCACCGCTTCGAGGAGATGGGTGTCATCCAGTTCGAGGACTGGGCCGACACCGGCGAAGAGTTCACGGCCTTCGAGTTGACCGACGCCGACAAGTTGGAGCCCGTCGCCGGCCAATAGCTCGACAGGTGGCTTGTATACAAGTACGATACAAGTCATGACCGCTGCTGACTGGAATCCTGAGCAATACCGCAAGTTCGCCGCCGAGCGGGCGCAGCCGTTTCACGACCTCTTGGGGTTGGTACAACCCGCTGTGTTCCGCCGGGCAGTGGACCTGGGCTGCGGGCCCGGCGAACTGACGGCTGCTGCGGCAGCGACCCTGCGCACCAGTGAGATGGTCGGGATCGACAACTCGCCGACGATGATCACCGCCGCCGCAGCACACGCCGACGATGCGGTTCGTTTCGTCGACGGCGACATCAGCCGCTGGACATCTGCCGGCGACGTCGACCTCGTACTGGCCAATGCGAGCCTGCAATGGATTCCGAACCATGCAGCCGTGCTCGCCGAGTGGTCGGCTGGCTTGGCGCCGGGCGGCCAGTTGGCCGTGCAGGTGCCCGCGAATGCCCACATGCCGTCACACCGCGTCGCCGACGCGCTGGCGCACACGCCGCGCTACCTCGACGCGTTCGACGGCGATCCGCCGGCTGATCCCGTCGCTGAGAACGTGTTCGAGCCAGAGGTGTACTCGCAGTTGCTGTTCGACCTCGGCTTCGAGTCGCAACACGTTCGACTGCAGGTGTACCCGCACGTGCTGCCCAGCAGCCGCGCGGTGGTGCAGTGGGTGCGCGGGACCATGCTGACTCGCTTCCAGAAGCGGCTCCCGGCAGACATCTTCGAAGAGTTCGTCACGGACTACGAAGTCGCCTTGCTCGCCGAAGTGGGGGACCGGGCGCCCTTCTTCTTCCCATTCCGTCGAATTCTGATGTGGGGTCGGCGCCCGTCGTGAGATGACCCGCGCAGCTGCTGGAACATCGTCGTGGATGGCCAAGCCGTCACGTCCACTACGATGATCGTGCATGGCGCACGCATCCGATCCCTTCTTCCGAACGTTTCATGCGTTGCGCATCAAAGGATTCGCCAAGGTCGACACGATCGCCGAAGTGGCGGACCTACCTGTCACGGTGGTCGATGAGCACCTGTCGGGTCTGCAGCAGCGGGAATGGGCGATGTTCCGCGAGGCCCGTCAACTATGGCAACTCACGCCCGTGGGCCGCGAAGAGCACCGTCTCTCGCTGACCGAGGACGTGGGCAACCTGCGTCTGTCGGCCGACCTGGGTGAGGCCTATCGGGCGTTCTTGACCATCAACGCGCAGTTCAAGGCGCTGTGCGGCGACTGGCAGTTGTGCGGCGACGGACCCAACGACCACGGCAACGCCGACTACGACGCAGCGGTGGTGCGGCGGCTGGTGACACTGAACAGCGAGACGCTGCCGGTCGTCGGGCAAATGGGTGAGGTGCTGGCGCGACTTGCGCCGTACGGGCCCCGGTTGGCACAGACGTGCCAGCGGGTACTGAAAGGTGAAACGAATATGTTCACCGGTGTGATGTGTGGCAGCTACCACGATGTGTGGATGGAGCTGCACGAAGATCTCATCATCACCCAAGGCATCGACCGAGTAGCGGAGGGCAGTTTCTGATGGCCCGCTTCGGACGTGTGCTCTCGGCGATGGTCACCCCGTTCGACGACGACGGCATGTTGGACCTCGACGAGGCTCGACGCCTTGCACGCTGGCTGCAGGACAACGGCCACGATGGTCTGGTCATCGCAGGCACCACCGGTGAGTCGCCGGTGTTGTCCGACGACGAGAAACTCAGCTTGTTCGCCGCCGTGATCGAGGCGGTCACCATCCCGGTGATTGCAGGAACCGGTAGCAACGACACCGCCCACTCTGTGCACATGACCAAGGAGGCCACAGCCCTCGGGGCGGCTGGCATTCTCGCGCTCTGCCCGTATTACAACCGGCCCTCGCAGGCCGGCATCGAAGCGCACATTCGCGCGATGGCCGAATGCACGGCGCTGCCACAGATGATCTACGACATCCCCGTTCGAACGGGTCGCAAGATTGCAACCGCCACACTGCTACGACTGTTCGAGGTGCCCAACATCGTGGCCCTGAAGGACGCAGCCGGCAACCCCGGCGAGACGGCCGTCCTCATTGCTCAGGCGCCCGAAAGTGTCGAGGTCTACAGCGGTGACGACTCGCTGACATTACCCCTGCTGGCCAGCGGAATCGTCGGTGTCGTCGGTGTGGCCACGCACTGGACCGCAGCTGACCATCAGGAGATGTTCGACCTGTGGGAGAAGGGCGACACGGTCGGCGCCCGCCTCGTCAATGCCCGTCTGTTGGAGAGCTTTGCATTCGAGACCGGCGACGATGCGCCGAACCCGATTCCGACCAAGGCAATGATGCGTCATCTCGGTTTCAAGGTGGGCCAGGCTCGGCTGCCGATGGGTCCCGCTCCTGAGTTCGTCGAGACGCGAACGCCCCAAGTGTGGGCGAATCTGCAAAGGTGGCGCGATGCGTTCCCCCAACGTCCCACTTCCTGATCCCTCGAAAGTTGTCTGATGCCTCAGCCGGTTCGTGTTGTTTTCCTCGGCGGCCTCGGCGAAATTGGCCGCAACTGCATGGCCATCGAGCAGATTGTCGACGATGGCAGCAAGGGCGGGAATCGCCGCATTCTGCTGATCGACTGCGGGTTGATGTTCCCCGATGCCGACATGCACGGCATCGATCTCGTGCTGCCCGACTTCACTTATCTGCGTGAGAATGCCGATCGCATCGAGGCGGTTGTCGCAACGCACGGCCACGAAGATCACGTGGGTGCACTGCAATATCTACTGCGTGAGTTGAGTTTCCCGGTCTACGGTTCTGCAGTCGCTCTCGGGCTCGCCCGCAACCGCATCGAGGAGGCGGGCCTTCTCGGCCGCACCGAGCTGATCCCGGTGAAGGACGGCGATCGGCTGATGATCGGCCCATTCGACGTCGAGTTCATTCCCGTCACCCATTCGGTGCCACACGCGCACGCGATCGCGGTACACACCCCGCAGGGTGTGATCCTGCACTCGGGCGACTTCAAGATCGACCTCACGCCCGTCGATGGCCGTCGCACGGACTTGGCCCGCCTCGGGGAGATCGCGGCGAGTGAAGGCATTCGCCTGCTGATGGCGGACAGCACCAATGCGGAGGAGCATGGCTACTCGCCCAGCGAATCCGGCGTCGGAGCGGTCCTGCGCAGCGTGTTCGCAACGCAGAAGGGCCGGCGCATCATCACCGCCAGCTTTGCCAGCCACCTGCACCGCATCCAGCAAATTGCCGACGCGGCCATCGACAGTGGACGGGTGGTGGCCACTCTCGGACTGAGCATGAAGAAGAACGTGCGCATGGGGCGCGATCTGGGTGTACTGCACATTCCCGATGCATCACTCGTCGACATCGACGACATCGACAAATACCCGCCCGGCCAGGTGTGCATCATCTCCACCGGGTCCCAGGGTGAGCCGATGTCAGCATTGGCGCTTCTGGCGCGCGGTGCGAGCAAGTGGGTGAAGGCCGGTGACCACGACACGGTCATTCTCTCCAGCCACGCCATCCCCGGGAACGAAGGCAACGTCAACCGGGTCATCGACGACCTGCTGCGCGCCGGTGTCGAGGTGGTGCACAGCGGCATCGCTGACGTGCACGCCACCGGCCACGCACAGGCGGACGAGCTGAAGACCTACATGTCGCTCACCAGGCCGGAATGGATGGTGCCGATCCACGGCGAGTACCGCCACATGGTGGCCAATGCCAAGCTGGCGGTGCTGATGGGCGTCGACAAGGAACATGTCCTGCTCTGTGAGGACGGCGACATGTTGGAGCTGAGCGACAGTGGTCTGGCGAAGGTCGGGCGGGTTCCGGCGGGCTATCTCTACGTGGACGGCATCGTCGGCGACGTCGGGCAAGGCGTGCTACGCGACCGCAGGGTTCTGGCCGAAGAGGGCGTCGTGGTGGTCATCGTGACCGTCGACGTCGGTACCGGCAAGGTACTCACCGGCCCGGAGATCATCACTCGCGGTTGGGTGTATGCCCCGGAAGCGGAAGACCTGCTCGACGAGGCATGCGATCGAGTCGCCGCAGTCGTCGAGCAGTCGTTGGCCAGCGGCATGCGCGACGTCGAGTCGCTGGAGCGCGAGGTCCGCCGGGCGGCCGGCAAGTTCGTGCACGAACGCACCAAGCGCCGACCGATGATCGTCCCCGTTGTGATGGAGACCTAGGAACGGTCCTGCATGCGATTCAGTCGAATTGTGATGATGTCGGTGCTCGTCGTGTGTGGTGCGTGCGCTGACACACCTGCAACCCCAGTCACTTCGGTGGCGGTCTCCACTGCGGTCTCCACGACAGCGGCGGCGCTGCCCTCCGGCGACGGGTTGCCGTTGTTGGACCAGATCGTGCCCGCGATCGCCGCGCTCGAAACCCAGCTCGGTGGACCGCAGGAGTACTTCGAGATCAATGCGACGTCGCGTCTGGTGAACCTGTTCGTCGCGCTCAACAATGCTGCGGTCGCGCAACCGTGGGTGTACCTCCACGGCGCGCTGACGTCCGCCGAGGGTCAGGCAGCCAGCGGTGGCACGTTCAGTTCGCCATCGGTGGACTTCGACCCCGACGTGATCCTGTCGACGGTGCTCACCGAGCTCCCCGGCATCTCGATCGAGAGCTTCTACATCCACGGCGACGGACAGGGCAACGTTCTGTACGGCGTGCTCGCCACCTCCGACAAGGGTGGCGGTCTCGACGTGGTGCTGGGTGCCGACGGGTCGGTCAAGTCGGTCGACCCGGTCAGCTGACGGCGGGCTCTCCCGACGGTCACCCAGAGTGACGAAGCGCGCAGTGCGCGTACTGTCGCGCGCCCCCTTGGTACCGTGAGAGCAATGGGTACATGGGGTCAGCCGAACCGCCGCTCGAAATCATCCGTGCCCGCACGGGGCGGTACTGCGCGCTCAGGGTCCGGCTCCAGCTCGAAATCGGCGGCGCAGAACACGTCTCGGCGCGAACAGGCGAGCGCCGAGATGCGCGAGGCCGTGTCAGGTCGCGAGGACGAGTTCATCGGCATCGGCTTCATCCTGGTCGGGGCGTTGCTCGCGCTGGGCATCTACTTCAATCTCGCCGGGCCCCTCGGGCGTGGCGTCGAAACCCTCATCGGCTGGTTCACCGGGCTCGGCCGCTACATCGTGCCGATCGCGCTCGTCGGGATGGGTGTGGCCTTGGTGCACAAGGGTCGCAGCGGCAATCGCTTCCGGCTCGGCATCGGTTGGGGTTTGGCATCGCTGTCGATTCTGGGGTTGCTGCACGTGGTGCGGGGCCCGGAGAAGATCATGAGCGGCTTCGACACGCTGGGTCGTGCCGGTGGCTGGCTGGGGGCGTTGGTGGGCGAGCCGTTGCGCGGCCTCGTCGGCGACGCGGGCGCCATCGTGATCCTCGCCGCGGTGTTCCTGGGCGCTGTCCTGCTGCTCACCGGCAGTTCACTGCGAACGGTGTCAGGCCAGACCGCACACGGCGTCGCGGTGGTGGCGGCGCCGATCGGTCGCAAGGTCAAGCAGGTGTTCGGCGACATGGCAACTCTGAAGAGCGACCGCCAGATTGCGGGCGAAGGCACCGGTGAGCTGCCAGCCCCACAGTTGTACGATTTCGCCGCCGACGACGAGTGGACCGACGATGTGGCCAAGCCGAAGCGTCTCCGTGCACCACGCGGGGTTCCTGCGCTGCCGGCGGGTCCGGGCGAGCAGGAAGTGCTCGACCTCGGTCCTGGCGCACAGGCAGGGCAGTGGTTGCTGCCGCCGCTCAGCTACCTGCCGCGCAGCACTGCGCAAACCATCAACAAGGCCGAGGTCGAGGCACGGGGTCGCACACTGGTCGATTCATTGGCCTCGCACGGCGTCGAGACGAAGCTGGTCGGTCAGACGGTTGGTCCGACGGTCACCCGCTACGAGCTCGAGCTCGGTGCAGGTGTCAAGGTCGCTCGCATCACCAGCCTCAACCGCGACATCGCATACGCAATGGCGGCCACCGACGTGCGCATCCTGGCGCCGATACCCGGCCGCTCCGCCATTGGTGTCGAGGTGCCGAATCACACCCGCCAGTTGGTCAGCCTCGGCGACATCATGACGGCGCCAGAAGCCAAGACGGCGAGCCACCCGCTCGACGTGGCCATCGGGAAGGACATCGCGGGGCGAGCCGTCTTCCTCAACCTGTCCACCACGCCACACATGCTCATTGCCGGTACCACTGGCGCCGGCAAGTCCAGCGGTATCAACAGCATTCTCACCTCGCTGCTCATGCGTACCACGCCCGAGCAGGTGCGGCTCATCCTCATCGACCCCAAGCAGGTCGAGATGGGCCAGTACACCCGGTTGCCCCACCTGCTCACTCAGCCGGTCACCAACCCGAAGAAGGCCGCCAACGCACTCAGCTGGGCATGCAAGGAGATGGATCGTCGCTACGACGTGCTCTCCGAGGTCGGGTTTCGCGACATCACCGGCTACAACGCCGCCTATGACCGAGGCGAGTTGGCGGCCGACCTTCATCGCGACCCCGACAGCCCCACCGCCTACGAGCGCATGCCGTACATCGTGGTGGTGGTCGACGAGCTCAACGACTTGATGATGGTTGCTGCTCGAGACGTGGAGGAGAGCATCACTCGTATCGCCCAGAAGGCGCGCGCGGTCGGCATTCACCTCATCGTCGCCACCCAGCGGCCGTCGGTCAACGTCATCACCGGTGTCATCAAGGCCAACATTCCGGCCCGCATGGCCTACGCGGTCAACAGCCTCACCGACAGCCGGGTCATCCTCGACCAGCCGGGTGCGGAGAAGCTGGTGGGTAAGGGCGACATGTTGTTGCTGCCCGGCAACAGCAACGTCAGCCAGCGCATCCAGGGTTGTTTCGTCAGTGAGGACGAAGTGCGCAAGGTGGTGGCCCACTGGCGCCGCCAGGCCCCCGACGTGGTGTACGTCGCTGGTGTAGAGGGCGACGAGAGCCAGGGGCAGATGGGCGGCGGCGACTTCGGTGGCAACGGTGCCGACGACGATGAAGACGAAATCTTGATGCGTCAGGCGATGGAGTTGGTGGTGCGCAGTCAGTTGGGCAGCACTTCGATGCTGCAGCGCAAACTGAAGGTTGGCTTCGCGCGCGCCGGTCGCATCATGGACCTCCTCGAGCAGCGCGGTGTCGTCGGCCCCAGCGAAGGCTCCAAGGCGCGCTCGGTGATGATGACCGTCGAAGAGTTCGAGTTGCTGCAAGAGGCACAGCGCAACCGCTAGCTCGTTCGGCTCGCTGGGCCACAGGTCCGATCTGGCACACTGCCGCGATGAGCGAATTCACCGAGATCACGTCTGGCCTGCGCTTCCCGGAGGGGCCGATCGCAATGCCCGACGGCAGCGTGATCCTGGTGGAGATGTTCGGGCCGCGCATCACGCGCGTGCAGCCCGATGGTACGAAGGAAACGGTTGCCGAAATTGTCGGCGGCCCGAACGGTGCCGCCATCGGCCCCGATGGCGCGCTGTACCTGTGTAACAACGGTGGCTGCTTCAGCCCCGTCGAGTTCGGTGGGTTGTTGCTGCCCGGCGCCTTCGACCCAGATCGTTACATCGGTGGTCGTATCCAGCGCGTCGACCTGGCCTCGGGCGAAGTCACCGATCTGTACACCGAGTGTGATGGGCATCCGTTGCGGGCGCCCAATGACCTCGTCTTCGACGCGCATGGCGGCTTCTGGTTCACCGATCACGGCATCCGCGACCACCGCCCGCGCACCAGCGATCTCACCGGCATCTATTACGCCAAGGCCGACGGCAGCTTCATCAGCGAGCAGGTGTTCCCGGTGGAGGAACCCAATGGCATCGGTCTGTCGCCCGACGGCAACACGGTCTACTGGGCCGAGACTCACAATGGCCGCGTGACTCGCCGCACGATCGAGTCGCCCGGCGTGCTGTCTGCGGCCATTCCCTTTGATACGTCCACCTGCCTGGCCGGATTGCCGGGCTTCCAGCTGCTCGATTCGTTGGCGGTCGACGGCGATGGCAATGTCTGCGTCGCGACGCTGATCAACGGCGGCATCACGGTTATCTCGCCGCAGGACGGCAGCATGCAGCACATCGCCACAGGAGATTTGCTGACCACCAACATCTGTTTCGGTGACAATGACGGCAGCGGTGAGTACCGCGATGCATACATCACCTGCAGCGGTACCGGGCGTCTCTTGCACATGCGGTGGCCATCGAATGGTCTCCGCCTGAACTACCTCTAGCCTGTCCTGCATGGCCCAGCGCTTCTACATCGAGACATTGGGCTGCCCCAAGAACCAGGTCGACAGCGACAAGCTGGTCGGCACCCTGCTGGCCGATGGCATGACTGCCACCGATGATCCGTCGAAGGCCGACCTGGTGGTGGTCAACACCTGCGCGTTCATCGACGAGGCGCGCAAGGAGAGCATCGACACGATCCTGGCCTTGGAGGACCAACGCAAGGATGGCGGCCGTCTGGTGGTCACCGGCTGTATGGCCGAGCGCTATGGCAGCGAACTGGCCGAGGCGCTTCCCGAGGTCGATCAGGTCGCCGGCTTCGGGGTACCCATCAATCTGACCAAGAAGAAGTCCATCGCAGTGTCGACGGCACCGATTCCGTTGCTCGATCTGCTGAACCTGCCGCGGCCGAAGTCGTCGAGTCCCTGGGCGTACGTGAAGATCGCCGAGGGCTGCGACCGCAGCTGTGGTTTCTGCGCCATCCCGTCGTTCCGTGGTCCGCAGCGCAGCCGTGACATCTCGTCGATCCTCACCGAGGTCGAGCAGCTGGAAGCACAAGAGATCGTCTTGGTTGCGCAGGACCTGGCCAGCTACGGCAAGGATCGGCCCGACGAACTGGGCGCCGGCTCCATCGTGCCGTTGGTGCGGGCGGTCAGTGCGAAGGCTGCGTGGACGCGCCTGCTGTACCTGTATCCCAGTGACCTCAGCGACGATCTCATCGATGCCATCTGCGGCACGGGTGTGCCCTACTTCGACCTCTCGCTGCAGCATGTCAGCAAGCCACTGCTGCGACGTATGCGCAGGTGGGGCGACGGGCAGCGATTCCTGCAGCGCATCACCGACATCCGTGAACGCGAGCCGCACGCGGCCTTCCGCAGCAACTTCATCGTCGGGTACCCGGGCGAGACAGAGGAAGACCACGATCAGTTGCTGTCGTTCGTGGAGGAAGCCCAGCTCGACTGGTGCGGGTTCTTCGCCTACAGCCCGGAAGAGGGCACGTACGCGATGAACCTCGACGGTGCCGTCGACACGACGCTGATGCACGAACGTCTCGCAGAGCTGCGCGAGATGCAGGACGACATCACCGCTCGCCGTCGCGATGAGATGATCGGTGAGACCGTTCGCGTGTTGGTGGATTCGTCCGGCGAGGCGCGCAGCACGCGTGAGGCCCCCGAGATCGACGGCGTCATCGAGGTGCCCGAGCACCTCGCAGTTGGTCAGTTCCATGACGTTCGTATCGTCGATGCCATGGGTCCTGATCTCGTGGCAGACTCGGTCTGATGCCAGTCGACCCATCCGCCGTCAAGACCTGGGCCAACCTGGTCACGGTTGCGCGGGTGCTGATTGCACCACTGATGTTGGTGCTCATTCCCGATACGCCGGGTGGCTCGTGGACCGCGTTCGCATTGTGGTTCGTGCTGTGCTCCAGCGACGGCGTGGATGGCTACCTCGCTCGCCGTCACGGCGCCACCAACCTGGGCGCGTTCCTCGACCCGCTCGCTGACAAGGTTCTGGTACTCGGGGCGATGGCGATCCTGGTGGCCAACGACACGTTCTGGATCGTGCCGGTCGTCATCACCGTTGCGCGCGAGCTGGCCATCAGTCTCTATCGCACGTTCGTCGGTGCCAAGGGCGTCAGCGTGCCGGCCAGCAAGATCGCCAAGTGGAAAACATTCGTACAGCAGCTGGCCGTGGGCTTCGCGATCATGCCGCCCACGGCCTTAGATGCGAAGTGGCTGTGGAACGGACTGTTGTGGACGTCAGTCGCGCTGGCGCTCATCAGCGGTGGCCAGTACGTGTACCGCGCGATGAAGTCCGATCCCCTGCCGGTCAACGAGACCGGCGCCGACCTGTCGCTGTGAGCTGCCATGCGTTGTGATGTAGTCGCCATCGGTACCGAGCTGTTGCTCGGCCAGATCACCGATACCAACAGCCAGTGGATCGGCGAGCAGTTGGCGGCGGTGGGTGTTGATTCGCTGCTGCAGGTCAAGGTCGGCGACAACCTCGGCCGCATGGAGAGCGTGCTGCGCAGCGTTCTCGCGGCGGCCGACGCAGTCATCGTGTGCGGCGGGCTCGGCCCGACCCACGATGACGTGACGCGCGAAGCCATCGCCTCGGTGATGGGCGTCGAGTTGCTGGCGAACGCCGAGGTTGGTGCAGTGATTCGCGAGATGTTCGAGGCACGCGGCCGACGTATGGCGGAGAACAATCTCCGCCAGGCCATGGTTCCTCAGGGTGCGACGATCATCGCCCAGACTCGTGGCACCGCACCCGGCCTGATCTGCCCCGTGGTGATCGAGGGTGTGCACAAGGTCATCTACGCGGTGCCTGGCGTGCCCCACGAGATGATGGACATGGTGCAGCGCGCCGTGCTGCCGGACCTGTTGGCACGTGGGGGAGAGGACGCGGCAGTGATTCTCAGCCGCACCCTGCGCACGTGGGGCGAGAGCGAGAGCGGGCTCAACGAGCGGCTCGACCCGTTGATCGCGCGCCTGGACGAGGTGGGCAACCCGACGCTGGCGTTCAATGCCAGCGGCTGGGAGGGCATCAAGATTCGTCTCACCGCGAAGGCCGCGACGCAGGCCGAGGCGCTGCGCCTGCTCGGAACGTGGGAGGCGGAAACCCGCGCGCTCGTCGACGACGTCATCTTCGGTGTCGACGACGAGACGATGGAGTCAGTGGTGTTGCAGTTGCTGCGCGAGCGTGGATGGTCGTTGGGTCTTGCCGAGTCCGTGACCGGCGGCCTGGTTGCCGGTCGCATCACCAACGTGCCCGGTGCCAGTGAGGTGTTCCGCGGCAGCATCGTCAGCTATGCCAGCGACGTCAAGTTCGATGTGTTGGGCGTGCCGCGCGGCCCGGTGGTCAGTGAAGCCGCTGCTGCGGCAATGGCGCGGGGCGCGCAGCGAGTGCTGAACAGCCATGTCGCGCTGGCTCTCACCGGCGTCGCTGGGCCAGCCGCGCAGGATGGAATGCCGGTGGGCACGCTGTGTGTGGGTATCGCCATTGGTGACGACGTGCACACTAGAACGCTGCGCATGCCCGGAGCGCGTGACCAGATGCGCCAGATGAGCGTGATCAGCGCAATGGATCTCCTGCGGCGGGTACTGCTCGCCTCGTAAGCTGGCCCTCGCGCCTCCGTAGCTCAACGGATAGAGCAGCGGGTTTCTACCCCGTTGGTTGGGAGTTCGATTCTCTCCGGAGGCACCGAAAGTTCTGTACGGCACCTACCGGCAGGGCACTAGCGTGGCGGGGTGACCGGGCTCCAGGAACCACCAAGAGCGCCGACCAAGGGGGAGCGCACTCGCGAGCGGCTGCTCAAGGTCGCCGTCGCACGGTTCGGCACCCACGGGTATCGCGCCACGTCAGTGAGCCAACTCTCCCGTGATGCGGGTCTCACGCCGGCAGCGGCCTACGCCTACTTCGACGACAAAGAGACGTTCTGGCGGTCGGCCATCGATACCGATCTCAACTCGATGCGCATCGAAGTGGTGGCCAGTTCGGCGAGCGGGGAACGACCGATCGTCGACTACATGTTTGCGCTGGTCGAGGGCTTGCGAGGCCACGCGTTGGCTCGACGGGTGCTGGTGGAGGGTACGCCGAATGATCTACAACAGGTCGTGACCCATCCACTCTTCGCAGCGACCACCAGGTTGGTGGCTGAGGCGCTTGCACGTCGGCAGGCGGCAGGGGTCCTGCCAGCGGACGCCAAACCCGAGCAGTTGGCGCTGGCGATGGAGACCGTCAGCTTCGCGCTCGTGCTGGCCGTCGTTCGCGCCGGCATGGAGGGAATGGGCGAGCGGGTGGCGTCGGTGGTCGAACTGATGGAAGCAGCCATGGGTGGGCCGCCCACCGCCAGCGAACGCCTCCGCTGAACTTCAAGGTTCACCCAAGAACGCACAGGTCGGGCCACCATTCGCCGATGTAGTTGCAATGGTCGATGGCGGCACACACGATGGTGAAATCCGAAGCGGCGATCAACCGCGACGGACGCTTGGCCAGAAGGGCACCTCCTGGCCGACGCTGTGGCTCGCAGTGGTCGGCGTGGTGGGGTTGGTTTCGGTGGCGCGAGTCGTCAGCGATCACGCCGGGGGAGCCACCGCTCGCTGGGTTGTATTTGCTGGACTCACCGCCATGTCAGTCTTCGGGCTCGTGGCCGTTCCATTGCGATCGCTCCTGATGCGCGAGCAGCGGGGGCTGATGGATGCGACCCAGCTTGCGCGACAGCAAGCGGTGACGGACCCGCTGACCGGCCTGCTCAACCGGCGCAGTCTTGACGAGATCGTGCACAGCTTGATTCGCGGGCAGGTCCGGTTCTCGGTCTCGATCTGCGACCTCGATCAGTTCAAACAACTCAACGACAATCACGGACACGACGTCGGCGACCGTGCACTGCGACTGTTCGCCAACATGCTGCGCAGCGTGGTGCGCAATGGAGACTTCGTCGCCCGTATGGGTGGCGAGGAATTCGTGCTCATTCTGCTCGATTCCACCAAGCACAACGGTTTCGACGTTCTCCAGCGGGCCCGTCGCCAACTCGGAGCGCAGCTGGCCACCGAGGTGTTGCCCGCCTTCACCTTCAGCGGTGGTGTTGCGGACAGCACCGAGGAAGCTGACTGGGAACTGCTGCTGCGCCTGGCAGATCAGCGACTCCTCGCTGCAAAGAGGGCCGGTCGCGATCTGGTGCTGGCTTCGATGGCGTAGGAAATCGGGCCTTTTCGGCCTACCCTGGTGCAGCCCCATTGGGGCTGGAAACCAACCTGCGTGAGGTCGAGAGTGAAGTTCAAAAAGGGCGACACCGTCATCTATCCGCAGCACGGTGCATGCATCGTCGTGGGAACCAAGAAGATGGAGGCCTTCGGCAGCGTGCAGGAGTACCTCATCTTGAAGACCGTCATCAATGAGATGATGCTCTCGGTGCCCACCCTGAAGGCCAGCGAAGTAGGTGTGCGTCCACCGGTCAACCCGGAGGAGCTCGAAGACCTCGTCGCGGTGCTCAGCAAGCCCGACCCGCGCGTGCCGTCCAACTGGAGCCGCCGGTTCAAGAACCACCAGGAAAAGCTGAAGAGCGGCGATGTCTACCAGGTGGCCGAGGTCGTTCGTAACCTCGCCGCGCGTAATCGCGACGCCTCGCTGTCGGCTGCAGAGCGCACGATGTACGACCGTGCTCGCATCAACCTCATCAGCGAGATTGCACCGGCGCTGAAGGTCAGCGCCGAGGAAGCCGAGCGCTATCTCGACGAGGCGCTGGCCAAGGGTGTTCTGAAGCCTGCGAAGGAACCAGCAAAAAAGAAGGCCTGAGCCGTCTAGCCTCGCACGCATGACCGCACCAGGCATGCTCACTCGCGACGATCTAGAAGCTCTCATCCGCAACGGGCACGTTGACACGGTGTTGATGGTGTTCCCAGACCTGCAGGGCAGGTTGGTGGGCAAGCGCACCACGGGTCGGTTCTTCCTGCAGAGCGTTGCCGATGCCGGCACCGAGAACTGCGACTACCTGATCGCATGCGATATGGACAACAACCCTGTCCCCGGCTACCGCTTCACCAGCTACGAGCAGGGTTATGGCGACATGTTGGCCAAGGCCGACTGGAACACCGTTCGCCTCATTCCGTGGGTGGAGAAGACGGCGATGATCATGTGCGATCTCCTCGACGTCGATTCGGGCAAGCTGGTGGAAGTTGCGCCGCGCAGCATCCTGCAGGCACAGGTGGACGCGGCCGCCGAGATGGGCTTCTTGCCGATGGTGGCCAGCGAGATCGAGTTCTTCTTGTTCAAGGACACCTACGACGAAGCCCACGCGAAGGGCTACCGCGGCCTCGAGCCGCATTCGCCCTGGGTGGAGGACTACCACATCCTGCAAACCACGAAGGACGAGTACATCCTTGGCGCGATCCGTCGTGGCCTGGAAGCCGCCGGTGTACCTGTCGAGTTCAGCAAGGGTGAGGCCGGTAAGGGCCAGCACGAGATCAATCTCGACTACACGACCGCAGTGGAAATGGCTGACCGCAACAGCGTGTACAAATTGGCCGCGAAGGAGATCGCGCACTTCAACGGCCGGTCGATCACGTTCATGGCGAAGCCCGACTTCAACGACACCGGCTCGTCGTGCCACATCCACTCCAGCCTGTGGACGATGGATGGCGAGACCGCGGTGTTCTACGACCACGACGGCCCCCACGGGATGAGCGAGACCTTCCAGCACTATGTGGCCGGCCAGATCGCCACGGCTCGCGAGTTCAGCCTGTTGTGGGCGCCCACCATCAACAGCTACAAGCGGTTCCAGCTTGGCTCATGGGCGCCCACGGGGGTTGGCTGGGGTATTGACAACCGCACGCTGGGTTTCCGCAAGGTCGGCCACGGCAAGGGCACACGAGTCGAATGCCGTATCCCCGGCAGCGACGCCAACAGCTACTTCGCCTTCGCCGGCACCCTGGCCGGCGGCCTCTACGGCATCAAGAACAAGCTGCCGCTCGGCGAGGCGTTCAGTGGCAACGGCTACAGCGCGCCGGACATCCCACGCATCCCGTGGAACATCGTCGACGCGATCGAGCTGTGGGAAAACAGCACCATCGCCAAGGAGTCGTTCGGCGAAGACGTGCATCACCACATCCTCACGATGGCCCAGGCCGAGTGGGAGGCGTTCAACCACAGCGTCACCGACTGGGAACTACGTCGTTACTGGGAGCGCATCTAGCCGTTGGGCCCGACCGTGAACTCGACGAGTACCGGTAGGTGATCGCTGAGGTTGGCCCACAACTCGCCACCCTCGGGCGTGTGTGAGCTGACCACCGTGGCGGCAGTCGGTAGTAGCACGTAGTCGATGCGCTGCATCGGTGCGATCGACGGGTTGCTGACGGTGCCCCCTGCGTCGTTCAGCCCGACAGCGCGAAACTCGCGCAGTACCTCGATCTCGCTGTCGTCGGTCGTGTTCAGGTCGCCGGTGAGAATCTTGCAGTGCGAGGCATCGCTGCGGATCCTGTCCGCCACGCGCCTGGCCTGCGCCAACCGTTCGTCGGCGTCGTGGCTGGCGAGGTGCGTGTTGAACACCCGGACGGCACCGTTGCGCCGGGTGACCGTGGCTGCCAGCAAGACCCTGTGCTTGTAGACCCACGTGCTGACACCGGGGGAGATAGTGGTGCGCATCCGTGCCGAGACCGCCCACGGCGAAAGGATGGCGATTCCCTCTGCGCGCCACCACAGCAGCGGCGAGTACGGGTAGTGCTTGCGGGCCCAGACGGCGTGCCAACCGAGATGCTTGGCAAGTCGGCGCAGTTGCGCCCGCTGCACCTCTTGCATCGACACCACGTCAGGCCGCTGCTCGCTGAGCACGGCAGCGATTTCGCTGATGTCGGGGTGTTGCGCGCCAAGGATGTTCCAGGTCATCACCCGCCACGTCGTTGCGCTCGTATCCGTCATTGCTGTTCAGTTTGCCCTTGTCCGCTACCGTGACACGCCATGAGTCGTCTGTCAGGCAAAGTTGCCATCATCACCGGTGCATCGTCAGGTTTGGGTCGCGTCGGCGCCGAGCGGTTCGCCGCTGAGGGCGCAATGGTGGTGATCGCCGACATCACTGATGGCGATGACGCCGTCGAGGCAATTTCTGCTGCGGGCGGCGATGCCAGCTTCGTGCGCTGCGATGTCACCGACGAGGCGTCGGTCGAGAACGCAGTCAACTTCGCCGTGGAGACGTATGGCGGGCTGCACGTGCTGTACAACAACGCCGGCGTGATGCTGGGCGATGACGACAACCCGGTGACCACCAGCGTGGAGACCTACCAGAAGACGATGGACATCAACGTGCTTGGCACCCTTCTCGGCTGCAAGTACGCCATTCCGGCGATGCAGGCCAGCGCCAAGGAATGTGGCGAGGCAGGCAGCATCGTCAATGTCGCCTCGTTCGTGGCGCACATGGGTGCCGCGACCCCACAGATCGCCTACACAGCCTCGAAGGGGGCCGTCCTGGCAATGACTCGCGAGATCGCCGTCGTCTACGCCCGCCAAGGTGTGCGCGCGAACGCGCTGTGCCCGGGGCCGATCATGACGCCGCTGCTGGCAAAGTTCCTCAGCGACGATGCGAAGCGCAACCGTCGGCTGGTGCACATTCCGATGGGTCGCTTCGGCGAGCCGGGTGAAATCGCCAACGGAGCATTGTTCCTCGCCAGCAACGAGTCCAGTTGGATGACGGGCCAGTCATTGATCATCGACGGTGGTATCACCGCTGCCTACGTCACGCCGGAGTGAGCCTTCACGGCGCGGAGAGCGCCACCGGTGACCTCGACGAGCGGGTGGTCCAGTGGATTCGCGATCGCCTCGCACACTCCGGTGTCGGCGCCATCGGTGACAGGGCTCAGCTCGGGGCTGCGCTCGACGGCTCGATCACCGAGGGCGGGCTCGGTCTCGATGGAGCATGGGACATGTTCCGCGATGTCGTGTCGCCGGCCAACATCGGGCTCGACAGCGAGCGCTTCCTTGCGTTCATTCCGACGTCGCCGTCGGTGGCAGCCGTCTGGATGGATGCCATCTGTGGAGCTGCCAACTTCTCTGCCGAGTCGTGGCTGGAGGCGGCCGGCGCCGTCGCCGCCGAGAACCAGGTGATCGACCTGCTGGTACGCACCGCCGGCCTGCCGGTTGGTGCATCCGGCTGCTTCATGAGCGGCGGCAGCATCGGCAACCTGTCGGCGTTGGCCGTTGCCCGCGATCAGGCGGGTGGTCGGCGCACCGTGGTGATGGCCGATACCGCTCATGCCTCGGTCAACAACGCGCTGCAGATCCTTGGTCTCGACGCGCTGGTGGTGCCGACCGGTCCGGACTGTCGGTTGATGGGGGCTGCCGTTCGTGCTGCGGTCGACAACCGCACCGATATCGCTGCAATTGTTGCGTCCGGTGGCTCCACGAATGCCGGTGTCATCGATGATCTGCCCGGCTGTGCCGACGTCGCTGAAGAGCTGGGCGCGTGGTTGCACGTGGACGGCGCCTACGGATTGGCCGCGATGCTGCTGCCCGAAATGCGACAGAAGTTCGTCGGTATCGAGCGGGTCGACTCCTTCATCGTCGACCCACACAAGTGGCTGTTCGCACCATCTGGCTCATGCGCGCTCGTGTACCGACAGCCACGATTGGCTCGCGAGACTCACACGCAGCACGGCCCGTACATCGATGTGCTGCGCACCGATGACGATGCGTACAACCCGTCCGATCTCGGCTACCAGCTCACCCGTCGCGCCAGTGGCCTGCCGTTGTGGTTCGCGCTTGCTTTCCACGGGCTGGAAGCACATCGGGTGGCCATTCGTCACGGCATCGAGCTGGCGGCTTCTATGGCTGCGGCACTGAATGCCAGTCCGCACACCGAGTTGATCATGCAGCCCGAGCTTGGCGTCGTGCTGTTTCGTCGTGACGGCTGGGACCGCGCCGATTGGGCGGCGTGGGCAGGCGGCTTGTTGCGCGACCAGATCGCGTTCGTTGCCCCCAGCACCTATCACGGTGAGCCCATGGGACGGCTCGTGTTCATGCACCCGCGCACGCCCTTGACGATCGTTGACGAACTGATGGCCAGCCTCGTCGGCTGAGTTCGGGGGTCAGAGCAGCAACACGCCGCGCGGCGTCGATACTTCCGCTCGGAGACGTGCTGGGCCGGCTTCCAGTTCGATGGTGGTCGACGGACCGGTGGTTCCGCGACTGATCTCCTCCAGCAGCGCGCCAACCATGTCGGCCTGCGGGTGGGTGATGTGCAACGAAATGAGTTGCGCGTCGTGGGGGAGCGATGAGCTGGGATGGGGTGAGTCCAGCCAGTCGATCAGGAATGGCAGGGTGCCATGGTGTGGCTCACCCAACAGCGGAACCGTGAGCTGCCAGTCCAGCTGCACGCCATCGGGTCGCATACGTGACATTTCGGCGGCTGGGCCGAGATCGATGCCCACCGCGGCCAGCCGAGAAAGGACGTCGCCAAGTGGCTGCGCCGGGCGTGCACACCAGGCAACGAAAGTCGGCTGAGTCAGATGATCCACCCCGAACGGCCGTGGGTCATCGTGCTCCGGTTGGGCGGCGTCGGGTCCGACGATCTCCAGGTAGGTGTTGTCGCCAAGACCGGTGAGCTCGTTGCGCGTGCCGCGCCCGGAGTGCGAACCGCCCGCCACCACGGTGACGCCCCACTCGCTTCGAATCTGGGCGGACGTCGCATCGACGTCGGGTGTGGCAAGGACGAGATGATCGATCACACGGTCATTCTCGCGGATTCGCGCCGCGTGTACAGCTCGTGCCTTCGTGACCGGCAAGACTGTGCACATGAGTTCTGTCGCCTTCATCGGCCTTGGCGTGATGGGCACGCCGATGGCCCGCCATCTCGCTTCCGCCGGTCACCAGGTCACCGTCTACAACCGCACGCCGGAGAAGGCGCTGGCATGGGTGGCGCTGTACGGCCACCGGGCCGCCCCAACCCCTCGCGAAGCAGCGGAGGGCGCGGAGTTCGTGTTCCTCTGCGTCGGAAACGACAATGATGTGCGCGACGTCGTGTACGGCCCCGACGGTGCGCTCGCCGGCGCAGAAGCTGGGGCAGTGCTGATCGATCACACGACAGCGTCTGCCCAGGTCGCAAAGGAACTCGCCGAGGCAGCTGCCGAGTTCGGCGTGGGGTTCGTCGATGCGCCCGTCTCGGGCGGGCAGGCTGGCGCCGAGATCGGGCAGCTCACCATCATGTGCGGAGCCGACGATGAAGCGTTCTACGAGCTGGCCAAGCCGGTGATGGGTGCGTATGCGAAGGCCAGCGCGTTGATGGGGGTCGCCGGATCAGGCCAGCAGACCAAGATGGTCAATCAGATTCTCATTGCCGGCATCGTGCAGGGCCTGGCGGAAGGTCTCAACTTTGCGGTCAAGGCCGGCCTGGACCCAGAGCAGGTCACCGAGGTCATCAAGTACGGCGCGGCGCAGAGCTGGCAGCTCGAGAACCGTGGGCGCACGATGGTCCGTGACGAGTTCGACTTCGGATTTGCCGTCGAATGGATGCGCAAGGATCTGGCGATCGTGCTCGATGAGGCGCACCGCAACGGTGCTCGCCTGCCGGTGACAGCGTTGATCGACCAGTTCTACGCGCAGATCATTGCGCGCGGCGGCAAGCGCTGGGACACCAGCAGCCTGATCCAGCTGCTCGCCAACGACTGATCTGCCAACGGCTGGCTCGTTCACCCGAGGTCGATGGCCGAGGGATCGTGCTGGCGAATGATGTCGCCCCACACGATCCACTGCGAACCGTTGGCGTGCGCGGCGATGGCCTGCATCGCCGCTTCACCCACGCGCGCAGGATCGATCACCGGCATGCCCATGTCCTTGATGAACGACTGCGCTTCAGTGGGCACCAGCGGTGTGTTGACGAAGCCGGGGCAGATGGCGCTGACGCACACTCCCGTCTGGCCGGACTGCTCGAGGGTTGCGCCCAACGACTTGACCAGCCCGACGACAGCGTGCTTGGTAGCGGTGTAGGCAATATCACCCGGCATCGCGCCAAGACCGGCCATCGAGGCTGTGACCAGCACGTGACCGTGACCGCGTTCGACCATGCCGGGAAGCACGGCGCGGGCGCCGAAGAACACGCCGTCGAGATTGGCGCCGACGATGGCCCGATATGCCTCGTCGGTGACATCAGCCAGCGGTGCACCGGGCGAACCGAGCGGTGAGCGGCCAGGCGTGACGATGCCGGCGTTGAGGTGCACCATGTCCAGCGGTGGCAATGAGCTGACCAACGCCGCCCACGCGGCTGAGTCGCCGACGTCGAGTTGCAGTTCGTCGCTGGACTGCGGGTTGAGGTCTGTCACATAGACAGTCGCACCCTCGCTGCGATACCGAGCAGCGCACGCCTTCCCGATCCCGCTCGATCCACCGGTCACCAACACGTGCTGTCCATCAAGTGCGCCCATGGCGCAGATGTAACCACAGCCGCCCCACTTTTCCGTGATTCTGGTCGCGTCACATCCACATCCAGTGTGGATGTGACGCGACCAGAACGAGATTTTGCCGATGCGCGCATCTCACCGTGCCCAGTACAGATGTGAAGGCAGAAGATCGGGCATTGCTACAACTGGCGATTGCGAAGCACTACGTGGTGGAGTACGAGGACGTGAAGGCGTCAGGGCTGACCAATCGTCAGTTCGCATACCGGGTGTCGGCGGGGGACTGGATTCGGGTGATGCCGTCTGTCTGGCGGCACGTTGCGACCCCGGAGTCGTGGGAACTTCGAGTGCGCGCAGGCGCTGTGTGGCTGGGCGCGAATGCCGCGCTGGCTGGACGATCCGCTGCGGCCTGGTGGGGATTGGACGGATTCGAGCAATCCAGCGTGGAGTTCGTTGTTCCCCACGCGCGGCGATGGGTCAGCGGGGTAACGGTGCGGCTCACCCGTGACTGGTCGAAGAAGGACCTCCTCCGTCGGGACGGGGTTCGTGTGACGAGCGCGACGCGCACGATCATCGACCTTGCTGGCCAGGGGGCAACGGCGCACGAGTTGGAGCGAGCGATCGACAGCGCCGTTCGCATGCGATTGACGTCGATCCCGACGTTGACATCGAGGATGGCCGAGCTCGCGAAATCCGGCAGGGTCGGTATTCCGATCCTGCGCGAGTTGCTCCTCGATTCCGGTGGTGAGTCAGTACTCGAGCGCCGATTCCTTCGCGTCATCCGCGACGCCGGTCTCCCGCGTCCGCAGACGCAGATCACGTTCAAGGGTCGCACGACGCGGGCCATCCGAGTCGACTTCCTCTACGAGAGTCAGCGCGTGGTGGTCGAGGTGTCGGGCCGAGTAGGGCATGCCTCCGACGCCGATCGCCGCAAGGATGCTCGCCGGCGTAACGAACTGCAGCACCGCGGATATGTCGTCATCGAGTTCACCACTGCCGACGTCATGACAGATCCGCGCTACGTCGTCGAGTCGCTTGGCCGCAGCCACCCCACTCTGGTCGCGTCACAACGACACTGAGTGTGGATGTGACGCGACCAGAACGGGTCAGCGGGCGGCGGCGGCCACCGCGTCGACGATCCTGTCGACCTGGCCATCGGTAGTGACGAGCGGGGGGCAGAACAGCAGCGAGTCGGCGTTGAGCGCACGGCAGATGACACCTTCCTCGAACATCACATCGCGCATGGCCATTGCGTTCTGATCGGGCCGCAGCGCGGCGGCCCACATGCCGCCGAGGCCACGCACGTGGTCGATGGTGCCGTCGTCGGCCAGGGAGCGCAGGCCGGCTGCAAGGCGATCGCCCATGACCAGGGCCCTGGCCAACAGCCCCTCGCGATCCATGATCTCCAGATTCTTGAGGGCTGCGGCACACGCCGTGGTGTGGCCCGAGTAGGTGAAGCCGTGGCGCAGGATGAAGTTGGGGTCTGCCTCCAGCGCGGCCGAGGGACGTGGCCCGACGAAGACACCGCCCAACGGTTGATAGCCGGACGTGACCCCCTTGGCGAACGTGACGAAATCGGGTGTCACGCCATAGTGGTGTGCCCCGAACCAAGTGCCGAGCCGACCGAAGCCGGTGATGACCTCGTCGAACACGAGGTATGCGCCGTGCTGGTCACATAGCTTGCGCAGACCTTCCAGGTAACCGTCCTCGGCGGGGAAGATGCCGCCCGCGCCCTGCACGGGCTCGGCGATGATGGCTGCGACCTCGTTGCCGCGCTGCGCCATCAGAGTGGCGACTGCCTCGATGTCGTCGGCCGGAACCTGCACGACCTCGTCGACGAACGGCCCGAAGTTCTCGCGGTTGGGCGCGATGCCCTGCGCGCTCGTTCCGCCGTAGGCCGTGCCGTGGTAGCCGCGAACGCGGGAGATGATCAGCTTGCGTTGCCCTTCGCCGGCCTGGACGTGGGCGATGCGGGCGAGTTTCATCACCGAGTCGATCGACTCGCTGCCGGAGCCAGTGAAGAACACGCGAGCGCCGGGGATGGGGCCGATCTCGCTGAGCTTCTCGGCCAACTGCTCGGTGGGATCGGTGGTGAACGGATCGAAGCATGAGTACGCCTCGAGGGTGGAGACCTGCTGGGAAATGGCATCGGCCATCTCTTGGCGGCCGTGGCCGATGGCGCAGTACCACAGGCTGGCCATGCCATCGACGAGCTCCTTGCCATCAGCGGTGTAGAGCAGCGCACCCTCGCCGCGCACGATGCGAATGAACTCTTCACGGGTTGGCTTGGCAAATGGGTGCAGGAAGGCCTTGGGCATGAGCCGAACCGTACTCAGCCTGTCGTCGTCCGGGCGAACGACATGCGCGCCAACTGCGTAGCCCACGAATGTCGACCCGCCTAGGATGCCAACCCGAGGAGGCACGGTGGTCGGAACGCAACGCAGCGGTGGGCGGTCGGTGGTGGGCTCGTTCGGTCGCGGCCTCGGTCGCGTGTGGCGCGGTCTCGCCAAGGGCGGCAGTACGCCGGCGCGGCTGCGGGCTTGGATGATTGCCACTGTCGTGGTCGCCGTGCTCTTCGGCGTGCTCAGTGCAACTGGCGTCGATCGACGCGCATCGTCACTACGCGCGGCCGACGAAGCATCGCAACAGCTCATCGCAGTGCAGGACGTGCAGGTGCGCCTGGTGCACGCCGACGCAATCGCTCGTGAGAACTACCTGCGTGGCGGCATCGAGGACGGTGCCAAGCGGGCGACGTATGCCGCTGAACTGGCTGCGGTCAGCGATGGGCTGGTGTCGGTCGCGAACAGTGTTCTGCCCAACGAAGCGGCGACTCTGGCCGGGGTTTCTGCCCAGCTCAGCCGCTACTCGGGTCTGGTGGAGCAGGCTCGCGCCAACAACCGCCAGGGCTTCCCTGTCGGGGCGGCCTACCTACGTACGGCCAACACGTTGTCTGCCGACATGGCGACCGACCTGCAGGCGGTACAGGCGTCGTTGCGCCAGCAGGTCAATGACAATCTGGATCGGGCCGACAAGGCGGGGGTGTGGATGCATGTCACCGGTTGGCCGTTGGCGGCCATGCTGGTCGCCGGTGGTGCATGGGTGGCCGCTCGTTTCCGACGATTGCTGAACGTGCCGTTGGTGACTGCCGGCCTGGTGACGCTGCTCATGCTGGTCGTCGGCGGCACCATCCAGGCGACGGCGATGTCGGACGCGGAGAGCGCCACCGCCGGCCAACTGCAGGCAGCTGACCTGGCCGCCCAGGGGCGCTCGGCCTCGTTCACTGCGCACGCGCAAGAGTTCAGCACCCTCATCGCGCGCGGCAGTGGGGGAGACGACAGTGCGTGGCAGACGTCGGTCTCGACCACTCAGGTCGCACTCGACCGCCTGTGCTCCATCGCGGGCGAGTGCGAGTTGACGCCGTACATCAAGAGCTACAGCCAGGTGCACGCGTCTGTGCGTGAACGCGACGATGCCGGTGATTGGGACGCAGCTCGCGAGTCCAGCCTCGACGGCGACGCGTCGTTGGCCTTCGCCGACTTCGACGTCGCCAGCGGCGACACCGCAGCAGCGCTGGGTGAGCAGGCTGCCAGCGCGATGTCGTCAGCCGCCGATGGGCTCGCTGTGCTGCGGGTTCTGGCGTTTCTCGCTGGTCTGGTGGTCGCAGCGCTCGTGCTCGTCGGCTATGGCCAGCGCCTGAGGGAGTACCGATGACCGCCAGATCCGGACTCAAGAACCTGCTGCTCGGCGCGCTACCGGTGCTGATGATCGCCGGCTGTGCCAGCGGCGGTCGTTTGCCGTCGGCGGTGGAGGGTTCGGCCCCAACGACGACTGCACCCCCCGCGGCGCAGGAGTTCACGTGCCCGGCCGGCCAGGTGGAGCCGTCGGGCGTGACGCCGAAGTCGTACGCGCCGGACGGCCCGCTTCCATCGCCCGACGACCTTCCTGACGGGTCCACGATGGCAGCGATTCGCGACCGCGGTGCGCTACGCATCGGTGTCTCGGCCGACACGCTGCTGTTCGGCGCTCGCAACCCACTGACCGGCAAGATCGAGGGCTTCGACATCGACATGTTGAAGGAGGTGGCGAAGGCCATCTTCGGAGTGGACGATGCGGTGGCCTACAACTATCTCGACTTCGTGGTCATCCCCTACAGCCAGCGACTTCCCAAGTTGCGCAATGGCGACGTGGACATCGTGGCCCACACGATGACGATCAACTGTGTTCGCTGGCAGCAGATTGCGTTCAGCTCGGAGTACTACAGGTCGGGCCAGCGGGTGCTCGTCGACGTCACGTCGCAGTTCGGCAGTATCGACGAGCTCGACGCCGCCGGTGCAACCGTGTGCGTGCCCGACGGCAGCACGAACCTGGAGAACTTGGCTGCGTACCCGGGCCTGACGGTGGTGGCACTACCCGACGTCAGCGACTGCCTGGTCGCCCTGCAAGCTGGTGAGGTGCAGGCGATCACGGGTGACGACACGGTCATGGCTGGGCTCAACAAGCAGGACCCAGCGACCGCTGTCGTTGGCGACAAGTTCAGCTTCGAGCCGTACGGATTGGGGATGCCCACGGAGCACGTCGACTTCGTCAAGTTCGTGAATGCGCTGCTGGAGGAGATGCGCACCGACGGTCGCTGGCAGTCCATCTACGACCGTTGGCTGCTTGCCACTCTCGGCGCGCAGACTCCGCCCGATGCACGGTACGGGCGACAGGAGCCGTGATGGGCAACGGCGTTCGCATCCCCACCGCCACCGAGATCACGCAACTGCTGGCCGACTGGAGTGAATGGGTTGCCGCGCGCACCGATTCCCTGCTGTCGCTCGAAAGTCGTGTACGAACGGCTGGCACTGCCGACGACGAGGCCGATGTCGCCGCAGCATTCGTGTGTCGCAAGGCCATCACCGACCGATTGCAGACCGTCACCGAACTGTCCCAGCACGACCGCGCAGCGGCGACGGCGCTGAGCGCACAGCCGCTGCGCGACGACCTCGGTCAACTGGTCGGCAACTCGCTGGTAGAAGCGGCGACGTTGCTCGACGCCGTGCTGCAGCGGGTGGAGGGATCGGTGGAAGACCGAGAACGCGAACAGGTGCTCACGGTCACGGCCACCGCGGCGGCGCAAGCTGACCTCACGATCGCGGCCCGGCTCGCACAGGAACTCGGCATGCAGGCCAATCAGGTGGCCGAGTTGCGCGAGAGATTGGGCGGTGGAGGCGATCTGACCGAAGTTGCCGGCGAGGCTGCCACAGTGCGCATCAGCCTGGAGGCTGCGGCGAAGGAGCGGGACCGTCTGCTCGAGCAGTGGAACGACGTTCCGGCGCGGCTCGCAGCGTTGACGGCCACCGAAGGCGCTGTCCGAGAACTGGCGGAGCGCTGCCGTGCGAAAGTGCTGCAAGCACCGCCGCTTGCAGTTCCCTCGGTCGCCACCGTCGGTGCCGACCTGCCCGACGTGGCGGGGCTGACCTGGATCGCGACACGAGGGCGAATCACGCCGGTTCTTCACCAGGTCGATCGGGTGGCTGCTGCGCTCGCCGAGGCGCAGCGTCGCTTTCAAGCAGCCCTCGACCGCCGCGAGGAGCTGCGTGGCCTGGTGCAGGCGTTCGCTGACAAGGCATCTGTTGGTGGCGTACTCGAACTTCCCGAACTCGACACCCTCTATCAGGAGGCGAAGGCGGTGCTCTGGTCCGCACCGTGCGACATCGACCGCGGTGGCGAACTCGTCGACCGTTACGTCGCACTCGTCAACACCAAGGTCAAGGAGGTCGCGCGATGAAGTGTGCGCAACCCGGATGCACCGGCACCATTTCCGATGGCTACTGCGATGTGTGTGGCCTCGCTGCCGCCTCGACGCCGGCCGCAGCCGCGCCGGTTGTCAGCGCCACGGTTTCGTCGGTTGCAGGAGGCTCCAGCACCCGCTCGGCCACCGACCGGTTGGGGACCGTGCCGATGGGTTCATCGCGCGCCACGGCCGTTGGCCCGAGTGGTTCGCGCCCCACGCGCCGACTGGGTGGCGGTGCCAACCCGTCCCGCCTGGGTGCCGGCCTGACGCACGTGCCGCCGATCCCCGAGGTCGACCCGCGTGAGAGCCTGATGAACCCGGCGGTGGTGGCTGAGGAGAAGCGCTACTGCAGTGTGTGTCAGTCGGCCGTGGGTCGCTCACGCGAGGGTTCGCCGGGTCGTACGAAAGGCTTTTGTCCGAAGTGTCGCACGCCGTTCGATTTCGAGCCGACGCTCACCGCCGGCAATCTGCTGGGTGGCCAGTACGAAGTGATGGGCTGTCTCGCGCACGGCGGCATGGGTTGGATCTACCTCGCGCGCGACCGCAACGTCAACGATCGCTGGGTGGTGCTGAAGGGTCTTCTCAACTCGGGCGACCCTGATGCGTCGCGCGCGGCGGTGGCGGAGAAGCAGTACCTCGCGGAGGTGGAGCATCCGCTGATCGTGGAGATCTACAACTTCGTCACGTCGTCCGACGGCAACTCGTACATCGTCATGGAGTACGTGGGTGGGCGTTCGCTGAACAACCTGCTCAAGGATCGTATGAAGGCCAACAACGGGCTGTTCTCGGCGATCCCGGTCGACCAGGCGATCGCGTACATCGTCGAGATCCTGCCCGCCTTCGGGTACCTCCACGCGCTCGGGTTGCTGTACTGCGACTTCAAACCGGCCAACCTGATCCAGGTGGGTGACGGGATGAAGCTGATCGACCTCGGCGGCGTCCGACGTGTCGACGACGATCAGTCACCGATCTACGGCACGGTCGGCTTTCAGGCACCTGAAGTCGCCCACGATGGCACCACTGTTGCCAGCGATCTCTACACGGTGGCGCGCACCCTGGCCACGCTGGTGTTCGAGTTCAAGGGTTACCAGGCGCAGTACGAGACCACGCTGCCACCGGCTGACGATGTTGCGCTGTTCGGGCAGTTCGACTCCCTGTACCGCTGGCTACAGAAGGGCACGGCGCAGCGCCCGGAAGACCGCTTTCAGACGGCTGACGAAATGCGTGAGCAGCTCTTCGGTGTGCTGCGCGAGGTCACTGCCGCGGCTCGCACCGGCGCGGTCACCCGCAGCACTCCGTCACAGATGTTCGGGCAGCCCGCGGCTGTTGCCGACCTGCTGACGTGGCGAGACCTCCCGCGACTTGCCGTCGACCCCACAGACGCGATGGCTTCCTGGCTGGCGTCCGTCACGGCGGACGAGCCGGCTGCGCGACTGCTCGCGCTCGACAGCGCACCCGACACCACGTCGGCGGTGCTGATCGAGACGGCCGATGCGGCGCTGCGGACGGACAACGCGACGCTCGCCGAGCAGATGGCGCAATTGGTGCTCGACGCCGACCCATGGGAGTGGCGAGGCGTGTGGCTGCAGGGTCTGGCGGCGTTGAGCCGGGGCAATTCTGCGGCAGCTGTGGCTGCATTCAACTCGGTGTACGGGCAACTACCAGGTGAGCTGGCACCCAAGCTCGCATTGGCCGTTGCGTGCGAAGCAGCCGGTGAACCGGAGGTGGCTGAGCGGATGTACACCACATGCGCGCGCACGGACTCCGCGTACGTGGCGGCGGGTCAGTTCGGGTTGGCCCGCGTTGCGTTGCAGGCCGGGCAGCGCGACCCTGCGCTGCAGGCCCTCGACCGGATCCCGGCAACCAGCCGTGCGTACGCCGCTGCTCGCCGAGCACGGGCGCTCATCTTCGCATCGGCACTCGACCCGTCGCACGCGCTCGACGATCTGGGTCGCGCCGTACAGGAGATGGAACAGGCGTCGATGCAGCCGGTCGAGGCCGTCGACCTGCGCATCCGGCTCCTGGAAAGCTCTCTGCAGCACGTCGCCGCGCAGGGCCCTCAGGTCGACGTACTGATCGGCAACGTGCCTGCCGCCGAGCTGCCGCTGCGTCGAGCGCTCGAAGCTGCGTACCGAGATGCTGCGAGGTTGACCAAGGAAAGCGACGCCCGGGTCCGTCTCATCGACAAAGCCAATGCTGTCCGGCCGCGATCACTCGTATGACCGCCGACGCGACCACCTGCCCCGCATGCGCGCAACCCATCGCACCCGACGATGCCTTCTGTGAGAACTGTGGGGCGCAGCTGACAGCTTCGGCGGCTGGCGCGCCCACGACCTTCGCAGTGGAGCCCACCGTTGCGGGTGGCAGCGGCACGTGTGTGGATTGCGGAGGTGCCGTGGCTGACGACGGGTTCTGTTCGGTCTGCGGAAAAAAGGCTCCGTCCCCACGCGATCACTGGCAGGAGACGCCGGCGGAATGGGTTGGGGGTGTGTGCGACAAGGGCATCGTTCACGCGCGCAACGAGGACGCGATGGCGCTGGCAGCGTCGGCCGACCGGTCGCTGGCCGTGCTGGTGGTGTGCGATGGTGTCACGTCCGCACCCGACAGCGACAGAGCTGCCCTTGCCGCTGCGCGTGTCGCGTGCTCGGCGCTCTCGGGCTCGCCGCCGCCCGCGAGCACTGGTGTTGCGGGAACCGTGTCGCACTGGAGCGCTGAAATCACCCGTGCCTGTCGCGACGCGAACGCGGCGACCGTCGGGGTCTCGCGGTCGCTCGGTAGCCCCGCCGAACCCCCGTCGTGCACATTCGTGGCGGCGGTGCTCAGTGGTGATGTGGTGACACTCGGCTGGTGCGGCGACTCGCGGGCCTACTGGTTGCCCGACGACGGTGAAGCGGTGCAGTTGATGCTGGACCATTCGCTCGGTACAGAACTGATCCAGGGTGGGATGAGCGTGGCCGACGCGGAGAAGAGCTCGAGTTTTCACACCATCACGCGCTGGTTGGGCGCAGACTCGGTCGACTCCACGCCGGAGCTTGCCAGCCTGCAGTTGCACGCGGCCGGTTGGCTGCTGCTCTGCAGCGACGGACTGTGGAACTACGCGTCGAGCGCCGACGATCTGCAACGGTTGATTCGTGAGCAGGTGGCCGGTGGGCACTCGTCGCCGGTGGAGATCGCCGACGCCCTCGTGGGATTTGCCAATGGCTGCGGCGGCCACGACAACATCACCGCCGCGCTGGCGCGCTACGAGCCGTCACTACGCTGACGAGACAACCTGACGGCACGAGACAGATACCCGACAAACGGAGGTAACGAAGTGGCTGAATTCAAGGCTGAGGTCTTCCAGAACGAGTATCTGGCCGAAGGGGCCACCGACGCGCACGCGGTGGTTTCGGTGACCTGCACCGACGCGGGCATGGCTGGCGAATCGGGCGACGCGGCCGAGATCATCATCGTCGACACTTCCGGCTCGATGGACATGCCGCCCACCAAGATCGCAGCTGCCCGTCGAGCTGCGCGCGTGGCCATCGGTGAGATCGTCGACGGCACATGGTTCGCCATCGTCAGCGGCCACAGCATCGCGCAGATGGTGTACCCGTCGAACGCCGGAATGGCCAAGATGACCGCGACCACTCGGAGCGAGGCGCTGGCAGCCGTCGATCGCGTGCGCAGCGGAGGCGCCACCGCCATCGGCGCCTGGATCCAGGCAGCGACCGGGCTGTTCGGGCAGGTGTCAGCCGCGCAACGACATGCGATTCTGCTCACTGACGGCAAGATCGAAGGTGAGCCGGTCGGCATGCTCGCGAAGGCGTTGGCCGATGCTCGCGGCAAGTTCCAGTGCGATTGCCGTGGTATCGGCGAGGACTGGGTGGTGGAGGAGCTGCGCGAGATTTCGACAGCGCTGATGGGCACGGTCGACATCGTGGCGAAGCCTGAGGATCTGGAGGCCGACTTCGAAGCGATGATGCGAACCGCCATGAGCAGAGGCGTCGCTGATGCACGTCTCCGCATCTGGGCCCCGCAGGGCAGCCAAGTGCTCTTCGTGCGCCAAGTCGCACCGACCGTCGAAGACCTCACCAGTACAGGAGTGCAAACCGGGCCGCTCGTGCGCGAGTTCCCCACGGGTGCGTGGAGCGACGAAAGCCGCGACTACCACGTGGCCGTTCGCGTCCCTGTTGCCGGCATCGGCAACGAACGCCTAGCGGCTCGTGTTGAACTGGTGGTGAACGACGAGGTGCAGGCGAAGTCGTTGGTCAAGGCCGTGTGGACCGCAGACACCGATCTGACCACCCGCATCGACCCTGCGGTGGCGCACTACACGGGTCAGGTGAAGCTGGCCGACACCATCCAGAAGGGTCTTGCAGCGAAGGCCGCCGGCGACGACCGCACTGCCACGGTGCTGCTCGGTGAGGCAGCCAAATTGGCGCACGACTCGGGCAACGAGAACACCACCCGTTTGTTGGCGAAGGTGGTCGACGTCGTCGACGTCGAGGCGGGCACGGTGCGCCTGAAGCGTGAAGTCGAAAAGGCTGACGAAATGGCGCTGGACACCCGCAGCACCAAGACGACGCGAATTCGACGTGAGCCATGAGTACGACAACATGCCCCAATGGTCACGCCAGCTCCGACCCTGAGTGGTGCGACACGTGCGGCGCCAAGATGGGCGGCACGCCTTCCGGGTCGCCCTCGTCAGCGGTGCCGCCCCCCACGACATCGTCGCCAGCGCCGTCTGCATCGGGTGATGGCCCCGTCACCTGTCCGCATTGCGCCGAGTTGAATCCGTCTGATGCACTGTTCTGCGAGGTCTGTGGCTACGACTTCACCACCGGTCAGTCGCCTGCTGTGAGCGAGTCGGCAGCCCCGGTCGCGGTTGAACCGGTCGACTCTGCCGTCGGCTGGATCGCAGTCATCGAGGTCGACCAGCAGTGGTACGGACTCAAGGGGGCGCTGGCCGATCAGGCGTGCCCGAAAACGTCGTCGTCGACCGTTCCGCTGTCGAACCACACCGCCCTCATCGGGCGCTCGTCCGCGTCGCGCGGGCTCCGCCCTGAGATCGCACTCGACGCCGATACCGGTGTCTCGCGGCGTCACGCTCAATTCGTGCGTGACGGCGACAGCCTGACCGTTGTCGACCTGTCATCGACCAATGGCACGTATGTCGTCGCCGCCGACACCGACCCGGACACGGCAACCATGGCGCTCGTGCCCGGCGTGCCGACCGAACTTCGCGACGGTGACCGTGTGTACGTGGGGGCGTGGACCCGCCTGACGGTTCGCTCGCAGTCAGCCTGAATCACGCCAGGCGAAGCGGCTGGGTCGAAAGACTCTGGTGACGTTTGGGCGACCTCCGTAGGTTGGAGACGTGCCCAGTCAACCAACCACAGCACTGCAGCTCCGAGAGGTGGTTGACGCCAACGAAGCAGTAGCTCGCGTCGCTCACCTTCTCTCGGAAGTCATTGCCATCTATCCCATCACTCCGGCGTCCGCGATGGGCGAGTACTCCGACGAGTGGAGCGCCAAAGGCCAGACCAACCTGTGGGGCGTGGTGCCCGAGGTGATCGAGATGCAGAGCGAGGCCGGCGCGGCTGCAACGCTGCACGGCGCTGTGCTGCGTGGGGCACTGGCCACCACGTTCACGGCCAGCCAGGGCCTGCTGCTGATGCTGCCCGAGATGTTCAAGATCGCCGGCGAGCTGACACCCACGGTCATCCACGTGGCGGCGCGTTCGATTGCGACGCACGCGCTGAGCATCTTCGGCGACCACAGCGACGTGATGGCTGCGCGTACCACCGGTTTCGCAATGTTGTGCGCCCCGAGTGTGCACGACGCCGCCGACATGGCTGTCATCGCACACATGGCCACGCTGTCCACTCGAGTGCCGTTCCTGCACTTCTTCGATGGGTTCCGCACGAGCCACGAACTCAACACGGTCGAACTTCCCACACGCGACCAGATCAGGTCGCTGATCGACGATGAACTCGTCCACGCCCACCGGGGCCGCGGCCTCGACCCGGATCGCCCCATGCTGCGCGGCAGCGCGCAGAACCCGGACGTGTTCTTCCAGGCGCGCGAGGCGTGCAGCCCGTTCCACGCCGCCGTGCCCGAAGCCGTGCAAGCGGCCATGGATCGCTTCGCAAAGGAGACCGGTCGCCAGTATTCACTTGTCGAGTACCACGGTGCCCCCGATGCCGATCGAGTGATCGTTCTGATGGGGTCCGGCCTCGGTGCCGTACGCGAAGCGGTCGATGCCATCAATGCCAGTGGCTCGGGGGAGCGGGTCGGGGTGGTGGGGCTGCGTCTCTACCGCCCCTTCCCCGCAGCACAGCTACTGGCAGCGCTGCCGCCATCCACGCGCACCGTCGTGGTGCTCGACCGCACCAAGGAGCCGGGCGCGCCGTTCGAGCCGTTGCACCTCGACGTGCTGGCTGCGCTGTGGCACAGCAACGACAGCCAGTGGGCCAGTGGCGACAAGCCGCGGGTGATCGGTGGGCGGTACGGGTTGAGTAGCAAGGAGTTCACGCCGGCAATGGTCAAGGCGGTGTTCGACGAGGCCGCCTCGCCGTTGCCGCGCAACCCGTTCACGGTGGGTATTCATGACGATGTCAGCCACACCAGCCTGACCTGGGACCCGTCTTGGCGCACTGACCACGCCAAGGTGCGGGCGGTGTTCTACGGCCTCGGCTCTGACGGCACCGTGGGCGCCAACAAGAACACGGCAAAGATCATCGGTGCCAACACCGACCTGCACGTGCAGGCCTATTTCGTGTACGACTCGAAGAAGTCGGGGAGCACCACCATCAGCCACGTGCGCGTCGACGAGGACCCGATCGACAGCACCTACCTCATCGATGAGGCCACCTTCGTGGGCATCCACCAGTGGAACTTCCTCGACCGTCTCGATGTGTTGAGCCTCGCCGCGCCCGGGGCGACGGTGCTCCTCAACGCGCCGTATCCGACCGAGCAAGTGTGGGGTCGCCTGCCCATCGAGGTGCAGCAACAGGTACTCGCCAACGACCTGCAGCTGTGGGCCGTGAACGCCGCGGCCGTGGCCCGCGATGCGGGCCTTGGTGGGCGCATCAACACCGTCATGCAGGCCTGCTTCTTCGGCCTTTCCGGCGTACTGCCCACCGAGGACGCGCTACGCGAGCTGAAGGGTGCCATCGAGCACAGCTACGGCGCCCGCGGGGAAGCCGTCGTGGAACGCAATGTCGCGGCCGTCGACACGTCGCTGGCCAACCTGCACAGGGTTCCCATCAGCTCCGAGGTGACGGCCACGACGTACCGGCGACCCACCGTCGCCGTCGATGCCCCCGACTTCGTGCAACGCATCACCGCCCGCATGCTGGCGGGCGAGGGCGACCTGCTTCCCGTCAGCGCGCTGCCGCCGGACGGGGCGTTCGTCACCGGCACCGCGCAGTACGAGAAGCGCACCATTGCCACCGAGATCCCCATCTGGGAGGCCGACCTGTGCATCGACTGTGGCAAGTGCGCCATCGTCTGCCCGCACTCGGCCATTCGCATGAAGGTGTACGAGCCGGCGGCCATCGAGGGCATCGGCGACACGATGAAGACGAAGCGCTTCCGAAGCCGCGATGTGCCCGGCATGCAACTCACGATCCAGGTGGCACCGGACGACTGCACCGGCTGTGGTGTGTGTGTCCAGGCCTGCCCGGCCCACGACAAGAGCGAGGTCAAGCGCAAGAGCATCAACATGCGTCCCATCGCCGAGCACCTCGAGAGCGAACGCCTGGCGTGGGATGTGTTCCTCGACGTGCAGGAGGCCGACCCTGCCCAATGGGACCCCGCATCGGTGAAGACGAGCCAGTTGCGTCAGCCGTTGTTCGAGTTCTCCGGTGCCTGCGCCGGTTGTGGCGAGACGCCCTACATCAAGTTGCTCACCCAGCTGTTCGGTGACCACCTGATGGTGGCCAATGCCACGGGCTGCAGCAGCATCTACGGCGGCAACCTGCCCACCACCCCCTACACGGTGAACAGCGAGGGTCGGGGGCCGGCCTGGGCCAACAGCCTCTTCGAGGACAACGCCGAATTCGGCCTCGGCATCCGCCTGGGCTTCGAGGCGCAGCGTCGCACGGCGCTGGTGCTGGTGGACCGCATGCGGCCACAACTGGACGCAGCGCTCGGCGCAGAGGCCGTGAATGCGGTGATTGCCGGCGTCGACGATGACGGTGAGCTGGGCATCCGTGCCCAGCGCGAACGCGTCGCGGCGCTGAAGGGTGTGTTGACGGGCAGCGACGCCGACACCGTCGCGTTGATCGAACTCATCGACACATTGGTGCGCAAGAGCACCTGGATCGTCGGCGGTGATGGCTGGGCGTACGACATCGGCGCCGGAGGCCTCGACCACGTGCTGGGCAGCGGCCGCAACGTCAACATCTTGGTGCTCGACACCGAGGTGTACTCCAACACCGGCGGGCAGGCTTCCAAGGCCACGCCCCGCGGTGCCGTGGCCAAGTTCGCGGCGGGCGGCAAGGGTGGTATGAAGAAGGATCTGGGGCTGGAAGCCATGAGCTACGGGGACGTGTACGTCGCCCGCATCGCCATGGGCTCCAGCGACATCCAGACAGTGAAGGCGCTCCTCGAGGCCGACGCGTGGCCAGGCGTCTCGCTGGTCATCGCGTACAGCACGTGCATCGCCCACGGTTTCGACATGAGCCAATCGATGACCCAGCAGAAACTGGCCGTCCAGAGCGGCCACTGGCCGCTGTATCGCTTCCGCCCCACCGACGACAGCGATGCGCAGCCATTCCAGCTGGACAGTGCCGATCCGTCGGTGCCGTACAGCGAATTCGCTCGCAGCGAGGCGCGCTTCTCGATGCTCGAGCGGTCGAACCCCGAGCGTTCTCGCCAGCTGGTGGCACTGGCCCAACAGGACGTGGACAACCGCTGGAGCTACTACCGGCAACTGGCCGATGTGCATCGAGCTGCACCAGGCCAAGCCCCCGACGTCCAGATCGCGGATGAGGAGGACGAGGGATGAGTGACCTGTCGACCACCTACCTCGGGCTCGCGTTGCGCAGCCCGCTCGTTGCGTCGGCAGGGCCGCACACGGGCAACCCCGACATGTGGCAGCGTCTGGAAGAGGCCGGTGCCGGTGCGATCGTGCTGCCCTCGCTGTTCGAGGAAGAGATCGAACACGACGCGTTCACACGCGAGCGGGCCTACGACGACGTGGCGGACAGGTTCGGAGAGGCATCCAGTTTTCTCCCGCCGCTCGACCTGCCCGATGTTGGCCCCAGCCGACAGCTCGCGCTCGTCGAGCAGGCCTGCGAGCGATTGACGATCCCCGTCATCGCCAGCCTCAACGGCACCAGCCCGGGCGGCTGGGTGCGCTATGCGAAGCACCTTGCCGACGCGGGCGCACATGCCATCGAGCTCAACTTGTACGACAGCGTCGTCGACCCCGGTATCACCGCTGCCGACGCCGAGCGTCGGTACGCGGAACTGGTGGAGGAGGTCAAGGCCGAGATCACCGTGCCGTTGGCCGTGAAGTTGAGCCCGTGGTTCACCGCGCTGGGCAACTTCGCCGAACGACTGCAGACGGCGGGGGCCGACGGTCTTGTGCTGTTCAACCGGCTGTACCAGCCCGACATCGATCTCGACACGCTGGAAGTCGTGCCGCGCCTGTCGCTGAGCACCTCCGCCGAGGTTCGCCTACCGCTGCACTGGATCGCCAACCTGTTCGGCACGGTGAGATGCTCGCTGGCAGCGTCGTCGGGTGTGCACGACGGGGCGGACGCGTTGAAGCTCTTGTTGGCCGGCGCCGATGTGGTGATGAGCACCAGTGCGCTGCTACAACACGGTCCGGAGCACCTGCGGGTGATGGAGCGCTTCATCCGTGAATGGATGATGGAACGCGACTACGACAGCGTCAACCAACTTCGCGGCAGCGTCAGTCGCGGCAACGTGCCCGACCCGCAGGTCTACGAGCGGGCCAACTACTACCAGGTGATCCACAGCTGGCGCCCGACCAGCCATCGGTAGGCTCGCTGCCATGCGACACAGCGAAGGCCACTACTCGCACCGAGTGGGCTGGCTGCGTGCGATGGTCCTGGGTGCCAACGACGGCATCATCTCCACAGCGGCGTTGCTGCTGGGCGTCGCCGCGGCCGATTCCACACGGTCCGCCATTCTCACTGCCGGCGTGGCAGGTCTTGTTGCCGGTGCGGTTTCGATGGGGCTGGGCGAGTACGTCTCGGTGTCGTCGCAGCGCGACTCGGAACGTAGCGACATCGAGAAGGAGATCTGGGAGCTGACGCACCAGGCCGATCACGAATTGGCGGAGCTGACAGCGATCTACCAGGCGAAGGGCCTCCCGCTCGAACTGGCACAGGAGGTGGCGGTGCAGCTCACCGAGCACGACGCGCTGGCAACGCATCTCCTCGACGAACTCGGCATCGTGCAGGACGAATTGGCGCGACCCATGCAGGCGGCATGGAGCTCTGCGCTGTCGTTCTCCATTGGTGCGATCATCCCGCTGCTTGCAGCAGTCTTTGTCGGCGCGTCGGCCCGCATCGCAGCCATCATCGGTGTCGCACTGGCAGCGCTGGTCGTGCTTGGCTACGTGGGCGCTCGCGCCGGTGGTGCTCCGCGAGGCCGCTCGATCGCACGCGTGGTCATCGGCGGCGCGGCCGCGATGGGCATCACCATGGCGGTCGGTTGGGCGTTCGGCGCGGCCATCGGCTGACCCACGACCCCAACGAGGGCTGCCCGATGAGCGGGCGGTAGCGTCGCTGCCCATGGATGTCACCGCCGCAGTGCAGACCCGCTCGTCGATCCGGTCGTTCTTGCCCGATGCCGTCAGTGACGAGACGCTGCGGTCGCTTCTGGAAGTGGCATCACGCGCCGCCAGCGGTGGCAACGTGCAGCCCTGGCGCGTCTACGTGGTCAACGGTGACTCCATGGCTCGCCTGCGTGAACACCTCGCCGATCAACCTCCGTTCGAGGAACCTGAGTACGACATCTATCCAGCGAAACTCACCGAGCCGTACCGAACGAATCGGTTCGCCATCGGCGAGCAGATGTACGCAACGCTGGGCATCGAGCGTGCGGACAAGGCCGGGCGTCTTCGCCAGTTCGCGCACAACGGCGACTTCTTCGGTGCCCCCGCCGCACTGTTCTGCTGTGTCGATCGCCAGATGGGGCCACCCCAATGGTCTGATCTGGGAATGTTCTTGCAGACCTTCATGCTGCTCGCTGTCGAGGCGGGCCTTGCCACCTGTGCGCAGGAGTACTGGTCGGTTCGTCACGAAGCCGTCACCTCGTTCGTCGGTGCCCCCGACGAGGAGATGTTGTTCTGCGGAATGGCAATTGGCTACGCCGATATGGCAGCCCCCATCAACGCGTTGCGATCCGAGCGGATGCCGGTGGACGACTGGGCGCGCTTCGTCTGATCGCTGCCCGTTCGCCGGTACGGCCGTACCGCGAATGTGTGCCCTGCGCTATCTTGGCCGTCATGAGTGATCAGGCAGATGCGATCGTGATCGGCGCGGGGGTCATCGGCTCCTCAGTAGCACTGGAGTTGGCTCGTGGCGGCCGCTCGGTCATCGTGGTCGACAAGGGGCCGGCGGCGGGTGCGGGCTCCACCAGTTCCTCGTCATCCATCATTCGCTTCAGCTACTCCACACCCGATGCGGTGCTCACCGCGTGGGAGGCCGCTGCGATGTGGTTGGACTGGGAGGGCCACCTGGGCTGCGTGGACCCTGACGGCATGGCTCGATTCATCAAGACCGGTATGTGCATCTTCCACACACCGGGCGACAGCACGGTGCGCATCCAGCGGCTCTGGGACGAACTCGACATCGCGTACGACCTCCTCGACACCGAACAACTGCAAAAGTTGCTGCCGGGCTTGGATCTCGGCGTCTACTTCCCGCCCAAGCGCATCGACGACCCGGCGTTCGCCGACGATGCCACCGGCACACTGACGGCAATTCTGGAAGCGGAGAGCGGCTTCATGGACGACCCGATGCTGTGCGCCAAGAATCTCGCCTTTGCCGCTCGTCGCCACGGTGCCGATTTCAAGTTCAACCAGCAGGTCGTCAGCGTCGATCAGGCGGGCGGGCGCGTCAGCGGGGTCACCCTGGCCAGTGGGCAGCAGCTCTTTGCACCCGTGGTCGTCAACGTCGGCGGTCCGCACTCGGGCATCATCAACCAGATGGCCGGCGTGGTCGAGGGCATGCGCATCGGGCACCGTCCACTGCGGCAGGAAGTGTTCACTGTCGAGCCGCCGTCCGGTCTTCGCCTGGAGGACGGGATGCCGGCAATCGCTGACCTCGATGTAGGTCACTATCTGCGGCCACAGATCGGTGGCACCTGGCTGGTCGGCGGTACGGAACCGGAATGCGACGAACTGCACTGGATCGACGACCCCGATCAGTACGACGAGTACCCCACGGTCGAGCAGTTCGAAGTGTCGATGATGCGTATCGCGCGCCGGGTACCCGAGTTCGGCGTGCCGCACCGGCCCGTGGGCCTGGCTGCGTTGTACGACGCGTCGGACGACTGGGTGCCGCTGTACGACAAGAGCGACCTGCCGGGCTTCTTCATGGCGTGTGGTACCAGCGGCAACCAGTTCAAGAACGCGCCGTTGGCCGGCCAGTTCATGAAGGCCATCATCGACGCAGAGGCAGCGGGTGTCGACCACGACGAGACCCCGGTGCAGTTCGTCGGCGGCCGTACCGGCCGCACCATCAACCTCGGTGCCTTCTCGCGTCGTCGTGAGAAGTCGGAGACCTCCGGCACTGTGATGGGCTGAGCCGAGTCGTGATGAGGGTCGTCCGGGCCGCTGACCAGCCGCGGATTCGGTGGCGTAACGACGGCGGGTGGACACGCGACGTGGCTCGCGATTCGCCGCGTGAACACGACTTCTCGTGGCGCATTTCCATCGCCGATGTCGAGGTGGACGGTCCGTTCTCACGCTTCGACGGGTTCGATCGACTGCTCGTGCTGCTCGAGGGGGCCGGCATGGATCTGGTGTGCATCGCCGACGGCACGACGATGGAGTTGCGGCCGAAGGCCCGAAGCGCTCGCTTTGCTGGCGAAACCGCCATCACCGCCGAACTCCTCGATGGTGCGACGACCGACTTCAACGTCATCTGGGACCGATCCCGCTTCTCGCTGCTGGAGCACGACGACTGGCGCAACCGAACAATCGGCGGGGGCGACGGTTCGATCGTGGTGGTGCACGTGCTGTCAGGGGCGATGGAGAATGACCGCGGAGTTCGTGGTGTGGCCGGGGACACGATGATCGACGACAGCGGCCGGGCGACGCGTTTGGGTGGCGACGCAGAGGCGATCGTCGTGGTGCTGCAACCTCTTGCGAACGCGAACCACGTCGACTGAACTACGATTCAGGAAATGGCAACGATCGCATCGCTCCGTCACGACGACGCCTCGCTGGAGGTCACCTGGGCCGACGGTGTCGTCACCCGCTACCCGTGGTTGTGGCTGCGCGATCACGCGCACGACGACGACACGATGCACCCGATCACGCAGCAACGCCAGTTGTTCACCGCCCGGGTTCCTGCCGCACTGCGTGGGCTCAACAGCGAGGTGGTCGACGGTGAACTGCGCATCACCTGGGACATGCTGGAGCCGGCATCGGTGCTGCCGGTCGGTTTCCTCGCCGCCTACCGCCACCCGCGCACTGCTCGGGTGGCCGTCGACGTACCCGTCACGCTGTGGAGCGCTTCGTCGCTGACCACCCCTACGGTGGCCTACGACCTGGTGATGAACACCGACGCCGGGTTGGCGCAATGGCTCACCAACACGCTGCAGTACGGGTTCTGCCTGGTGATGGGCACGCCCGCGACTGCGGCCGCCAGCGAGGCGCTGCTCCGTCGCGCCGGCTACATCCGCGAGACCATCTTCGGTGGCTTCTGGGAGTTCCAGGCCGACATGTCGAAAGCCGACACGGCCTACACCACGCTCGAACTGCGCGGCCACACCGATGGCACGTACAGCAACGATGCCCCCGGTAGCCAGCTGTTGCACTGCCTGGAGTTCGTCGGTAGCGGTGGCGACAGCACCATCGTCGATTCTTTCGCGATCGCACGGCGGATGGAAGCCGAGCACTCCGAGCTGTTCGAAGTGTTGTCGTCGGTGGTCGTACCGGGTCAGTACATCGGTGACGGTGCCCACCTGATGGCAGCGCGGCCCGTGTTCCGTCATGACCACACCGGACGTCTCGTGCAGGTGTCGTTCAACAACTACGACCGTGCGCCGTTCCTTCTGGAGGAGGCCGACATGATCGCCTTCTACGACGCGTTGCGTGTGTTCGAAGAGTTGGCCAACGACCCCTCGATGCAGTGGCGCCACGTGTTGCAGCCAGGCGAGGCACTCTTGTTCGACAACTGGCGCGTGCTGCACGGCCGCGCCGCGTACACCGGACTGCGTCGGATGTGCGGCGGCTACGTCAATCGTGAAGACATCGAAAGCCGACTGCGTCAGCTGATCTAGCAGCCGATGGCGGCCCGGCCGTACGCTGAGGCCATGAGCCTCGACGACCTGATCGCCCGCTTCGATGTCAACGATCCGACGTTCATCGCCGATCCGTACCCGGTGCTGAACGAGATCCGAGAAGCCACCCCCATCTACTGGAGTGAGACCTCTCGTCACTGGGTCGTCACCCGCTTCAGCGACGTGCAGGAAACCTTGCGTGATCGTCGCCTCGGCCGCAACTACACGCACCGGTACTCTCACGCGGCGCTGGCCCAACCCGAGCCGGACTCGCGTTGGGCTGCGTTCCAGCAGCACGAGCAATGGTCGTTGCTCTGCCTCGAGCCGCCGGACCACACCCGCATACGCCGTTTGGTCGCCAAGGTGTTCACCCCCAAGTCGGTGACCGCGATTCGCCCCACCGTGCAAGGCTTCGCCGACGAACTGCTCGATGTGTGCCGTGAGCGCGGCCAGTTCGAGGTGTTGCGCGACTACGCGCAGCCGTACTCCGTCGCCGTCATCTGCTCGATGTTGGGGGTGCCGCGATCCGACACGCAGATGTTGCTCGACTGGAGCCACGCCATCGTCAAGATGTACGAGCTGAGCACCTCCGACGAGCTGCGTGTCGCCGCCAACACCGCGGCCGGGGAGTACATCTCCTACACCCGTGCCCTGATCGCCGAGAAGCGCCTCAGCCCTGACGGGTTGCTGGTTTCCGAACTGGTGCGCGTCGAGGACGAAGGCGACACGCTGACAGAGGACGAGATCATCTCCACCACGATGGTGCTGCTGGAAGCCGGCCACGAGGCAACGGTGAACACGCTCGGCAACGGCCTGCGAGCGATCCTGCACCACCCGGGGGAGTGGGACCGCGTGGTGTCCGGTGAGGTCCCGGCCCGCACCGCTGTCGAGGAGATGCTGCGCTGGGACCCACCCACGCAGCTGTTCGATCGCTGGGTGCTCGACGACGGTGTCGAGATTGCCGGTCAGAGGATTCCTGTGGGCCAAGAGGTCGCGATGCTGTTCGGCTCCGCGCAACGCGACCCTCGCCGATTCGAGAACCCGGATCGCTTCGACATCGGTCGCGGCGACATGGCGCACATCGGATTCGGCGGTGGCATTCACTTCTGCGTCGGCGCACCGCTCGCGCGTCAGGAGGTCGAGATTTCCGTGGCCGGGCTCGTCGCCCGGTTCCCGTCCCTGCGGCTGGTGGAGGAGCCGACCTACGAGCCCAGCTTCGTCATTCGTGGGCTGACGGCACTGCACCTCTCGGCCTGATCACACCCTCGACTCGACGGAGGACCTCGAGTACGTCGTCGTGGGTGGTTTGGAAGCTGGTGACGAATCGGATCACGCCTCCACCCATTTCGTAGAACAGCAGGCCCACCTCGGCGAGGGCCGCCGCAGTCGGATTGCCCACTCGTGCGAACAACATGTTGGCGGGCGGCAGTGACAGCAGTTCAACCCCCATCTCGTCGAGGCCCAGGCTGAGGGCGGCCATTGCCTCGTTGGCCCGCGCTGCGAGGCGCAGCCACAGATCATCGGTGAGATACGCCACCAGCTGTGCCGACTGGTAACGCATCTTGCTGGCGACGTGCCCCGACCGCTTCAGGCGAAAAATGAGCTGCTCCGACGCTGCCGAGTCGAAGCACACGATGGCGTCGGTACTGAGCGCTCCGTTCTTGGTGGCGCCCAGCGAGAAGGCGTCCACCCCGGCGTCGGTGATGAGCTCCACGGGTGTGCCGTCGACTGCCACCAACGCATTGGCCAGCCGGGCACCGTCGAGGTGCATCCGAAGGCCGCGACTGTGAGCGAGCGCGGCCAGGGCGCTCACTTCCGCCGGCGCGTACACCGTGCCGAAGTCGGTGGGACAGGTGATGGAAACGACGGATGGCTGTGAGTGGTGGCCGTCACCCCACAGGGTGGTGTCGAAGGCGTGCTGCACGCTCGCAGGATGCAGCTTGTAGTCGGATCCGGCGAGGCCGCGCATCACAGCCCCACCGCTGAACAGGGACGTGGCGCCACCCTCGTTGGTGAAGATATGAGCTGTTTCGTGGCACAGCACACTTCCCCACGGCGGCAACATCGCCGACAACGCCAGCGAGTTTGCAGCTGTTCCACTGACCACCGGAAACACTTCGGCTTGTGGCTGCCCGAAGATGTCACGGACGAGATCGCGGAGCTGCGCGGTGAGTGCGTCACCCCCGTACGCGAGCGCGGAGCCTTCGTTGGCAGCGGCGATCGCGGCAAGGATCTCCGGTGCGACACCTGCAGCGTTGTCGCTGCGCAGCTCGATGGGTTCGTTCGACGACGTGGACATGGTGGCGACTCTACGAGTGCTGAGCCGCGGGACAGGTGTCGCCGGACATCGGTCGGTGTTGACAGCGATGGTGGCGCGCGGGGCAGACTGCTGTCGATGCCCAGCCGCCGCCGTCCAAAGTCACCGTCGAACTCGCCAGCCGCGACGCGCCCTGCAGCGTCGAGTGCTGCTGCCGGCAGCGCACTCAGCGACGTCGAGCGTTTCGCGTCGGCCCTGAAGGATTCGGAGAAGGCCGATCGCGCGGCCAAGGCCCGCCGAGAGCAGGAGCGAGCCGATGCCGCATTGCGTGCTGAGCAGGCTGCCGCCAAGGCGACAGCGTTGACGGTCGCTCGCCGTGATCTGGAGCGAGCTGTGGACGCGGTGCGGCACGCCAAACAGGTCGGTCGTGGCCGCGCCGATGCGGATCAGGCATGGAAGGTCGCCAAGGCGCTGGTCATCGAACTGGAGACGGGCACGCCCCCGGCATGGGCGCCCAAGCCCGTCGAACCTGCTGAGTCAGTCGAATCCCCCGAAGACGGCGAGGAGCTGTCCGTCGAGGTGTCGGCCGACACCGAGTGACGCTGCCACCTGCGCGCTGACAACCTCGCGCTCGGCCACGCTGAGACGGACCGCGGCGAGGACTGCATCGGTGAAGGCGGTGAGGGCTCGCAGAGTTGCCGGGTCGTCGATCGCGCCGGACGCGTCACTCTTGGTTCGTGGTGCTGCGACACCGAGATGGGCAACCGTATGAGAACCCTGCCAGGCGAGAGTGCGAACCAGCGTCTGGCGTGCCAGCGGGCCGCCGCTGGTCCCCGCACTCAGGACGCCCACGGGCTTTTCGTAGAGTTCGCCGGAGCCAACGATCCAATCGAGTGCGTTCTTGATGGTGCCGGCGAGCGAACCGGCGTACTCCGGTGCCGCAATGATGACGGCGTCGGCGTCAGCGATCTGACGTCGAAACGACGCCACCTCGTCCTCGGGCTCGTCGACGAGGTGCGGTTGCAGCGGTGGAATCGAAGCCAGCAGTTCATCGTCGGTGAAACGAACACCACGTTCGACGAGACGTCGATGTACGACGTCGAGAAGTGAGCGGTTTGCTGAGGCCCCACCCAAGCTTCCACACACCGTCAATATCCGCGGGGGGTTCTGCGACCTCATGGCACGAACCTACTGGGGGCCACACGCCGTAGACTTCGTACTAAATAGACCCTGGAGGCACAGATGGCCCGCTACGTCACGACAGTTCGCACCGACAAGACGCCCGCCGAGGCGTTCGCCTACATGTCAGATCTTCGAAACTTCGCGGAATGGGACCCCGGTGTGAAGAAGGTGGTGCAGGTGAAGGGGGCGGGCGCTGGAGATGGCGCCGAGTTCGACGTCACGGTGTCGGGTACGACGCTGCGCTACGTCACCAAGGAATACGAACCCAACCGCAACCTGTTGGCGGTGGCAAAAAGCCGCACCCTGACATCGACCGACAGGGTCACCGTTGTTGCCGAGGGCGGTACCACTCTGGTCACCTACGACGCGCTGCTGGAGCTGAACGGGCTGCTGCGCCTCGCTGACCCGCTGCTGCGCCTGGCGTTCTGTCGTATCGGTGACCGTGCAGCGGCAGGCCTGCGGCGGGTACTGGATGGACAGGACGTGCCGGCATGACCGGCTCGGAGAGCACGGTGGAGCGCGTCGTCGATGCCGTGCTCGAAGCGCCGGTGTTCACGAGCTTCACCAGGCTCGGCTACGACACCAGGTCGCGGCTGGCGAATTGGAAACCACTCGGCGACTACGACGCAACCGGTCGCGTGATTCTGGTCACGGGTGCCACCTCTGGGCTGGGCCTGGTGACCGCAGAGCAGTTGGCCGCAGCGGGTGCCACCGTCGTGCTGCTCGGTCGTGATGCAGCGAAGACCAACCGTGTTCGAGACGAGATTGCGACGCGTACCGGCAGCGAACTGATCTCGACAGTCGTTGCGGACATGGGCGATCTGGTCGCCGTTCGGCGCGTTGCTGAGGAGTTGAACGGCACTCTCGATCGCCTCGACGTGCTGATCCACAATGCCGGAGCACTGAGCGCAACACGCCAGGTGTCGCCTCAGGGCACCGAACTCACCGTCGCCAGTCAGGTGGTGGGCCCGTTCCTGCTCACCTTCCTGTTGTTGCCGCTGCTCGTTCGTTCGGCACCGGCCCGAGTGCTGACGATGTCGTCGGGTGGCATGTACGCCAGCCCACTGCGGGTCGAGGAATTGCAAATGGGTGACGACTACAAGGGCAGCGAACAGTACGCACGGGCCAAGCGAGCCCAGGTGACGCTCAACGAGATGTGGGCCCACCAGCACCCGGCTCGCGACGTGGTGTTCCACGCGATGCATCCCGGCTGGGCCGACACCCCAGGTGTGCGCGACTCGTTGCCGACGTTCCGCAAGATCGTCGGGCCGCTGCTGCGTTCGCCGCTGCAGGGTGCCGACACGATGGTGTGGCTGGCGCTCGACGACGGCGCCCCCTTGGCCACCACCGGCATGTTCTGGCTCGACCGTCATGAGCGGTCCATCCACAAGCTGCCCACCACCCGTTCCAGCGATACACCACAACGGCGAGAGCAGCTGTGGGAGTGGGTTTCAACAGCGGCTGGATGAGGTCTTTTTCGATCCTCGACGGTGCGTGTGTGAACACAAAGCGCGCGGTATGCTGTCAGCTTCAAGGGTTCCCGCTTTGGCGGATCCACGTCGAAGGTGAGGGCCCAAATGGCCACAGGTACAGTTAAGTTTTTCAACGCAGAAAAGGGTTACGGCTTCATTTCCCGCGAGCAGGGCGAAGACGTGTTCGTGCACTTCTCGCAGATCCAGGGCGAGGGCTACAAGTCCCTCGTCGAGGGTCAGA
>DAORTY010000005.1:18192-61857 GCA_035432905.1 Ilumatobacteraceae bacterium | reverse complement strand
GCGCGCAAGCTGGGCGTCACGGCGGTGCCGCTGAACTATCGCCTCAGCGACGAGGAGGCCACCTACGTCACCGACCACAGTGACACGACGACGGTCTACGTCGACGCCGAGTTCGCGCCGATGTTCGAGCGTGTTCGCGGCGACCTGCCCAAGGTGGAGCAGTACCTGGTGTTCGACGCAGAGGCCCAGGGCTACACAGTGCCCGACGGCATGGTCGACGTCGACGCGCTCGTCGCCGCCGCATCGGCCGAGGAGCCCGAGATTCCCGAAGGCACCGTGGCGGGCTCGACGATGATCTACACCAGCGGCACCACGGGAAAGCCCAAGGGTGCGCTGCGTCGCGGCAACTCAGGCGCCGAGCAGGCCGGCGCGCTGATGATGCACATCGGCTACACACCCGACGACATCTACATCCCCACCGGCCCCCTGTACCACTCGGGGCCCGGCGGGTTTCTCGGGCTGGCCCAGGCACTCGGGCAGACGACGGTGTTGCAGCGAAAGTTCAACGCCGAGGACTGGCTGCGACTGATCGACAAGTACAAGGTCACCTCCACGTTCTGTGCGCCCACGCCCGTGCGCATGGCGTGCAACCTGCCGGCAGAGGTGAAGGCGAAGTACGACGTCTCGTCGATGCGCCGCCTGATCGCCAATGCGGCGCCCTGGAGCTACGCGCTCAAGCTGATGTACCTGGACTTTTTCCCGGCCGACTCGCTGTTCGAGGTGTACGGCAGCACCGAACTGGGTGTCAACTGCGTGCTGCGCCCCGAGGACCAACTCCGCAAGCCCGGTTCGTGTGGCAAGCCGGCGCCGATGGTGGAAGTCAAGCTGTTCGACGACGATGGCAACGAGGTCTTGGGAAGCGGCCCCGAGCACACGGGTGAACTGTTCGTGAAGAGCCCCAGCGTGTTCGCCGACTACTACAAGCAGCACGACAAGTTCCTGGCCGACAGCAAGCACGGCTACCAGACGGTCGGCGACATCGCCTACCGCGACGACGAGGGCTACATCTACATCTGCGACCGCAAGAAGGACATGATCATCTCCGGCGGCATGAACGTCTACCCGGCCGAGATCGAGGCAGCGCTCGAGCATCACCCCGACGTGCTGGAGGTCGCGGTGTTCGGCACGCCCAGTGAGGAGTGGGGCGAGACCGTGCACGCCGTAGTGGTGGTTCGTGAGGGTGGTTCGATGACCGACCACGACGTGATGGACTTCGCCCGCGAGCACCTGGCGCACTACAAGGTGCCGCGCTCGGTCACGTTCATCGACGAGCTCCCCAAGACCGGCAGTGGCAAGGTACTCAAGCGCGAGCTTCGTGCCCCCTTTTGGGCCGGTCGCGCCAGCCAGGTCTAGAACACGGGTGCTGCGAGCGGCTCACGACAGTGAGGTTCCGTGGGGCGCTGTCGCACCAGCGAGAGGGCCTGGAGGCCCGAGGATCGCGCCACCGATGGCGCATGCGGCCAATGTGACCAGGGCGGCTGCCATGATCCCGGCACCCTCGGCGGCGGTGAGCTGGTTCGTGGACAACCCGATCGAGACGATGGCGGCCGGTACGCCGAGTTGCGCTGACGCAATCAGGCCGAATGCCACTGGCAGCTTCCAGACGAGTGCCACCGCGACGTGCAGTGCGATTCCTGCGAACGCGAGTGCGGCGGCCAGCTGCATCGCTGCCGGTGAACGGAACAGCGCGCCGAGATCCAGCTGGGCTCCCAGATGGACGAAGAACAATGGGATGAGGAATCCTTCACCGAGACCGACCAACTGCTGAGCGACCCGACGTGGTTCGCCCAAGGCGGCGACCACCACGCCGATGGTGAACCCGGCGACGAGGACGGACGTGCCGAACCGCGTTGCCAACCATGCACAGGCAAACAACGCGACCAGAGATATGCGCAGATCCAAACCCCACCCGCGGCTCGCCGAGAGGCTTCGCACCCGGCGGACGGCTGCGTGGTTGCGCATCGAGTCGGCAACGAAATAGAGACCGGCGCCAAGCGCGATCACGGCGACGTAGCCGACCAGCACCCGCCCGAGGCCGCCCGTGGCAAGGACCGCCGGGACTGCCAGAACCGAGAGGACGTCTGCGATGGCAATCCAGGCAGTGGCCACCAGGATCTGTCGGTTCTGCGTTCCGAGGGCTTGCAAGACTGGCAGCGCGACAGCGCCCGAACTGGTGGTGAGCAGCACGGCGAAGATCCCCGGACGCGAGGGGCCGACGGTCTCCGCCAGTGCAAAGCCGACGGCGAGCGCTACGACGATGACTGACACGGTGGCCCCCGTCCCGGCCGCGAGTGATGCGAGCAGATGGCTTTCGCGAAGGGGTAGGTGCGAACCAACGACGAACATCAGGAGGGCGAAGCCGACGGCGGCAAGGCCGGTCAGCCACTGGTCGCTCGGGTCGACCCAGCGCAGCCCGCCGTTTCCGATTGCCACGCCGGCGAAGATCTGACCCACAACGATCGGTGGTGCAAAGCGGGGAGCGGATGCGAACAGAGGACCCAGCAAGCCGGCAGCGAGGATCAAGGCGAGCGGTCCGAACACCATCGCCGTCACGCTACGACGCCGTCGCACCCATTGCCGACGAACACCACCGCCAGGTCGGCATCAGTAGCCCAGGCGTTGCACCCTGTCGGGCTTGCGCTGCCAGTCCTTGTCGACCTTCACGAACAGCTCGAGGAAGCACCCCTCGGGCAGCTGTGCCCGGGCCAGCTTGCCGACCTCTTTGAGGATGAGGCCACCCTTGCCGATGACCATGCCCTTCTGGCTCTCACGCTCGACGATGATCTCGACGCGAATACGCGGCCATTCCCATTCCGACACCCGGGTGGCAATGCTGTACGGCAGTTCGTCATGCGTGACGGCCAGCAGTTGCTCGCGTACCAGCTCGGCGACCCACTGCTCTTCGGGCTGATCGCTGACGGTGTCGGCCGGGAAGTACTGCGGGCCTTCGGGCAGCTTGGACTGGAGGAACGAAACCAGCTCCGCAATGCCCTTCCCGGTGCGAGCCGACACGGGGAAGTATTCGGATGCGCCCAGCGAAGTGAGCACCGTCAACTGGGCGAGCACCGTGTGTTCCTTGGCGGCATCGATCTTGTTGAGGATGATGACCGCGGTGGACATGTCGAGGTGGCTGGCTACCCACTTGTCGCCGCTCCCGAACGGTTTGGTGGCATCGATGACCAGGCAGACGACGTCGACTTCGTTGACGCTGTCGAGCGCTGTTGCGTTGACGCGCTCGCCCAGCGCGGTGACGGGCTTGTGGAGGCCAGGAGTGTCGACGAACACCAGCTGCGAGTCGTCGGTGTTCAGCACGCCCATCACACGGTGGCGGGTGGTTTGCGGCTTGTCGCTGACGATGCTGACCTTGCGGCCGCACATCGCGTTGACCAGCGTGCTCTTGCCGACGTTGGGCCGACCGACGAGTGTGACAAATCCGCTACGCATGAGGGTTGGCACGCTATCGGCCGGTCAGACCGGGAGCGTGGTGGTGGTCTCCAATGGCACGGGCGAGGTCGAGGGCACGGTGGTGGTGGAGTTGGCCGGCGTGGTCGATGATGCGAGCAGCGTCTGGTAGTCGGCGCGAGACAGGGTCTGGCCGGCGGGGATCAGCTCGCCGGCCGGGCCTGAGACCTGGAGGTTGAATGCGACCTGTCCCACGCCACGAATGTTGCCGAGCAGGGTCATGACGATCTGCGCGACAGCCAGCCGCTGATCACCGACGGGAATGTTGTCGAAGAATCCTTCGGGCAGGATGACTTGCGCGACCCCGGTGCCGTCCTGCGACGCGTCGATCTCGATGTTCTTGGGGACAGCATTGCGCAGCCCGATGTTGATCGGAATGTCGATCGGCCCGGCCTGTAGCAGTGCCATCAGCTGTGCGGGCGCGTACTGCAGGGAGAGCTCACCCACGATCGGGCTGAGTTTGCCGCTGGAGATGTAGTACAGCAGCACAGCATCGGCGGGTACCGTCGTCGTCGTGGTCTGCAGGCCGCTGGTGGTGGTGGCTGCCTCGGTGGTGGTCGTGGCGATGGTGGTGGGTGGCAGCGTGTCGGTCAGTTCTGCCGGCGGATTCACGCGCTCGACACGTCCGTCGTCGACGATGCTGCAGGCCACGGTCGCAAAGATGAGCACGCCGAGGATGGCTGCGAGGCGCAGGTACATCAGAGGGCCTCCCTGAAGCTGACCATGAAGCGCGCGCCGCCGCCGGCGCGGTCTTCCACCCATGCCTCGCCGCCGTGCGCCTGCGCGTGCTCGGCAACCAGCGCCAACCCCAGGCCGGTGCCCGCGCGGTGACGGGCTGCGCTGCCCCGTGCGAAGCGCTCGAAGATTCGCGAGCGCTCACCGCGCGCCACGCCGGGGCCGGCGTCATCGACGCCGAGTACGACCGATGTGCGGTCGCGCATGTCCATGAACACCCGGATGGGTCCGCCGCCGTGCGAGTTGGCGTTCTCCAACAGGTTGGCCAGAATCCGTTCGAAGCGCAGCTTGTCCAACCTGACCAATGTGGGCACCTTCTTGCCGATGTCGATCTCGACATCGCCGAAGCCGTAGCGCTGAGCGATTCGCGGTATCAGCTCGCGCGGGTCGACTTCCTCACGGTGCAATTCGGTGGATCCGGCATCGATACGGGACAACTCCAGCAGATCCATCACCATGCTGTCGAAACGACGGACTTGGCTGACGACCACGTCGAGCGCCTGCTGGGTGCGCGGTGGCAGGTCGGTGCGCCTGCCGTCCAGGACCTCGACTGCTGCGGTCAGTGCAGTGATGGGGGAGCGCAGCTCGTGGCTGACATCGCTGGCGAAACGCGCCTCGCGTTCCAGCCGTGTCTGCACCGCGTCGGCCATCTCGTTGAACGAGCTTGCCAACCGATCCAGGTCTGGGTCGGTCTCCGGTGACATGCGAGCATCGAGACCTCCAGAGGCAATCGCGCCTGCCGCTGTGGCCACTCGTGACAGCGGGCGCAGCAACCTGCGACTGGTCAACCAGCCGGCGAAGCCCGCGAACAGGATTGTGGCGCCGGCACCGAGCAGTAGTGCAGTGGTGATGGCCTTGAGGCTGTTCTCCGTGCCCTCCATCGGGAAGGCCTCGAAGTACTCGGCGTCCGCCGCAGGCATGCTGACTCCGACGGCAACGTATGGCTTGCCCCTGAATTCGAAGCGCTGGCGGCCGCTTGCGCCCTGGGTGACAGCGGTACGTAGTTCCAGCGGGAACGCGTCGATCGGGTAGCTCGCGTCAGGGGCCGATGGCTTGCCGTCTTGGAACAGCAGCGCGAATCCGCCACCTTCCGTCCGAAGGTCCAGCGTGTCGAATCGCTGGTTGGCCAAGAGTTGGTCGCGCACCGTCTTTGCGTTCGCGTACGCCTGCGCTTCTGCGGTCTGTTGGCGTTGGTCGATGAGGAACGAGCGGGCGACAGCGAAGGTGACAACTGCCAGGCCGAGCCCTGCAAGGAGCGCGGTCAGCGCGAAGAAGAATGTGACGCGTGTGCGCAGGCGCAGTGATCGGCGTCGACGGGCTTCACTCATCCGTAACAGTGTGGCTCATCGGCGGACGCGCGAGTGTGCGCGCCCGCCGACGGCGAATGATCAGGCCGCGTAGCCGACGAGCGGCATGGCTTGTTCGTCGGCCTGAAGAACGGGTGCGAGCATGTCGAGATCGCCGAGAATCAGCTCGGCGCGCAAGATCAGTTCGCTGCAGACGAACGCAACACGATGGCCGGTAGCGGCAGCTGCCTTCGCCAGTTCGCGCAAGCCACGCATGCCTGCCTCGGTGAGAACGGTGACACCGCTGAGGTTGACCAGCAGACCGTAACTGGCGGGGAGCGGCAGGCACGCTTCGATGAGCGCGTCGCCATGATCAGCAGTGGAGAATGGGCCACTGACCGACACTGCGACGTGATGTCGCTGGAGATCGGTGTGAGCCGTGAGTGCCGGTGAAAGCATGTCGCAAACCTCCAGAATCAGTCGGTTTCGGCGAGGGTTCGCCGGTACGTGCGCCCGCACGTTCACCGCTGCCGGTGAGGCACCAGGGGGAGGAAGGTACCTCACCGGGGCAGCGTGAACAGGTGTCACTCTGGACTACGTCTGTGACAGGACAACGCCGGGCGTGTGCGATTTCTGTAACAGAATTGTCGCACCGAAGGACTTGACAGTGATGTCTCGCAGCGTGCTTTGAGGACGTGCTGACATCGGGCAGGATGGGGGTGTGATCTCACTGCTGTTCATCGAGGACGACGACGCGATTCGTGTAGCGCTGACGCTGGCACTGGAGGATGAGGGGTACGAGGTTCGTGAGGCGGCTGATGGCAAGGCCGGCCTGGCTGCGTTCGCCGAGCGAGAGCCGGACCTGGTGCTGCTCGATCTGCGTCTCCCTGATCTGTCCGGTTTCGAAGTGTGTCGCTCGATGCGCGCCAACAGCATCGTGCCGATCATCATCGTGACGGCGCAGACCGACACCTACGACCTGGTCGCCGGGCTGGAGGCCGGAGCCGATGACTACGTCACCAAGCCCGTCGTCCCCAAGGAGTTGGCGGCGCGAATTCGGGCGTCGCTGCGCCGTGTCCACCTGCACGAGTCGACCTCCGCATCCTCCAGCTCCATCAGTCGCTTCGGCGACGTCGAGCTTCGTCGCGAGCAGGGCATCGTGCTCAAGGCCGGGCAAGAGCTGAAGCTCACCAAGACCGAGTACCGGCTGGTCTGCGAGTTTGCCGATCACGCCAACATGGTGCTGTCGCGCGACCAGCTGCTCGAACGGGTCTGGGGCTACGAGTACCTGGGCGACAGTCGACTGGTGGATGCCCACGTCCGCCGCCTGCGAGTGAAGGTGGAAGACCAACCCGACGACCCGAAGCTCATCGTCACCGCCCGCGGCATCGGCTACCGCCTCCTGGCCTGACTCAGCGGCGCCAGATTCGGCTGCGGAGGTATTCGCCGAGGCCCTTGGCCTGGGTGTCGAAGGCCGTGCTGCTGGCAACGCCCTCACCGAGCAGGCCGACGATGACGAAGTTGAGTGCGTGGATGTTGGACAGTTCGTAGCGGCGGACCTCCAGGTCAGCAGCTTCCGGCAGCAGCGATTTCACTGCATTGGCGGTCAGGTTCTCGGCCAGCCAGGCGTAGCCGCCGGCGTCGCGCGCCCAGATGCCAACGTTGGCATTCCCGCCCTTGTCGCCGCTGCGTGCCGCGAAGTACAGCCCCAGCGCCTCGCCCGCCGCTGGGCCGACCGGCACTGCATCTGTTGTCGCCGTACGCGTCGCGGACGTGACCACCGAGGTCGATGGTGGGAGCGCGATAGCTACGCGGGAACCATCGGGTAGGACGACGGATTGATGCACCTCACGGGCTTCGACCAGGGCAGGCCAGTAGATGCCGAAGGGCTGGGCCTCGCTGGGGCCGCCAGTGGCGAAGAAGCCGGGATAGTTGGCGAGCGCGAGCTCGATGGCGGCGCCGCTGAAGGCCTTGCCGGCGAGTCGTTCGTCGCTGCTCTTGACGGTGATGTGCAACCGGCCCGACGACTGCTCCTGGGTCGGGGCGTTGCTGGGTGCTTCGACCAAGCGGATGTCGACCTCGTCGAAACGGTCGCGACCGCCGACGCGGGTGAACAGCGCCTCGGTCAACCACCGAGCCTTGCGTTCTTGGTCCAACCCGGTGAGCACGAAGCTCATCCGATTGCGGTAACCGCCGTCGAGATTGATGCACACCTTGGTGGACGCTGGGGCGGGCTCACCGATCGTGTCACTGATGCGCACGCGGTCCGGACCTTCCTGCGCGACCTGGACGGTGTCGAAGCGGCTGATCACGTCTGGGTTGGCGTAAGCAGGCGAAGCGATCTCGTAGAGCAGTTGCGCGGTGACGGTGCCGACGTTCACGATGCCTCCGGTGCCGGCGTGCTTGGTGATCACGCACGACCCGTCGGCGGCTACCTCCGCGATGGGGTAGCCGAGTGGCAGCGCAGGCTGCGGGATCTCCTCGAACCACGAGTAGTTGCCACCGGTGGCCTGTGTGCCGCACTCGATGACATGCCCCGCCACGACGGCACCGGCGAGTGCATTCCAGTCGTCCATGGCCCAGTCGTGCCACCACGCTGCCGGCCCAACCACGATGGCAGCGTCGGTCACACGTCCGCAGACGACCACATCGGCGCCCGCCTTCAGCGCGGCAGCGATGCCCCAGCCGCCCATGTACGCATTCGCCGTGACCGGCTGGCCGGTGAGTGGAGCACCCGTGTCGAGGTGCTCGAGCTGTGGTCGTAGATCCTCGATGCGGTCCATCAGGTCGTCGCCGTCGACGTAGGCGACCTTCACGTCGAGACCCAGCCTGGCTGCGATCTCACGCACCTTGTCGGCGCATCCAGCAGGGTTCAGGCCACCCGCATTGGTGACCACCTTGATGTCGCGCTCGATACACGTCGCGAGCACCTGCTCCATTTGTCGCAAGAAGGTGCCGGCGTAGCCGAGCTCTGGGTTGTGCAGTCGCTGCTTGTGCAGGATCAGCATGGTCAGCTCGGCCAGCCAATCGCCGGTGAGCACGTCGATGTCGCCGCTGTTGACCATCTCGCTCGCGGCGGAAAGTCGGTCGCCGAAGAACCCGCTGCAGTTCGCGATCCGTACGGCGCGACCGGGGTCGGGCGCTGTCATGTCGGATCGACCGTGACCAACGGCTGGCCGCTGTCGAGCTGTTGGCCGGCTTGAACGAACACTTCGCCGACGGTGCCCGCGTGCGGTGATGTGACCTGGTGCTCCATCTTCATCGCCTCCAAGACCACTAGCGGCTGGCCGGCAGCGACGGCATCGCCGACGGATACGAGCACGCTGATCACACGGCCGGGCATCGGTGCGACCGTGCTGCCGACACGGCCGGCTTCGTCGGGCGACACGAACCGTGGCGGCACCACGAACGAGTGTCGGCCACCTGCGACATAGACCGTGTCGTCGACGATGGTGACGGGGATGCGAGCAATCTCGTCGCGAGTGCCGGTGTCGAGTTCGACGGACTCACCGTCGATCGAGAGCGTCTCCAGCCTGTCCGATCGATCGAAGCGGTACCGCACAGTGTGGCCACCGACGAGTTCCGTGTGGAGCGACGATGGATTGTTGCGCCACGAGATCGGAAAGCGGCCCCGACGAGAGTGAATGAGGGCAAGTGCAGCGGCTGCAATCTGGGTGGAGGACGGGGCTGGTGCCGTCCCGAGGTCCTGTCGGTCGAGCCAGCCGGTGTCGATTCCGGGGCCGGCGGGGCCGTCGAGGTCGCACAGCTTGGCGAGCAGGTACAACAGCAGCGCCCTGTTCGTGACTGGGCCGTGCAGTGTCGCCCCGTCGAGCGCGGCCATCAGCCGCCGAGCGGCCTCGGCACGGGTGGCGCCGTGGCCGATCACCTTCGCGATCATCGAGTCGTAGAAGGGTGACACCACGTCGCCGGACTCCAACGCGCTGTCGACCCGTACCCCTGGAATCGAAGGGAAGGAGAACGTGGGGAATGCTCCTGAGCTGGGCAGACACCCGTTGAACGGATCCTCCGCGCAGAGCCGCACCTCGATGGCATGGCCGCGTAGTGGCACCTCGGCCAGCAACTCGATGGGTATCGGTAGACCCGAGGCGATCGAGAGTTGCAGTGCGACCAGGTCGACTCCGCAGATGGCCTCTGTGACGGGATGCTCGACCTGCAGCCGGGTGTTCATCTCCAGGAACCAGAAATTGCCTGTGCCGTCCAGCAGGAACTCGACAGTGCCGGCGCCGACGTACCCGACAGCGAGGGCCGCCGCGACCGCAGCGCCTTCCATTCGTCTGCGCAGGTCGGGGTCCACCGCCGGCGACGGTGCTTCCTCGAGCACCTTCTGGTGCCGACGCTGCAGCGTGCAGTCACGTTCGTGGAGCGCGATGACGTTGCCGTGCATGTCGGCCAGGACCTGGATCTCCACGTGGCGGGCACCTTCGAGGTAGCGCTCCACGAACACCGTTCCGTCACCGAACGCGGCCAGTGCCTCCCGCTCGGCTGAGGCGATGGCGTCGGTCAGGTCATCGGCGTTGCGCACGATTCGCATGCCGCGGCCGCCACCTCCGGCAGAGGCCTTCACCAGCGCGGGCAGACCGATCTCGGCGAGCGACTCGACGGTGTTGTCGGGTGCGATGGGCACACCGTGCGAGCGCATCAGTCGCTTGGCTTCGATCTTGGAACCCATCGCAGCGATGGCCGCCGGTGGCGGGCCGATCCACACGAGGCCTGCGTCGAGTACCTGCTGCGCAAAGGCAGCGTTCTCGGAGAGGAAGCCGTAGCCAGGATGAACCGCCGCGCCGTAGCGCTGCGCTGCGGCAATGATCAGGTCGCCGCGTAGGTACGTCTCGGCGGACGTGTTGCCCGGCAGGCGAACGGCGTGGTCGGCCTCGCGGACGAATGCAGCGCCTTCGTCGGCATCGCTGAACACTGCAACCGTGGAGATCGCCTGCTCGCGGCAGGTGCGCATGACGCGGCGCGCGATCTCGCCTCGGTTGGCCACCAGCACGGCATGGATCGTGGGCATGTCCGTCACATCCTGAACACGCCGTAACCGCGTGTTCCCTCGATGGGCTGGTTGTCGATGACGCTCAAGCACAGGCCCAGCACCGTGCGTGTGTCGCGTGGGTCGATGATGCCGTCGTCGTACAACTTGCCGCTCATGAACATGGCCAACGATTCGCGCTCGATCTGGTCTTCGATCATCGCTCGCATGGCGGCGTCGGCTTCCTCGTCATAGGGCCTACCCATGCTGGCCGCGGACTCGCGACCAACGATGCTCATCACCCCGGCCAGCTGGGCCGGGCCCATCACGGCGCTCTTCGCATTCGGCCAGGCGAACAGGAAGCGCGGTCCGAACGCTCGGCCGCACATGCCGTAGTTGCCGGCGCCGTACGAGGCGGCCATGTTGATGGTGAGGTGCGGCACTCGGCTGTTGCTGACGGCGTTGATCATCTTGGAGCCATCCTTGATGATGCCGCGCTGCTCGAACTCCTTACCGACCATGTAGCCGGTGGTGTTCTGCAGGAAGACCAGGGGAGTATCGATCTGATTGGCGAGTTGGATGAACTGCGCGGCCTTCTCGCTCTCCTCGCTGAACAGCACACCGTGGTGGTTGGCGAGGATGCCGATGGGGTAGCCGTGCAGCTCGGCAAAGCCGGTGACCAGCGATGTGCCGTACAGCGGCTTGAACTCGTCGAAGTCGCTGTCGTCGACGACGCGGGCGATGACGTCGCGGGGGTCGAACGGCACCTTCGGGTCGGCGCTGGGAATGCCCAGCAGTTGGTCCACGTCGTACTTCGGCGCGCGCCCTGCACCACGCGGCCCGGGCCCACGCTTGCGGTGGTTGATGCGCTTGATGATCTGACGACCGAGCCGAATCGCGTCGAGCTCGTCGATCGCGAAGTAGTCGGCCAACCCGCTGATGCGAGCGTGCATCTCGGCGCCGCCCAGGCTCTCGTCGTCGCTGTCCTCGCCGGTGGCCATCTTGACCAATGGGGGGCCGCCCAGAAAGACCTTCGAGCGCTCCTTGATCATCACGACGTAGTCACTCATGCCCGGCACGTAGGCGCCGCCGGCGGTGGAGTTACCGAACACGATCGACACCTGCGGGATGGCAGCTGCCGACGCGTTGGTGATGTCACGAAAGCCGCGTCCACCAGGGATGAAGATTTCGCTCTGTGTCGGCAGGTCGGCGCCGCCCGACTCGGTGAGCGAGATGGTGGGCAGGCGGTTCTCGCGGATGATCTCGTTGGTCCGCAGGTTCTTCTTCAGTGTGAACGGGTTGCTGGCGCCGCCTCGAAGCGTCGGATCACTGCCGCTGATCATGCACTCGACGCCCTCGACAACGCCGATGCCGGCGACGGTGCCGGCGCCGACTGGGAACTGGCTGCCGTAGGCGGCCATGGGGGAGAGCTCGAGGAACGGTGAGCCGGGGTCGAGCAGTGACTCGATTCGTTCCCTGACCAGCATCTTGCCGCGCTGGCGATGGCGCGCCACGTACTTCTCGCCACCGCCGCCATTGACCAGTTGCAGCTGCTCGTCGTGGGCCGCGAGCTGCACGTGCAACGCTGCGCGGTTGGCGAGATACGCCTCGCTCGCCGGGTTGATGCGATCCGGTAGCACGGGCATGTCAGCTGTCCTTCTTCACGTGCGCCCACGACGGTGGCCGCTTCTCGGCGAAGGCGCGCATTCCCTCGGCGGCCTCGTCCGATCGGAACAGGCTTTCGCTCAACACGGTCATGTCGGCCATCGTCGCTGAGGGCTGGCGGAGCAGTCGCTTGGTGGCGGCCACTGCGTTCGGTGCGCCTGCAAGTATGCCGCTCGTCAATGTCGCGACAGCCGCTTCGACGTTGGCGGCGACGTGAGTGATCAGCCCCATGTCCTTTGCTGCTGCGGCGTCGAACGTCTCGCCCGTCAGGAACGGTGCTGCCAACTTGCTCCAACCGCAGCGGGCCAGGATCGGCACGCTGATGATTGCCGGCGCGACACCGATGCGGACCTCTGTGAAGGCGAAGGTGACTGCGGTGTTGACCACCACCAGGTCGCACGCGGCCATCAGGCCGACGCCACCGGCGCGCACCGGCCCGTTGACGGCAGCGATGGTGGGGGCCGCGAGCGTGCCCAGCCGCTCGAACACGTTTGCCATCGGGTTGCCCGCCGTCTGCGCATCCTGGCCACCTGCGGCGCGTTCCTTGAGGTCGGCGCCCGAGCAGAACACCGGGCCAGCGTGGGTGAGCACGACGGCTCGTACATCGGGCTCCGCGGCTCGGTCGAGCGCAGCGTTCAACTCAGCGAGCAGTTGGCGGGACAGCGCGTTGCGATTCGGAGGCGAATCGAGCGTGATCGTGGCGACGCCGTTGTCGATGGTGCAGTGAACCAGTTCCCCCACGAGACCGACTGTAGCCACGGCCACACATCCCGCCTACACCCGCGTGCTCACATGGTGGGGGTGTGGGTGGTGATCTCGCGGAGAAATGCTTCGGCGTCGGCCCGGTGGCGTGTGCGCTTCATCGGGGGAAGGGCCTTCACGATCTCCCAGCGGTAGTTGGCCTTGCCCAGGCGTGGGTCCATCACCGCGACCACGCCGCGGTCGGTGGCGGACCGGATCAGCCGGCCGGTTGCCTGTGCGAGCAACATCGATGCTCGTGGAAGGTCGATCTGGCCGAACGCGGAGGCGCCGAGCAGATCGCGCCGCGCCGAGAGCAGTGGATCGTCTGGCCGTGGGAACGGGATGCGGTCGATCACGACCAGGCTCAGTGTACGGCCGGGAATGTCGACGCCCTGGAAGAAGCCGGCGGTGGCGAACAGACAGGCGTGCTCGTCCTCGCTGAACGCTTTCACCAACGCCGTCTTGGGTAGGTCGCGCTGCGTGAAGATCGGCACGTCGACCTTCAGCCGCACGGCCTCAGCCGCCGCATCCATCGCCTTCCAACTGGTGAACAACGCAAGCGTGCGACCACCAGCGGCGGTGATGAGCGCCGCAAGTTCCTCGTGTACCGCAGGGGCGAACGCTGGCGAGTTCGGCGAGGGCATGTGGATGGCGCAGTAGAGCATTGCGTTGTGCTCGTAGTCGAAGGGGCTGCCCACATCGATCTCGTTGAACCCGCTGGGCGGTAGGCCGACGCGGGCGCCGAGCGACGCCGGAATGGTGGCGCTGGCGAGTACGGCGGTGCGCTGCGTCCAGATGCCGTTGTTCAGCACCGAGCCGACTTCCAGCGGAGCGATCTCCAGCTTCGGGTAGTCAGGGCCTCCGCTGACGAAGGCGACGAAACCCTCGCGGTTGTCGAGAGCCAGGTCGATGCTGTCCTGAAGACGGGTGGCCAACTGTTGGGCGCGCATCTTGCGCGCCTTCGCGTCCTCCACCGTCGAATCGATTGCGGCCAGCGCGGTGAGAGCCTTCTGCACGCGCCCGCGTACCTCCACGAGCATCGACTGCACGGGTTCGGGGAAGGGCCGCTTCAGCCCTTGGCCCAGGAAGGGAACGAGCGCGTCGCGCACGAGCAGCGAGGATTCGGCGACGCCCCCGACGAGCTTGGGATCATCGATGATCCGCTTCAGCGCCGCGGTGAGGGTCGTGAAGCGACCACCGGCGACCTGTACACCGACGGTGTCGCTCATGATGTCTTCCAGCTGGTGCGCCTCGTCCATGACCACGACATCGTGTTCGGGCAGCAGCATTCCGCCGCTGCCGACGTGTAGTCCGTACAGGTGCATGTTGACCACGACGACATCGGCAACCGACGCCTTCGTGCGCGCAGCCTCGGCGAAGCACACCGAGCCCATCGGGCAGCGAGTGGCGCCGGGGCACTCATCGCTACCCACACTGACGGCCTGCCAGGCCTTGTCGCTGGGCGCCCAGTCGAGCGATGCCTGGTCGCCGGTGTCGGTGGTGCCCGACCAGGCCACGAGCTTGTTGATGTCGACCTTGACCGTGGCAGCGAACTCCTCCAGCTCGAGCTGACCGGTCGCGGCAGCCTGTAGCTCACGGACTCGTTGCATGCACACGTAGTTGCTGCGGCCCTTCAGCACCGCCCAGTTGAAGGGGATACCCAGGTGCGCCTCGAGAAACGGAAGGTCCTTGGCTGCCAACTGGTCCTGCAGTGCCTTCGTGGCTGTGGCCACCACGACACGCTTGCCGGCAACGATCGCCGGTACGAGGTAGCCGAGCGTCTTGCCGGTACCCGTGCCCGCTTGCACGACCAGGTGTTTGCCGGTGACGATCGCATCAGCGACCGCCAGTGCCATCTCGCGCTGCCCCGGCCGGTCCTCTGCAGCAGGGAGTGCAGCGACGACTCGAGCGAGTGCCTCAGTAACGGCCTTGCTCACGGTGTGTGACGAGCGGTGGTCGTACCGTGCGGACGGGTCATCCCGGCAACGCTACAGAAGCGAACACGCGAGCAGCCGACACCTGGCCCTCATCGGTCTGTGGCACACCACAGAAGTACGTTCGTCTGTGGTGTGCCACAGAACGAGAATCGCGAACTTGCCGCGCTGCACACTGGATCACGGGTCGAGATTGTGCGTTTCAGCGGCGGCGCGAGGTCAGGCGGACCGCAACTTCGGCGACCTGTGGTTGGCCATGGACGAACAGGTCGTGGACGCGTATCGCATCGACCGCCAGGTGGGTCGTGGTGTGCGCGGCGACCTCGCCGAGGTCGCCGCGATGGTCGCGGAGGAAGATCGCTGCTGCCCTGATGGCGTCGGTCGCCATCGTCGCGTCAGCGTCATCGAAAGTGAACTGCCATCTCGCGGCCTGCGTCGCGATCAACACCTTGTCGGGTTCGTCGGGCAGCACGCCGGCGGCGGGAAACACTCGGCAGTCGTAGGTGCGACAGGTTCGGGGGCGATGCTCGTAGATCGAGCAACCACTCTCGCGAAGCATCGGGCAGCGGCCGTGCTCGTCGTAGCCCATGAGCACGTGACCGCGAGGCATACGCGGCGCAGGGAACAGCAGCGCCTTGGGGATGCGATCGAGAGCGTCTCGTTCGTCCGGTGCGATGTGAATGAACTGCGACGACGAGCAGCACGCGACGCAGGTGCCGCACGGGACGTCGGTGGTGCCCTCTCCTTCGATGGCATCGCGTATCTCGACGAGCCACGAAACAAAGTCGCCGGCGGGTAGGTCGGTCACGAACGATCAACCAACGAGTGCGAGTGCAGCATCCAGCTCGTGACCGTCGAAGTCGGGCCACGGGCGATCGGTGAAGTACACCTCGGCCCCCACGCTCTGCCACAGCATGAAGTTGGAGATGCGCAGTTCGCCGGACGTGCGAACCATCACGTCGACGGGCGGCAACTCGGGCAGGTACAGGTGCCGCTCGATGGCGGCCTGATCGATCGGACCCTCGGCTGCGGCAGCGACCGCGGCATGGACCATCTCGGAACGGCTGCCGTAGTCGAACGCGACCGTCAGGACCATTCCCGTGTTCTTCGCCGTGTCGGCGACTGCCTTGCGAATTGCTCGCTGCACGTACTTGGGTGTACGCGCCTCGGGGCTGTCGAACGGCCGGCCCATCCACTGGATGCGTACGTTCAGTTCGTTGAGCTCGGCCACGCGCCCGAACAGCTTTTTGTGCAACCCCAGAATGTGGCGGACCTCTGTGCGCGGGCGCACCCAGTTCTCGGTGGAGAAGCCGAAGACGGTCAGCCAGCCGACGTTGCGAGTGACGGCGACGCGGACCAGCCGGGCAAGGTTCTCTTCACCCTCGGTGTGGCCCTCGGTGCGTGGCAGGTGCTTGCGCTTTGCCCATCGCCCGTTGCCGTCCATGATGCACGCAACGTGCACCAGCGGCGGTGTGGTGGGGGAGTCGGCGGTCACGACTCAGCACCCTACTTGTCACGCCAGGCGCGAAACGGGCGACTGTGCTCACAAACGCGTCGGCCGCGTGGGACAATGGCGGCATGAATGCCGCGACCCCTCAAGGGGTGTCACTTCGCCATGTGATGGTCGTCGGTGGCACGCTCGCGCAATGGCTGAAGCTGCCCGCTGATCAGTGGGCCGTTCGGCTCGACGAGTGGGGCAAGGTGGCCGATCACGTCGGTGCCAGTTGGCTGACGGTTCGCCCGTTCGGGTCGCGCGGCGGGCCACCAGCTGCCTCGGTCTGCACACGTGAGGCCACCGTCGGTACGTGTCTCGCCACTGCGCAACCCGACGATGATGGTCGGGCTCGCTTGACCCGGGTCATCGCAGGGTTGCAGCAGAGCGGTACCGCGATCACCGAAGCATCCATCGACGCTGCGCTCAACGCACCGGCGCTCGTCAACCCAGACCTGGTCGTGGTCGTGGGGGCCAAGCACCGAATGCCGTCCTCGCTGGTCTGGGAACTGGCCTACAGCGAGCTGGTGTTCGTCGACACCACCTGGCAGCACTTCGGCTCCGGTCACCTCGACGAGGCCATCGTCTCGTACACGCATCGCCATCGCCGCTTCGGCGGCATTGATTAGGCGGCTGCGTGGCGAGCCATCTTTATCGCGACACAGCGGTCGTGTTGCGCACCTACAAACTGGGTGAAGCAGATCGCATCGTCGTGTTGCTCACCGAGCACCATGGCAAGGTGCGCGCCGTGGCCAAGGGTGTGCGCAAGACGATGTCACGCTTCGGTGGTCGGCTGGAGCCGATGAGTCATGTGCGATTGCTGCTCGCGCAGGGTCGCGAGCTCGACATCATCAGTCAGGCCGAGGCCGTCGAATCGTTGGCCCCGATGGTCGTCGACCTCGATCACCTGACATCCGGCATCGCCGTGTTGGAGGCCGCAGACCAGATGTCGCTGGATCGCGAGCCGAACGCTCAGCTCTATCGGATGGTCGTCGGTGCGCTGCGTACCATCGGCGAGCGCGGTGGTGCGTTGGTAGTGCCGGCCTTCTTCTGGAAACTGCTCGCTGCTGAAGGTGTACGTCCCGAGCTGAACGAGTGCGTCCGCTGCGGTGAGCCGGGGCCGTTGATCTCCTTCGACATGGACCAGGGAGGCGCGTTGTGTCGCACCTGTCGAACCGGTGCGCCGCTGAGCGAACCTGCGTTGGAACTGATGCGAATGATTCTGGGTGGTCGTCTCAACGACGCGCTCGACACGCCGGCATCGCGCACCACCCACGAGGTCGCCGCCCACGCCACGCGTGCGTTGGAGCACCACATCGAGCGACGGCTGCGCACCGTCGCCATGTTCGAGACTCACTAGCACCCCACGTCATCGTCAGCAGTCTCCGTGGAGGAAGATGGGCGACGTGCCCGCTTCCAGCCATGTCACTCTCACGTCGGCTGGGTCCGGCGAGTTGACGACGTAGTTGCCGGAATCGTCGAATGAGCTGAACGGGTCGCCGGTGGACTCGAGTACCACCCGAATACCGTCGATGGAACCGCTACCGACCGAGTAGCAGCCGCCTTCGTCGACATCGAGCGCGGGAAGGTCGCTCCACAACGCGCCGACGGTCCCACCGCTCTGCGACGACAGCGCCGCCGACGGGTCGTTGGTGTAGGTCCACCCCGTGAACGACATGGACGCCGCGTTGCCGCCGCCGAACTCGCCGCACAGGTTGATCGACCAGCACACCGTCCTTCCCATCGGTGCAACAAAGCCGATGTCGCCGTCGGTCGTCGTGTACGCGCCGTGACCATCGGCAACCGGGTAGTCCACGGACTCGTCGCGTGTTGGGGCACCGAGCTGCAAAGAAATGCCGTCGATGACTGGCTGCGCCCCGTCCCCGAGCGAGAAGGGGCCGATGCCGCTGTCGCTGAGCAGCAACTCGACGGCAGCCGCAACCGTCGTCGAGGTCACAGGAGTCGACGAGGTCGACGTGGTCGCCTCGGCAACCACGGTGGTCGCGCCGGTGGTCGACGCCGTCTCGGCAACCGACGTGGAAGTTGCCGCAGCGACGGTCGTCGCGCTACCGACGGTCTTGGAGTCGCTACACGCCGCCATTACGACGAGCGCCGTCGCTAGGCCCGCACACGTGGTGAGCGCAAGCCTCACGGGAACAGCGACGGTGTGTCGCACCCGTAGAAGTCGCCATACATCGCCTGCACCTCGGGACCGTCGGGCATCGTGAACGAGGCGAGCGGTGGGTCGAAGAGCACGGTCGTGAAGTTGTGGTTGATGACGGTCTGAGTGACCGTCCAGTTCCCGCCGGGCACAGCCTGCTCGGCGGAATTCAGTGCGTAGTAGCGGTTGCCGGCGGCGATCTCGCACGACAGACCTTCGTATGGGCCTTCGGCAGAGATGCGGCCGATGAACATGCCCGCACCGTCGCGGTGCCACGGACGGATGCAGTACTTGGGGGTGAGCGTGAGGAACGTGAACTGTGCGGTGCCGGCCTTGGTGGGGCCGACGGCGAGCACCGCGACCGGCGGCTTGGTGGGCGCACCGAGCGCGTAGTCGAAGTCCTCGAAGCTGATCGAGACGTGATCCGCGAAGCCGAGGGGAACTTCGGCGTCGCTGTGACCACCGGTGGCGAGCATCGCGTGTACGTGTGGCATGCCGTCGAGGCTGTACTCGGTGACGGTGTCGTCCCGCAGGTCGCCGTCGATGTCACCATGGAGCACCGTGCCGATGGCAGCGCCGGGCGCGATCCCGTCGGCGCCGTCGCATCCACCGGCGACGGTGGTCGGGGGAGCCGGAGGGGCAACGGTGGCTTCCGAGGCGGTAGTGGCCGTGTCGGCTGCGGTCGTCGTCACGGCTGCGGTCGTGGTGGTCACCTCCGCGGCGGTCGATGGCGTGGTTGTGGTCGCGACGTCGATCGTGGTCGCGACGTCGATCGTGGTGGACGTTGCCTGCGACCCGATGGACTCGCTGTCGCTGCAGCCGACCATCACGCCAGAGATGGCGACGAGGGACACTGCCACTCGTTTGCTGAAACTGATCATGATCTGCTCCTTCCGTTCGTTGCGGTGAAGATCACGGAGTGCCTGCATCCTTGCACTTTTCCGAAATGATTTCGCGGCTGCCGAAGGGGCTCCCCTAACCTTGGGGGGCTATGGCTGCTACTGAACTGGATCAAATTGTGAATCTCTGCAAGCGGCGGGGTTTCGTGTACCCGTCGGCGGAGATCTACGGCGGTTTCCGGTCCAGCTACGACTACGGCCCGTTGGGCTCCCTGATGCTGCGCAACGTGCGCGAGGCCTGGATTCGCACGATGGTGCAACAGCGCGACGATGTGCTGCTGATCGATGCTGCCATTCTTGCCCCGCCGCAGGTCTTCGAAGCCAGTGGCCACCTCAGCAACTTCAGCGACCCGCTCGTCGACTGCACCAAGTGCAAGCAACGTTTCCGCGAAGACCACCTCACCGACCCCGACGTGTGCCCCAACTGTGCTGCGAAGGGCTCGTTCACCGCAGCACGAGCCTTCAACCTGATGTTCAAGACGTTCGCGGGTCCGGTCGAGGGCAGCGGCGCCGTGGTGTACATGCGCCCCGAAACTGCGCAGGGCATGTTCGTCAACTTCCTCAACGTCTTGCAGACCAGCCGCAAGAAGCCCCCCTTCGGCATCGCCCAGGTCGGCAAGAGCTTCCGCAACGAGATCACGCCTGGCAACTTCATCTTCCGCACCCGCGAGTTCGAACAGATGGAACTGGAGTTCTTCGTCCCGCCGGCCGAGAGTGCTCAGTGGTACGAGTACTGGTGCAATGCCCGTTTGCAGTGGTACATCGACCTGGGTATCCCGGCCGACATGCTCATCATGCGCCCGCACGACGCCGACGAGCTCAGCCACTACAGCAGTGGTACCAGCGATATCGAGTTCATGTACCCGTGGGGCTGGGGCGAGCTGGAAGGCATCGCCCAGCGCACCGACTACGACCTCAAGCAGCACGCCGAGCACAGCGGTCAGAAGCTGGACTACTTCGACCAGGCGACAAACGAACGCTACGTTCCGTACGTCATCGAGCCGGCAGCCGGCGTCAACAGGGCAATGGCCGCGTTCCTGCTGGCGGCCTACGACGAGGACGTCATCAACGACGAGCCGCGCACCGTGCTGCGGTTGCATCCCCGGTTGGCGCCCTACAAGGTGGCCATCTTGCCGCTCAGCAAGAAGGACACGCTGACGCCGTTGGCACGACAGATTCACGCGATGCTGGCCGACCGCTACATGGTCGACTACGACGAAACCCAGGCGATCGGCAAGCGATATCGCCGGCAGGACGAGATCGGTACGCCGCTGTGTGTCACCGTCGACTTCGACTCGCTCGACGACGGTGCAGTGACCATCCGCGAACGCGACACAACCGCCCAGGTGCGGGTGCCGATCGACTCGCTACTTGCGGAGATCGGTGCTCGTCTGGGCTTCTGACGTCGGCGCCGATGTTGCCGGTGGCTTCATCGACAGCACCAACCCGTCGAGTTCGAGCAGGATCTCGGGTTCACCCGACGCGTTGGTGACACCGCTGGGGGCTTCGGACTTCCGTGAGATGGCCATGTTTGAACCGTACCGCGCCTAGCCATCCAGCGGAAGGCGGCACGACATTCGGGCACCACCGTTCGGTGCGATACCGGCAGCGACGTCGCCACCCATCCCGAGGACGAGTTCGCGGACGATCGCGAGGCCGAGCCCACTGGAGTTCTCCCGAGGTGCGGGCTGATCGCGAGCGACGTAGAGGCGCTCGAACACGTGGGGCAGGTCGTGCGCTGCGATGCCTGGCCCGTCGTCGTCAACTGTCACGACCGCCCAACCGGGTTCCGCGCGAACCGATACGAGCACGGTGTTTCGGGCGTATTTGCCGGCGTTCTCGAGCAGGTTGGCCAGGACCTGCGCGAGGCGGTCAGGGTCGGCCTTCACGATGATCGGACTGCTCGTCACCGGTCGGAAAGAGATGCCCGGAAGCGAACCGGCGGCACCGTCGGTCGCCGTGTGGATCGCGGCAGACACGTCGACGGGGCCGATGGCGAAGCGGAACGCTCGGGCCTGCAGCTTGGCCAGGTCGAGCAGGTCGGCGACCAGTCGTTCGAGACGTGCCGACTCCGCCCGGATGACCGTGGCGGCGCGTCGGGGGTCGATGTTGCCATCGTCGATCGCTTCCGCGTAGCCCCTGATGGACGTCAGTGGTGTGCGCAGGTCGTGACTGACGGACAGTAGGAACTGCTGCTCGAGGCTGCGTGAGCGTTCCAACGTGGCTGCCATGTTGTTGACGTTGCGGGCAAGGTCGGCGAGCTCGTCGTGGTGGCTCGCGGAGGGCTCGGCGAGTCGCGTGCCGAGATGGCCGGCAGCAATGTGCTGCGTTGCCATCGAGGCCTCGCGGATCGGTTTGCTGAGCCGGCGCCCGAGGAAGTACGCGGCACCGAGGGCGAGCAGGATGGTCGCTCCGGATGCCCAGACGAACAATCGGAACGACGGGCCCAAGCCCGTGTTGATGTGGCGCGTGACCACCACGATGTACTGCCGACCTGCCGGCCCGACAGCGGGTGCCGCCGCGAACGCGAGCTTGCCCCGATTGTCCGCGATCGAGCGCCCGGTGGTGAGGACTTCCATCTGGATGTCGTCGATGCTCAGCGACGTGGGCAGGTCGCCCTGGATCTCTCCATTGCGCTGCACGATCAGTACGGAAACGTCGTCGAGTTCGACAACTCGTCGCATCGTCGCCAGGAGCCGCAATCTGTTCTTCAGTTGCTTGGCCTGTTCGACGGCCGGCAGCGATTCGTCGATGTCGAGAACGTCGCCGATGTTGGCGGCCACCTGCTCGGCCTGTGCTCGGAGGTCCTCCACGGTGGTCGCACGTGCGCGTGCTGCCGACAGCAACAGCGTGCCCGCGCCGGCCAGGAGCAGCGTGGCGATCACGACGCTGACGATCACCGTTCCGATTCGTCGAGTCATCGCTGCCAATGCTTGCTGAAGAGTGTGAGCATTGTGTCAGCCCAGCCGATAGCCGATGCCCCACACTGTCGCCAGTGGTAGGTCGTCGCCCAACTTCTTGCGCAGCTGGCGGACGTGCACGTCGACGGTGCGATCGTCGCCGATCCAGTCGGCACCCCACACACCGTCCAGCAGTTGTTGTCGTGAGAGGGCGATGCCCTGGTTGCGCGCCAGGTGGGCGATCAGATCGAACTCGCGTGTTGCCAGCGCCACGGGTTGCTCCTTGCAGCGAACCTCCCGCCGTGTGAGATCGACCGAGTAGTCGTCGCCGATGTGGACGATGTCGTGGTCATCACGGGGGTCGGGCTGGCCGCGTCGAAGTATTGCCTTCACCCTGGCCACGATCTCGCGGGGGCTGAACGGCTTCGTGACGTAGTCGTCCGCCCCGAGCTCCAGCCCGAGAATACGGTCGAGCTCACCATCTCGTGCAGTGAGGAACAACACCGGCACGTTGCTCTTGGCACGGACGCGACGACACACCTCGAAGCCGTCCATGTCGGGCAGTCCGATGTCCAGGAGAATCATTGTCGGGCGATGCTGGTCGATCACTTCGAGAGCGCGCTGCCCGGTTGCTGCCTGTAGAACCCTGAAGCCCGCCTCACGCAGGTACACATCCAGCAGGTCGGCGATGTTCGCCTCGTCCTCGACGACGACGAGTGTGCGTTCAGCTTCGGCCATCGGCTCATGCTGCCACGCTGCTACCGTGCCCGCCGGGCATCGTCCGATGCCGCACGCCTCTCCAAGGAGCGCAACGATGAGCAAAGTCGCAGTGTGGGTCCGTCTCCCGCTCAAGCCGGGCGTGCGCGCCGAGGCCGCCCAGGCATTTCAGGTTGCCGTCGACAACGTGCAATCCGAGGAGGGCACGCTCGTCTACATCCTCCACGAGGAGGAGGCAGACCCCGACGCGTTGTTCGTGTACGAGCTGTACACCGGGCAGGACGCCCTGACTGCCCACTCCACCGCCGACTGGTTCAAGTCGTTCGGTCCCACGCTGGCGCCGTTCATGGCTGGTCGCCCAGAGATGCGTTTCCTCGCCCCGGTCACGGGCAAGGGCCTCTGAGGCAACGACACGGTCACTGATGGCTACGTATCTCGACACCATCATCGCCCGTCACCGACGCGCCGCCGCGCTGGACGATCGTCCGCTCGTACCGCTGGTGCAACTCGCGTCGGCGATGGCGCCGACCAGAGGCTTTCGTGCAGCGCTGGCCGACGTCGCGCACCTGGCCGTCATCAGCGAGGTCAAGCGCCGCTCGCCGTCGAAGGGCGACCTGAACGCGGCGCTCGACCCGGCCGTGCTGGCCAGCGACTACGAGCACGGCGGCGCCTCGTGTCTGTCGGTGCTGACGGATGAGGAGTCGTTCGGTGGTTCCGTCGCGGATCTGCAGGCTGCACGGTTCGCGTGTTCGCTGCCTGTGCTGCGCAAGGACTTCACGGTGTGCGAACACGATGTGGTCGATGCCCGACTGATGGGTGCAGATTGCCTGCTGTTGATCTCCGCCGCGTTGGAGCCGGACGAGTTGGTTCGGTTCCACGCGCTTGCCGTGGAGATCGGCCTCGACGTCCTGGTCGAGATTCATGACGAAACCGAGCTGGAGGTCGCGCTTGCGGCCGGAGCGAACCTGGTCGGCGTCAACCAGCGCGACCTGGTCACGTTCCAGGTGGATCACGAGCGTGCGCTACGGATGGCCGGGGTGATGCCCGCCGGCGTCGTTCGTGTCGCCGAGAGCGGCGTTCGCGGCCCAGCCGATGCTGCCTCGCTGTACACCGCTGGCTATCAGGCGGTGCTCGTCGGTGAAACGCTGGTCACCAGCGGCGACCCTGCCGCAGCGGTCCGGGCCCTCATCGCCGGGTAGCGAATTCGATACCGCTTCGATCGGGCCGTGGGGGTACGGTGAGGGTGCATGTTCGTGAAGATTTGCGGTATCACCAATGAGGACGACGCGCTCTTCGCGGTTGCGATGGGCGCTGATGCTGTGGGGTTCATCTTCGCGCCATCGACCCGCCAGGTCGCGGCGCAACAGGTGTACGACATCACGCGGCGACTGCCACCGGAGATCTTGACCGTTGGCGTGTTCCGCGACGAGCACCCCTCACGCGTCATCGACACGGTGAATCGGGCTGGCCTCAAGGCAGCCCAACTGCACGGTCATGAGACCCCGGGCATGGTGGCCGACGTTGCCGCCAGCATCCGTTGGGTCATCAAGGTCGTCGTCGCGGGGTCTCCGGATGCTCGCCGCGCCAACGAGTTCGGCACCGACATGATCATGGTCGAGGGGCCCAAACCCGGCTCTGGGCAGGTCTTCGACTGGAGCTTGGTCGACGAAGTGGCGCAAGGCCCACGGATCATCCTGGCCGGTGGCCTCGATCCCGACAATGTTGCAGAAGCAGTTCGCATCACGCGTCCGTGGGGTGTCGATGTGGCATCAGGCGTAGAGAAGTCGCCCGGTAAGAAAGATGCGCTGAAGGTCAAGGCATTCATCGAACGGGCTCGTGCTGCCGCACCGGCACATCACCTCGGCCCCGACGTGATGCCGTACGACTGGGCCGATGACGACTTTTAGATCCAGCACTGTTCCCCCCACATACAGGAGTTCGCAATGTCATTGATGGCCCCGCCGTCGGACACCGGTCGTTTCGGCGAGTTCGGTGGCCGTTTCGTTCCCGAGACACTGGTGCCTGCGTGCCAGGAGTTGGAGGCGGCGTTCGTCGATGCCTGGGCAGACCCCGTATTCCGCTCGGAACTCGACCATCTACTGCGTACCTACGCCGGCCGCCCATCGATCATCACCGAGTGCACGAACCTCAGCGAGCAACTGGGCATACGCCTGGCCTTGAAACGCGAGGACCTCAACCACACCGGTTCACACAAGATCAACAATGTGCTCGGCCAGGCGCTGCTCGCGAAGCGGATGGGCAAGAAACGCCTCGTCGCCGAGACGGGTGCCGGCCAGCACGGCGTGGCGAGCGCCACCGCGGCTGCGCTCATGGGTATGGAGTGCAAGGTGTACATGGGTGCCGTCGACGTGGAGCGCCAGGCACTCAATGTGTTTCGGATGAAGCTGCTCGGTAGCGAGGTCGAGGCCGTGCACAGCGGCAGCCGCACCCTGAAGGACGCTGTCAATGAAGCCATGCGCGACTGGGTAGCCACGGTCGAGGCGAGTCATTACTGCCTCGGCTCGGTGATGGGGCCGCACCCGTACCCGTGGATGGTGCGTGAGTTCCACCGTGTGATCGGCACCGAGGCTCGCGAGCAGAGCATCGAGATCTGGGGCGACGTGCCCGACGTGGCGGTTGCGTGCGTGGGTGGTGGCAGCAACGCCATGGGATTGTTCAGTGGTTTTGTCGATGACCGCACACGGTTGGTGGGTGTGGAGCCTGCCGGGGGAGCTGCCGTGGGTCGTGCCCAGCCCGGGGTGGTGCACGGAATGCGCAGCTATCTGATGCAGGACGAGTACGGCCAAGTGCTCGAGGCGCAGAGCATCTCTGCCGGTCTCGACTATCCGGGGGTCGGTCCAGAGCACTCATATCTCGCCTCGATCGGTCGCGCCGAGTATCCGAACGTGACCGATGCAGAGGTGATCGACGCATTTCAGCTGATGGCCAAGTCCGAAGGCATCATCCCAGCGCTGGAATGTGCACACGCAATGGCGTGGATCGTGCGGGCAGCGCCGGAGATGCAGGGCCAGACGGTGTTGATGAACTTGTCCGGCCGCGGCGACAAGGACGTTGCGCAGATGATGGATGTGCTGGGCAAGGACGTGGCACGATGAGCGAGTCGTTCGGCACGATGGAATCTGAGTTCCGCGCCAAGCGTTCTGCAGGTCACAAGCTGCTGGTGCCCTACATCACCGGGGGTTTCGTGGGTTGGCAGGATGCAATTCGGGCGGCGGCGGCGGCTGGTGCCGACGCGATCGAGATCGGTATTCCGTTCAGTGATCCGGTGATGGACGGCCCTGTCATTCAGCAGTCGTCGCAAGCGGCGCTCGAGTCGGGCGCCACACCGGTCTCAATCCTGCACGACGCACGCAGCCTCGACGTCTCCATCCCGCTGGGCGTCATGGCTTACTACAACACGGTGCATCACGCCGGCCACGAGCGGTTTGCCGCGCAATTGGCTGCAGCCGGCATCGTGGCCGCGATCGTGCCCGACCTGCCGCTGGAGGAATCCGGACCGTGGTGCGACGCCGCGGACGCTGCCGGCATCGAAACGGTGATGCTCGCTGCGCCCACCGCGCCAGATGCCCGGCTGCCGCTGGTGGCGGCCCGCGCACGCGGCTTTGTCTACTCGGTGGGTCTGTTGGGTGTCACCGGCGAGCGCACGGCGTTGGCCACAACTGCTGCGGCACTTGCACGTCGCTTGAAGGCAATCACCGACGTGCCGGTTCTCATCGGCGTGGGCGTTTCCAATGCCGCCCAGGCACGTGAGGCATGCGATGTAGCCGATGGTGTGGTGATGGGGGCCTCGATGATGCGCCGCCTCATGGAGAGCGGCCCCGATGCGGTCGGCGAATTCGTCGGTGACGTACGTCACGCTATTCAGCACTAAATCTCCAATCCATGCGAGCGGGCGCTCCGAACCTTTGATGCTTCCTGCCCCCGCAGGAGCATTCTCAGGAGGAGACACAGATGAAGAAGCGTTCCGTAGTGGCCGTAGCCATGGCAGCATCGATGCTGTTCGCTGCGTGCAGCGACGACAAGGACACCACGTCCACGACCGTGGCCGCCGTTGCCGACAGCACACCCGCAGCGGCCGGAGACATCGTCGCCGTTGCCAGTTCCAACCCAGATTTCTCCACCCTGGTTGCGGCTGTTTCGGCAGCTGGACTGGTGGAGACGCTGCAGGGTCCCGGCCCGTTCACGGTCTTCGCCCCGACCAACGAGGCGTTCGCTGCCTTGCCCGCCGGCCTGGTCGACAAGCTGCTGTTGCCGGAGAACAAGGCTGTGCTCGCACAGATCCTGACCTACCACGTGGTGTCGGGCAAGGTCATGGCCGCTGACGTCACCGCCGGCGACGTACCCACCGTCGAGGGCTCCAACATCGCCGTGACGGTCGATGGTGGTGTCAAGCTCAACGGCTCGTCCAACGTGATCGCCACCGACGTGGCTGCCTCCAATGGTGTCATTCACGCCATCGATGCAGTGCTCCTGCCCCCGGGTCTGGACATTTCGGCACTCTGATACACAACGACTTCACAGGTTTGTCGGTGCAGGAGGACCCTTCGGGGTCCTCTTGCGCGTGACAATGGTCGTATGACATCGATTGCTGACTGTGAGCTGTGTGCGGCGGAGCGGGTGACGGAGTGGTTCCTCGAGGATGATGACTGTTGGATCGCTGAATGTGAGGCCTGCTATGTCCCGATGGTGGTCTGGAAACGGCACGACCCGAACCCCCCTGAGGAGATTCGGGTCGTGTTGCACGCTCGGTTGAGCGAAGTTGTTGATGCGCACTACGGGTACGAGCACTGGCTGGACGACAACATGCGGTCGATTCCGACCCACTATCACGCCCACGCTCGACCCCGAGGTGGTTTCTATGGCCACGGACTACGCCGTGGGTGACGTCACTTGACGCCGCCGATGACCTTCCACATGTCAAGCCCGCCCTTTCTCTGAGAAGAGTTGTTCAACGATCATGAATGTTCTTGAAGGTATCCCTCAAGCGACATCACGCTGCGTCACAATACCACGACTGGTAGGGACTCTTGCAAGGGTCTTGACAAACTATTTTCACGAACTTGAAGGTGTACCAGCCTCTTCGTGCGCAGAGCAGGCGTGAGTAGGCTGACGCAATGCCCGCCGTGAGCACATTCCCGTCGCCCGAATCGATCCTGCCGCATCGCGCGCCGTTCCTGTTCGTCGACGAGATCACGGCGTTGGAACCCGGCCTGAGCGGCGCTGGCGTGTGGCATCTCGCGGGTGATGAGTGGTTCTTCGGCGGTCACTTTCCAGGGCGGCCGACGCTGCCTGGAGTGTTGATGTGCGAGGCCATTGCCCAGATGGGCGCGATTGCGGTGCTCACCGACGAACGCTTCGCCGGCAAGCTGCCGTTGTTCGGAGGTCTCGATTCCGCCCGCTTCAGGCGTCAGGTCGGGCCCGGTGACACATTGGAGCTGGAAGTCGAGCTCGGTCGTATGTCGGCGCGGGCCGGCAAGGGCGTTGGCCGCGCACTACTAGCGGGCAAAGTCGCCTGCGAATGTGAGCTGATGTTCGTCCTCGTCGACGCCTGACAATCAGGGCGCGGGAGCGAGGATGATGCTGCCGTTGTGACCACCGAAACCGAGGCTGTTCGACATGGTCGGGCCGGGGGTCCAGGGGCGAGCTGCGCCAAGTACGACGTCGATCTCGAAACCTTCGTCGAGCACCGTGGTGCCGGCGGTCGGTGGGATCAGCGAATGCTCCATCGACAACAGCACGGCGGCTGCCTCCAGAGCACCGGCAGCACCCAGGGCGTGACCGGTGACGCCCTTGGTGGACGTGACGGGAACTGCACCCGGGCCAAAGACTGCGGCTATTGCAGCGGCCTCGGCGGCGTCGTTGAGCGGCGTCGACGTACCGTGAGCGTTGATCTGGCGAATGTCGACGGTGGTCAGACCGGCGTCGCGCAGTGCCAGGTTCATGCACTTGATGGCGCCGGTGCCCCCGGGGGCTGGTGCCGTGATGTGGTGGGCGTCGGCATTGCTGGCGGCACCGATCACCTCGCCGACGATGTTGGCGCCGCGGGCGACGGCTGCCTCCCACTCCTCGAGCAGCAATACTGCGGCACCCTCACCGAGAACGAAACCGTCGCGATCGGGGGAGAAGGGGCGGCTGTTGCCGCTGCTGCTCAGGGCGGTCATGTTGCCGAACGAGGCGACAGCGATGGGGCAGGCGGCGCTCTCGCTACCACCGGTGATGCACGCATCGATCATCCCCCACGCGATCAGGCGGGCGGCGTAGCCAATGGCATGCGTGGATGCCGCACAGGCGGTGGTGATCGTCTCGTTGGGGCCCTGTAGGCCATATCGCATGGAGATGGCCGCGCCGGGAGCATTTGGCATCATCATCGGTACCAGGAACGGCGACACACGCCGCTCACCCTTCTCGATGAGGATCTCGATCTGTTCCTCCGTGGACCGCAGGCCACCCACGCCGGTCGCGAAGATGGTGCCGAAGCGGCTGGAGTCGATGTCGGGACGGCCGGCCTGCTCGAAGCACTCCGCCGCGGCGGCCAAGGCGAATTGCTCCACCTTGTCCGCGCGACGAGCTTCCTTCGCATTCGCGAAGTACGGCGTTGGGTCCCAGTCGACCATTTCCACCGTGCGTCCGGTGGTGATGCTGGGGCCATTGAGACCGGCCCAGAAGGCCTGCTTGCCGAGGCCGCAGGGTGCGACCACGCCGTACCCGGTGATGGCAACGCGTCGACCACGGTCGCCCATGATCGGTGAGAGCGCAGCCGGGGTGGGCATCAGAGCTTGCCGACGACGAGGTCGTAGGCCTGGCCCACGGTCTCGACACCCTCGAGGTCTTCTTCGGGCACTTCGACACCGAACTCCTCTTCGAGACCCATGATCAGCTCGACCAGGTCGAGGCTGTCGGCATCGAGGTCGTCGCCGAACTTGGCCTCACGCACTACCTGGTCTTCTGACACCGAGAGCACCTCGACGGCGACCTTCTGGAAACGGGCGAACAGTTCGTCACTCATGGACTTCTCCTTGTTGCTTGCTGCAACGGCATTTGGGTTGTTGAAGATGATAATCGGGTGATAGGTGTGGCGGGTCAGTGACCCATGCCCAGGCCACCATCGACAGGGATGACGGCGCCGGTGATGTACGCAGCATCGGCGGACGCGAGGAACGCGACAACGCCGGCGATCTCTTCTGGAGTGGCTACTCTGCCCAGCGGCACTGCTGCTGTGAGCTCAGCCAGGCGCTTCTCATTCAACGCGGCAGTCATGTCGGTGGCGACCGGACCGGGGGCAACGACATTGCAGGTGATGCTGCGCGAGCCGAGCTCGCGCGCCACCGAGCGGGCGAAGCCGATGAGCCCTGCCTTGGACGCTGCGTAGTTGGTCTGGCCGGCTGACCCGAGCATGGCGACCACGGACGAGACCAGGACGATGCGACCTCGCCGTGCCTTGAGCATGCCCTGCGCAGCGCGCTTCGTGACGCGGTAGGCAGCCGTGAGGTTGGCGTCGATGACGGTGGTGAAGTCGGCCTCGCTCATGCGCAGGAGGAGGCCGTCGTTGGTGATGCCGGCGTTGGACACGAGGATCTCGACCGGGCCGAACTCGGCTTCGACAGCGGCGAAGGCGGCGTCGACGGACGCCACCGATGTGACGTCGCACTGCACGCCGAACAGGCCCTCGGGCGGGGGAGACGAGTTGTAGGTCACCGCGACCCGGTCGCCGAGCATGGCGAAGCGTTGCGCGCAGGCCAGGCCGATGCCGCGCGAACCCCCGGTGACGAGGACGACGCGGCTCATACCAGAACCGTCGCGTCGGGTCCCTCGGCCGTGGCCCCGCCCCAACGGAGCACGGCGCTGGCCGATGTCATGCCGGCGCCGAAGCCGACCAGCAGCACGAGGTCGCCTCGCTTCACGCGGCCGGCGTCGAGCGCGTCGGCGAGGGCCAGCGGAATGGAAGCGGCCGACGTGTTACCGGTGCGATGCAGCACGACCGCCGTCTTGTCGATGGACATACCGAGGCGATCGAGTGATGCCTGAATGATGCGGATGTTGGCTTGGTGCGGAACGATGAGCGCGATGTCGTCAGCTGTCACGCCCGCGTGCTGCATGCTCTTGGTGGCCGAGTCGACCATGATGCGTATTGCCTTGCGGAACACTTCCTTGCCGTCCATCTGCAACAAGCCACCGACTTCGGCGTAGAGGAACTTCTCTGCTGCGCCGTCGGCGTCGAGGTCCCAGCCCATGAGCTGGCCGGGGCCTTCGACGGCCTCGATGACCACGGCGGCGCTGCCGTCGGCGAACAGGATTGCGGTGTTGCGATCGGACCAGTCGGTGATGCGGGCCAGGGTGTCGGTGCCGATCACCAGCACCTTCTTGGCTCCCATGGCGATCATTCCGTGGGCTTGTACGAGTCCGTACACGAACCCGCTGCAGGCAGCGTTCAGGTCGTATGCGCCGCACTTCAAGCCGAGTTCGGTTTGTACTGCGGGGGCGCTGGCGGGCACCGTACGGTCCGGGGTGGTGGTGGCAAGAATCAACGCGTCGATGGAGAGTGGGTCGACACCCGACATCTCCAAGGCGGCGCGACCGCTTTCGACGGAGAGGCCGACGGTGCTGCCACCCACGCGGCGCTCGTGAATACCGGTGCGTTCGACGATCCAGTCGTGCGACGTCTCGATGGTCTTCGCCAGGTCGTGATTGGTCACCACCTGGGGTGGCAGCGCCGTGCCCCAGCCGGTGATGATGGCGCCACGGACGTTCGGGGGTAGTGCGGGCATGTTCAGACCGTCCTCAACCATGCGATGGGCTGGCGCAGGGTGACGCGCTCGCCTTCGACTGCGATGTAACTCTGCAAAATGCCGGCGAACGGCGAGCGGACCTCGGTGTCGCCGATGTGGCCCACGACGGTGCCCACGGCGATGGTGGCGCCGTCGCTGATGCTGCCCAGGGGCAGAAAGACGCCTGCTGCGGGGCTGACGACCAGACGCTCGGCGGCAAACAGGTGCTCGCCTTCGTGCTGCGTGGTGGCGCGAGGTGTGCCGGCGTTGACCCAGTCGAGCAGCTTGTCGAGTTCGTCGGGCGTCGACACCGAGATGGTGCGAGCCCCGTCGACCGTGCGCTTGGCCATGCCGGTGAGTACTCCGCCAGGCCCGAGTTCCACGAAGTCGCGTACGCCGAGGCCCGACATCGTCAAGAGGCAATGCTTCCAACGCACCGGGCTGCTGAGCTGTGCGGAGAGCAGGCTGCTCCATTCGCCCCCGGCGTCGTGCGCCAGCGAGTCGACGTTGGAGATGACCGGCACTTCTGTGTCGCGCGGGTTGGCATCGGCGATGGCCTTGCGCAGTCGGTCGCGGGCCGGGGCCATGAACGGCGTGTGAAAGGCACCGGAGACCTGCAACGGCATGACCTTCTTGGCTCCGAGTTCCTTGGCGATGATGCTGGCCGCGGTGACGCCCTCGGGGGATCCGGCGATGACGACCTGACCGGGTGCGTTGAAGTTCGCCACCCACACCTCGCTGTCGGCGCGGCGACAGGCAACCTCGACCTGGTCGTCGTCGAGGCCCAGCACTGCAGCCATCGTGCCGACGTTGTCGTTGCCGGCGTGATGCATGGCGTCGGAACGTTCGCACACGAGGCGCACGCCCTCGTCGAAACCGAGCGCGCCGGTGGCCGTGAGCGCTGTGTACTCGCCAAGGCTGTGGCCGGCGCAGAAGCTGGGCTCGATGCCGAGACGTTCGACCGCGTCGAGCACCATCAAGCTGGAGACGAACGTCGTCAACTGTGCGTTTCGTGTGTCGCGGAGTTCGTCGGCATCGGCGTCGAGTAGAAGGCGAGCGACATCGCGTTCAGCAACTTCGGACGCTTCTGCCACGAGTTCCCAGCTGTCGTGGTCGGCCCAGGGTCGACCCATGCCCGGGCGCTGAGAGCCCTGGCCGGGAAAAGTGAACGCAAGCATGATGTGCTGAGCGTAGACGGTTACCGATGGGTACCTTCAGCTACCGGCGAGTAACTCGCAGTGCCTGTGTGACGGCGCGGCCCAGCAGCCCGATAGCCTCTCCCGAGTCGCTCGCCCGAGTGGCGGAATGGCAGACGCGACGGACTCAAAATCCGTTGTCCGAAAGGGCGTGTGGGTTCGAGTCCCACCTCGGGCACAGTTGCAGACGACGGTCCAGGTCACGGTTATCGTCCGTCCGGCCCCTACGATTCTGAGCAGGTTCTGGCAGCAGAACTGGAGCGCAGAAATGTCAACGGATTCGGTACTTGAGTTCCTCGACGATCGGGCCCTTTGTGGCCCTCGAGCGAGCACGATTGACCGCTACCCATCGGTCCTCGATCGGCTGGAGGCCGACACGGGGAAGGGCCCTCTGAGGGTCACCCATCAAGAGCTGGAGCAGTAGCTGGCGGCGTGGCAAACGGACCACTCCACGAACGGTGCGGCCTTCGTCCTGCGACACCTTCGTGCCTACTACCGATGGGCGGTGGAGGAGGGCTCTCACGGTCGACCCGACCCACCCCCTCGTCATTCGGACGGAGAGCGAACCGATGCTGACCGCCGAGGACGACGCCACCACGTCGCTTTCTCCTTCAAGGGCCGCAAGCGAGCAGACCTCCGTGATCGAGCGCCTCTTCATCTGATCGTTTCGACGGGGGCTCGTCGCAGTGAGATCGGCCGGCTCACCGTCAACGACCTCCAGCTCGACGACTGCCTCATCGTCACCACCAGGTCCAAGTTGGTCCCCATGTTCGTGCTGATCACGGAAGAAACGGCGCTCCACGTGCGCCGTTGGCTCAGGTGTGACCCGATCGAGGAACCAACCTGTGGGCCTCGCACGACGGGCCGGCACTCGTTGGCAGAGTGATCAGCGAACGCTCGAACTACACGCTGACACCGCACGCCATCCGCCGTTGGTTCGCCACGTCATGGCTCACTCGGGGCGGAAGTGAGACAGGTCGCTGGCCCGGATCCTTGGCTGGTCCTCGACCGCCATGGCGACCGTCTACACCAGGGCCTCTGCACAACAGGTCGCTGTGGCTGAGTACGGCCGTCTGTGGAACTGCAGCGGCACTTGACGGCAGAGTATTCGGGCCGGACTATGCCTACCGGCGCAGCAGCGGCAGTCGTGCCAGCGCTCTGGTATGAGTCCCGCGGAGTGGTGGGGTTCGCGTGACGCGTTCCCTGGTGGCTGTCAGTCGGAGGGCACGGTGAGTTCGGTCGCTCATGCCATGTAGTTGAGCACGATTGGGTCGGTGAGCGGATGGTGTGAGAAGGTCGCCTCGTCTGACCGATGTCCTTCCGGTCCAAGACCGCAACGGGGCACGCTGGTGTATGGGGGCACGCTCGATCCACCTATTCGATAGCGGACCGACCAACTGGGACTTGGGCGACGTCCAAGCCTGCCTTCTTCAGTTCGGCGTGAACGATTCCCTCGGTTGCTGCGGGCGCAGCTGGACCGACCTGAACCCCAATGATCGGGCAATCGTCGGAGTCGTTCCAGAGGTCGATGGGCTTGTAGCGCCTGCCCGTCTGGGGATTCAGCTGCCACTCGTCTCTCACCATGGTGGTAAGCCGCCACTCCCGCTCACCTGCGAACGCTGCATGTTTCATCGACGCCAGAGTTGAGGTGAAGGAGATCGCCATCCCATAACAGACATCGAGTGGATCCCGCTCTGGGTCCTTGCCGGTGAAGGTGTCGACCAACTTCTTCGCATACCACTCGAAGGTGTCGTCGACGAGTTCTCGGTTGTCGGCCAGCGTGTATCTGGCGGACACAAGCAACCACTCTGGCCACCACGCCGCTGGGCCCAACGCAGCTTTCTCCAGCATCAACCTCGGATCGAGCATGAGAGCTACCCCAGCCGCCTGGTCGCCGTAGTTCACCCATTGGTTGTTGTCATCTGCAAGGTCGGTAAACGAGGCAACGGCTACTGAATCGAGGTACGTCTTCAGAGCCCAGCCTTCGGGCTCGTCTGGGCCATACCGCTCCACGATGAACAAGGTTGGATCCTCGTCCGGCCTCGCCTTGAGTCGCTCGGCCCCAACCGTGAGGGCAATTCGACGGCCGTGTTCGATCTCGATGTAGTCCCTCAGATCTGAGGTGCACGTCGCCCAGATGCTCCGGGAAGCGAGAATCCCTCGGAGCGCCGTGACGCTCGTGTAGTGGTACAGGGCCTCGGGCACGCCGGGATACTTCACGCCTGGACCTCCGTCGGTCGTCGTGTCGTGGAGAGCCTGCCAGGACCTAGGCCCCGCCGACAAAGTGGACCGCCGGCCGCTGGTCATGGCGAGCGGGTGTTTCCCGTCGATGGCGGCCTTCGGAATGGCTGCTTGAGCTGCCGCTTCACCCCAGGCGCCCCTTACTCCAGGTGTTCTCTTTGCGTTGGTCACCGCTGATCAGGGGACGCATTGGCGCTGTCGTCGCACGAGTTGTTCTCGAAGAGCGGCCGGCAGGGGACCGGCCATGGACTGAGAGGCTGTGGGTCTACGACTTCCGCACCAACCAACACTTCACTCAGAAGACCAAGCCGCTCCGTCGAGGGCACCTTGACGAGTTCGTGGAGCTTTACCGACCCGGTAAACCACGAAGTGAGCGGGTCGAGTCCGAAGTGGTTCCGGCCGTTCACGTACGAGCATCTGGTGGCGAGGGACAAGGCCAACCTCGACATCGTCTGGCTCAAGGACGACAGCCTCGAGGATGCCGCTGACCTTCCCAGCCCGGAAATCATCGCCCAGGAGATGATGGACGAACTGCAGGCCGCATTGGTCGAGATCGCCGCCATGGTCGAGGCCCTCGGCCGAGCAGTGGTGTGGATTGAGGTCCCGCCGTTCCCTGGGGTTGGACTAGACATGGTCGTCCGGCGACCCACGCCCCGGTCTCGTATGAAGGGACTACCCAGTGCACGAACTCCCCAGCAGGTCACGGTGGGCAGCGCTCGGCGCTGCCGTGGCGATTGCAGTAGGCGCCGTAGGGGCCACGCAGTCGGCGCAGGCGTCAGTCAGTTCCGGAGATCGAGCCGTCTTCGTGTCGATGGTGCCGTGTCGGCTGTTCGACACGAGGCCGGCGCCGACGACGGTCGGTCCCAGGCCGATGCCCCTCGGTGCCCAGGAGGTGGCTGTGTGGACCGTTCGGGGAGCAAACGGTCAGTGCAGCGTCCCGTCGGACGCATTGTCGGTATCGCTGAACGTAACCATCGTGAATCCGACGGCGGACAGTCATCTCCGCATCTGGCCGTCTGATGTTGGGATGCCCAACGCCTCGAACTTGAACTGGCTGGCCGGGCAGCAACCGACACCGAACTCGGTGACGGTCAAGCTGTCTAGCGCTGGGCAGATCAGCACCTACAACGAGGCAGGCACGGTCAACGTGATCGCCGACGTCAACGGCTACTTCGTTGCGCACGATCACGACGATCGGTACTACACCAAGACGGACGTCGACTCCATAATTGCGGAGAACCCTGGCCCGGCCGGTCCAAAGGGCGAGCCAGGCATCCAGGGCACCTCGGGCCTGCCAGGGCCCACCGGCGACGAGGGTAAGCAAGGACCACAGGGTGAGCAAGGACCACAGGGTGAGCAAGGACCACAGGGTGAGCAAGGAGCCGACGGCCCGCAAGGACCCCAGGGTCCGGCTGTCCCTGGGCTACAAGCCATCTGGACAATTCGGCAGTACCCGACCTCGGTGGGGACAGTGAGCGACACTCTCATTGCTGGCGCCCACGCCACCATCACCGGGGTCTGTCGCCGGATGGGACCCTTCTCGACTGAGGCATACCTGACGATTTCGGGTCCAGCAGGCACTCGCTACTACCAAAACACCGTCAGCACGATTGTGAACATCACGGACGGCACGGAGCAGAATCTCAGCATCGGTGCCAGCCAGACCGTCAACTACATGTTCACCGTCTTCGGTTCCGACCCGATCACCGGACCGTGGGCAATCGATTTTCAGATCAACGTCACCAACTCTGGAAGCTGCGAGTTCGTCGGGTGGGCGATCCCGAGCGCCAACGCCGTCTGAGGTCCGCTCGCTGAGACGTGTCCTCTAGCGTGTTCCACGCACGTTCGACTGTCTCATTGGTAGTCCTAGTTGAGGACGGATTGGCTGCTACAGTCCGACTCAGTCAACATGTGCCACCTGCTCAGAGGCAGTGTCAGTGGGCGGGCTCCGGTCGGACTCAAAATCCGTTGTCCGAAAGGGCGTGTGGGTTCGAGTCCCACCTCGGGCACCTGATTTGGTTTGCGGCGGCTCACGCCTGCTGCACTGGTTGATAACGGGTGCTGACGAGCACCGCGCCGCGCTCGTCGAGGCGAGACGACGCCTCGGTGGGGTGTTCCTTTGCCGTGACAATCGCGGCGGACCCGGCGACTCACCTGGAGGTGAGTCTGCGGGCCTGCTCGCGGCGGAATCGAGGCACTTGACTTTCACCTTGCGAGTGCTATGGTTGCGCTAACACGTTAGCGCTACCATTTGGTGGCCGACCTTGGGGGAGGGGAATTGAAGTTCGACGGATACGCGAGGACGGGGCGCCGCGCCGGTACGCGAAATCATGTTCTCCTCCTGCCGTTGTCGGGTCACTTTGATGCTGTTGTCGACGAGGTCGCCAGTCGGGTGACTGGCGTTGTCGCGGCGCGCGTGCACGACGCTCTCGATGGAGGTATCGGCGAGTTCGAGCGTCAGGTGCTGGCAGGATTCGCGACCAACCCCAACGTTGGCGAAGTGTTGTTGGTGAGTCTCACAGCGTCGCCGCTGGACGTGCTGCTCGAAGAAATGATCAAGGCGGCCGGTGTTCCGGTGCGCCATCACAGCTTGAGCGGGGTGGGCGCCCTCGGCCTTCTGGTTGACGTCCTTGCCCAGTCCGCCAGCGACGCTGTAGGGCGCTGTTCCTCGCAACGACGAGTCGCTGTCGATGTGTCGGCGCTCATCGTTGCGACCGAGTGCGGGGGTTCCGATGGGTTGTCTGGTCTCACTGCGAATCCACTGTTGGGACGTGTCGTCGACCGACTGGTTGCCGCCGGCGCCACAGCAGTTCTCGGTGAGGTTCCTGAGTTGATCGGGGCCGAACACCTGCTTGCCTCCCACTCGTCAAGTGCGGCAGCCGGCGGCCACCTGCTCGAATTGACGCAGCGTTGGGAGTCCATCGCGATAGGTCTCGGCGTCGACCTGCGTGGGGCGCAGCCCTCGCCAGGCAACCAGGCTGGTGGATTGACGACTATCGAGGAGAAGTCGTTGGGTGCCATCTGCAAGGTTGGCAAATCGCCGCTTACGGAAGTTGTCGCATATGGCGCAAGCCCGACGCGCTCCGGCGTCGTTGTGATGGACACTCCGGGACATGACGTCGAGCAGCTCACGGGCGTCGCCGCGGGCGGAGCGCAGATCGTCGTGTTCACTACGGGCCGAGGTACTCCGACCGGCTCGCCGATCGTTCCCACGATCAAGCTGTCGACCAACTCCGCCATCGCTCGACAGCTTGTCGGCACGATCGACTTTGACGCATCCAGGGCTCTTGATGAGGGCATGGAGCCACTCGCCGACGAGCTTCTGGCCGTGCTGCTCGCTGTCGCATCTGGGCAGCGCACCGTGGCCGAGGAGGCCCGCCAATGGGACTTCGCCTTGCCGCCGATGGTCGTAGGGGGTGGACCCCGTGTCTGATCGCCTGGCGTCGAGCGCCGAGGTCGCCGTCGCGACGGGTGCCGACGTTCCGGGTCTCTTGCTGCACCCGAACGATGAGGTGGTCGTGCTGCTGACGGCGGCGTCCGTCGGCGACGCCATTGTCGTGGGTGAGTGCGAGCGGTTGACCTCGCTCAGCTCCATCCCGGCCGGCCACAAGGTGGCCCGTACGGCGCTCGCCGGGGGAGCACTGATCCACAAGTACGGTCAGCCCATCGGGCGGCTGACATCGTCCGTGGAACGCGGCGAACATGTGCATTGCCACAACCTCGTGAGCCTTCGAGCTGTTGGTGGCGCCCGATGAGTATCGATCGTTCCGAACTGGCGATTCGTCGCAAGGTACTGGTAGTTCCAACGGTCAGCTGCGTCAACCGCGTTGTTGAGATGGTGGAGCGAATTCGGCCGGACGTGGCCGTGCTCACGCACCAGCACGGGTGCGGCATGTTCGACCACGACGTTGCCGGTCTTTCGACGATGTTGGCAGCGACAGCAGGTCATCCGCATGTTGCGGCAACCGTCTTGGTGAGTTTGGGGTGCGAGTCGAACCAACCCGAGTTCATGCTTGCCCGGATGGGTCGGGCCGTGCCGACGGCCGTCGTTCGCTTCCAAGACCACGCGGGTCATGATGATGTCGTTGCCGAAGTCATCCGTCAGCTCGACGAACTGACCCCTCGGGCCGTTCCATTGGCTGGTGACCTGCGATCGCTGAAGGTCGGTGTGCTCGTTGAAGATGGCTCGTCGATCGCCCGTTCCGGCGTGCCGGGTGGCCTGGTTGCGGAACTCGCTCGCCGTGGAGCTGTGGTGCACGGTCCGAATCTTTACGCGCTGGGCCGCGGCCGATCGGTCAGCAACTCGCTGCCCGAAATGGCGACCGCGACGCTCGGGCAAGCGTCCGTGGGCAGCGATGCCCAGGAGGTGTCGGCGCTCGTGGCCTCCGGGTGTCACCTTGTCGTTGTCCTTGGCGACAGGCCTGGCCCACTCGGCTCGCCAGTGGCGCCAGTGTTGACGGCGGCGACCGATCCGTCGTGGACGGCGATCGCGGACGTTGTGGTGAGCGTCGTCGACACAAGCGGTGCAGTGGAGTCACTGCTGCGCGCCGTCGACGGGGTTGTTGCTGGAGCGTTGACCCTGGGAGAGCAAGCGCGCGTGCGCACTTTGTCCGTACGCCGAGTCTCGATGACGATGTGATGACCAACCAAGAGAAAGAGCGCGCAACATGATCGCTGACATGTCCAACCTTCTTCCGGGCTACTCGACCAGGAGTGCTTCCTTCGAGAATGAGAGTGGTGCCCCTGGTGCCGGTGGCACGGTCGCGGGTGGCCGCAAGGGCCGGCCCTGCAGTGTCGTTCCCGCGGGCGAGACGATGGTTCTGACCGAACTCGAGGGGCCGGGAACAGTGCGCCACTTCTGGATCGCCTTTCGGCTGGCGCCGCCGGAGGAGATGAGGTCGCTGCACCTGGAGGTGTTCTACGACGACTCGACCGAGCCGAGTATCTCGGTTCCGCTGTTGGACTACTTCGGCCTCCCGCACGGTCGTTTCACGGAGTACTACTCCGAGTATTCGTCCTGCGCAGAGGGGCGCGGCATGTCGAGCTACCTGCCGATCCCGTTCCGGTCCAAGGTGCGCTTCGAGCTGCAGAACCGTTCCCCACATCCGTTCGCCATCTATCACCAGATCACCTGGACCCAGGATCCGGAGCGATCCGGCGGACTGCTGCACGCTGTGTTCCGTCGGGAGAATCCGACAACGCTCGGGCAGGACTTCGCCATTCTTGAGGGACTACGGGGGCGTGGTCGGTTCGCCGGTTGCAACGTCGGCGTGCGGATCCTGGAGGATCGAACCCATTGGTACGGAGAGGGTGAGGTCAAGATGTTCATCGACGATGACGACGAGTACCCCACGATCTGCGGAACCGGGCTGGAGGACTATGTCAGCAGTGCGTGGGGCCTCGGTCGTCACAGCGCGCCATACATGGGGTCACCGTTGCATGTCGGGCCGCCCGTTGTGGACGGTGAGGAGAAGACAGAGGACCTGGTGTCCTTCTACCGCTGGCATGCGCTTGACCCTGTCGTCTTCGAACGCGGCCTGCGCGTAACGATTCAGCAGATCGGGGCGGCGTTCTTCTCTGCCGAACGCTCCGATGAGTTTCACGCGCTGCGTACGTCGAGAATGCCGACGGGTTGGCTACCGCTCGGCGAATTCCCTGAACTGAGCGAGATCAGCGGAGGCGGCCTGTTCGAACGGGTCGACGACTATTGCGCCACCGCATTCGTCTACCTCGAGGACATCCAGGGTGTACCGCGACCTGATCACCACACCGTCACCGCCGACATCGAACGACTCCCGTTCGAAAAGGCGACCACGAACGAGGACCTGCATCGAAAGATCGATGCAGTCCTTGCAGACCGGCTTGTCCGGTAGTTGAACCACATCCCGCAATCAACCAGAACATCACAACCGGAGGAAAACAATGCGTAAGAATCGCCGCCGTCTCGCAGGGATCGTCCTGCTGGGAATGGTCGCTGCCGCCTGTGGAGGTGGCGATGACACTTCGTCTCCGTCGCCCTCACAAGCCTCGGACCCAAGTGCCACATCCAGCGAGTCCACCATCGACGCCACACCCAGCGAGTCGACAATCGACGAGTCGGGCCCGAAAACCGGCGGACGACTGGTCATCGGTATGGATGCCGAAACGCCGGGTCTCGACCCGATCTACTCCTCGAACGGGCGTAGCGGGCAGACGATCGGGTCAGCGATCTATGACACGCTGACCGCCGTTGATGCCTCGATGAACGTCGTACCCTTCGTCGCTGAATCTGTGACGCCGAACGAAGATGCCACGGTGTGGACGATCGAATTGCGGGAGAATCTCAAATTCTCCGATGGCACGCCCCTCGATGCCGAAGCAGTCAAGTTCACGTTCGACCGGCTTCTTGAGGAGGGCGCTCCCACCGCTTCCGGCGGAGGTTTCATCAAGGAGGTTCGGGTCGAGGGTCCCACCACAGTGGTGATCGAGACGAATGAACCGTGGGCACCCCTGCCCGCCACACTCGCAGAGGGTGGCCTTTGGTTTGCGTCGCCAAAGGCAGTGACCGAACTCGGTAAGGACGGAATCTCCGCGTCGCCCGTCGGCGCAGGACCGTTCGTCCTTGACGAGTGGGTCCGTGACGACCACATGACGCTTGTCCGCAACCCCAACTACTTCCGCCCCGAGTACCCGTACCTCGACGAGGTCGAGTTCCGACCGATTCCGGATGATGATGCTCGTGCCAGTGCCCTGCGGGCCGGCGATCTCGACCTCATCTTCACGCAATCGGGGCCTGTGATCGAGTCGTTCCAGAATGACCCGGACTACCAGGTGTTCTTGCGCCAGGAAGGCGTAGACACCATCTTCCTCAACACTGCCAAGGCTCCGCTCAACGACGTTCGGGTGCGAAAGGCGCTGGCGCTGGCGATCGACAAGGACCGCTTGATCAAGGTGATTTGGAATGGTATCGGCGAGCCGGCATCCTCGGCCTTCCCTGCCACGAGCCCGTTCTTTGCTGAAATCGGAGGATTCGATTTCGATCTCGACGAGGCCAAGCGACTGATTGCCGAGTACGAGAGCGAAACCGGGACGGACGTCAAGCTGACCCTGACCGTGCGGAACAACACGGCGCACCAGGAACTCAACCAGGTGGTGCAGTCGATGTGGGCGGATGCCGGTGTCGATGCCACGCTTGGTGACCCGGTTGACTACGCCACATCCATTCAGACTGCGGCCGCCGGCAACTTCGATGTGCTGATCCACCTGACCCCCGGTTTCATCGATCCCGACACGTGGATGAGAAATCTCCACTTCTCGTCGAGCCCGATCAACATCCCCAACTTCGAGGATGCAGACATCGACGCAGCACTGCTGACCGGGCGGCGATCTGTCGCGCTGAAGGATCGTGTTGCGGCGTACGTGGATCTGCAGAACTTGCTCGCCCAGAACGTGCCGGTGATCTATCTGCGAGGCAACGTGAACGCGGTGATCGCGAAGGCAAATGTGCGTGGCATCGATACCTGGACGCTGCCGGGTGGTGCGGCCGGCTTTGCGGAGAACATCCTCCACGTCTTCGAGGCCGAAAGCCTCTGGATCGACAACTAGGTCCCCCTGGCTGGTGTGGCGGTCAGCCGACCGTCACACCAGCCCTGGCGGTCGGGTGACCGCCGATTCCAACGACTCAGAAAGAGGACCCCTGATGACCGACGCGCGACCAACTGCAGGGCATCGCCGTCTCGCCCTTGTCACCGGCGCCGGATCCGGTATCGGGCGCGCGACAGCCATACGCCTCGCGGACGATGGCTATGCGCTAGCGCTTGTCGACCTCGACGAGTCGGCACTGGCCGCGACTGTTGAACTGGTGGGAGAACACGTTGCGATCTCTGTCGCCCTCGACATCCGCGATGTCGAGGGAGTAGATCGCCTGTTCCGTCGCATCGGATCGCTCGATCAGCCGCTGTGGCTCCTCGCGAACGTTGCGGGAGTGGGAGTGAGGAAGGACTCGGCCTCCACCAGCGACGAGGAGTGGGCCCACGTGCTGTCGATCAATCTCACTGGCACTTTCGTCATGTGTCGCGCAGCGCTACCTCAGTTGATTGCCGCAGGGGGAGGGGTGATCGTGAACGTGGCGTCGGTCGCCGGCCTTGTCGGCATCCGCGAGCGGGCCGCATATTGCGCGTCCAAGGCGGGGGTGATCGGGCTCACCCGTGCGATCGCCGTGGATCACTCCGGCGAGGGCGTCCGTGCGACCGCGCTGTGCCCCGGCACAGTCGATACCGAGTGGATCGGCCGAATTCTTGGTGGCGCCGAGGACCCGACTGCTGCGCGGGCGCTGATGGCCGCCCGACAGCTAGATGGTCGTCTGGGAGCGCCGGAGGAGGTTGCCGCCGGCATCGCGTTCCTCGCATCCGACGACGGCCGCTTCGTCAATGGTGCGGCATGGGTGATGGATGGCGGAATGAGCGCCGCGTGAATCTGACACAC
>DAORTY010000005.1:0-18092 GCA_035432905.1 Ilumatobacteraceae bacterium | reverse complement strand
ATGGTGCGGCATGGGTGATGGATGGCGGAATGAGCGCCGCGTGAATCTGACACACCTTTTGAATGACCTCTCGGCACGCGACCTGCAGATGAAGGACGGTCAGTGGATCCGCGGCAAATCGATCGATGGATTCGACCCTTCAGGTCCATTGATGACGACGGTCGACGAGCTCGGCGATGGTGGCGGGCTTGGCATCCGTTGTTGTGTCGACGGGGTTTTGGTGCCGGACAGCTCGACAGATCAAACGTTCAGTGGTTTCCGCATGAGCCGTAGACGTGAAGTTGGCCCGGCAGCACCGCGCGTCGTGGTGCCGCGTCGAGTCCCTGCAGCCGTTCCAGCAGCATCTTCAGGGCGAGCGACCCAATCTCCTTGGCCGGTTGGCTGTAACAGGTGAGGAACGGCGGAAATGGGGATGAGTCAACATGATCGAACGTGACGATGGAGAACTCGTCCGGAACACGCAGGCCGAGTTCAGTGGCCACGTCAAGCACACCGAGCGCGAGAGAGCTGTTGCCGGCGACTACAGCCCGCGGGCGAGCATCCGACACGAGCAGTTGGCTGCCGGCATGTCGCCCTCCGTCGCGGGTAAAGGGTGCCCGCACGACCGCATCCTTCGGTGGTTGAAGCCCAGCAGCTTTCATTGCGGATCGATACCCACGCACACGCTCATTCGCCGTCCACACGTCCTGTGGGCCGGACACCATGGCGATCTCGCGGTACCCGTGATCGATGAGATGAGTGGTGAGTTGCTTGCTCGCGGAATAGCTGTCGCCGCGCACGACGTCAACCTCTACTCCCTTCACTTCTCTGTCGATCAGGACCAACGGAATGCCGCGTCGGTGCAGGACCTCGACGTTCCTGATAGAAGCGGCGGACGCGGGGGCAATGATCATGCCATCGACCTGCAGCGAGCTGAATTTGTCCACATAGGCAACCTCCGTTTGCGGTACGTCATCCGTATTGCCGAAGACGAGAAGCAGACCGAGCGCCGTCGCCTCGACCTCGATCTGGTGACCGAGCTCGGTGAACCACGAGTGCATGATGTCGGCAACGATCAGTGCAATGACGTCGGTGCGTCGTACTACGAGCCCGCGGGCGAGGCTGTTCGGGACGTAGCCGACCTTTTCCATTGCGGCCTCGACCCGCAACCGAGTGTTGTCGCTGATCAGCGAGGAGTTGTTGACGACTCGGGACACGGTCATGGACGAGACGCCAGCCTGCGCGGCCACATCCGCAAGCGTCGCACGCGTCCGGCGCTCCGGGATGCTCATCTCCATCACTCTCCTTCGGAGGTCGGGGGTATCGGCGGCGCGTTTGACCTCATTACGCCGAGTGCTATGATAGCGCAAACATTCGTCACGGAGTTAGGGGTGAATTGGTGACCGAAACAGGTAGGTGGGCCCCTGATCGCGGGTGGGGATGGGTGTGGGGGCCGCACGACGAGGTTGGTGCGCTCAACGCACTTGGTCGCCGGGAAACGCTTGCGGCTCTCAGCGGGATACGCAGTGGACAGGTGTTTGACCTGGGCGTGACTGTCGATCGCAATTCGTATCTGTCGCCTGTGCATCCACACACCGAGGTCCTTTCCTTCCGCAGTCCGGAAGGCGTGCTGAGGGAACGTGACCTCGACATCGTCCGGTCTGGGGCATTCCAGGACGAACTCGGATTTTCGACGTCGATGATCATGGCTTGTGATCATCTTGGCACGCAGCTCGACGGTCTTGCGCACATCACATGTGGTGAGGACCATCATTGGTACAACGGATTCAACGTGGCTGCTGACGGTGGCGACTTCGGCCCGAGGCGTGCAGGGGCAGAGAACATTCCGCCGATCATCGCCCATGCGGTGATGATCGATGTGGCGTCGTGGCGCGGAGTGCCGGTACTCGCGCCGGGTACGCCCATCGGGCGCGATGATCTTGAGGCCACACTCGCGGCTCAAGGCTCGGTTGTTCGGCCGGGCGACGTGGTGATGCTTCGAACGGGCACGCTGTCAGGTTGGGGCGAACGAGGCCATGACCACGACGTGCTGCGCGGTCCGGATTCCTCCGGTCTCACGTTGGAGGGCGCGAAATACTTGGTGGAGTCCTGCGGTGCGGTACTGCTGGCGTCGGATACATCGATGGTGGAGGTGTTCCCCCCTGTTGACGGCTCGTCGTTCCATCCGGTTCACCACTATGCACTCGTCGAACAAGGGGTGCACCTGGGTGAGCTGCACAACCTTGAGGAACTCGCTGCGGAGCGGATCTACGAGTGCTGTTACATCGCACTGGCACCAAAAATTGCCGGTACGACAGGTGGATTCGCGATGCGACCGATTGCGCTGATTTGAACCGGTGGGCAGATGACGAACGATAGGAACAACATGCGAGCCTTTCGGATGCAGGCGATCGGTCAGGCAACTTTTCGAACTGTGGCAAAACCTCGTTCGGCCCGAGGGGAGCTGTTGATCCGGCCGATCGTGACCGGCATCTGCTCCACCGATGTGCATGTGCTCTACGAAGGCGCCGCGGGCGTTCGCGACCTCCCTGTGACAATGGGCCACGAGGTGGTCGGGGAGGTGATCGATCTCGATGACTCCATGGGTGGCTTTGTCGTGGGCGACCACGTGGTCATCGAGCCGCTCCTGCCGTGCGGCGCCTGCGATCATTGTCGGCGGGGCCTCCCGAACCTCTGTCAGTCATCGGCTCATCTGGGCATCACGCGCGACGGCTGCTTCGCTGAGTTCGTGTCCGTTCCCGCTCGGCAAGCGACGGTCGTCTCGGGCATCGATCCCCTCTCGGCGCTGATGATCGAGCCTCTCGCCTGCGCCCTGCATTTCGTGACTAAGGCGTCGGCGAACGCCGGGGACACCATCGTGGTTCTCGGTGCTGGGCCGGCAGGGCTTCTCACCATGCAGGCGGCCAAGGTCAGCGGGTTGACGGTCGTGGTGTCCGAGCCCAGCGCGTTCCGTCGGAATCTGGCCAGTGAGCTTGGCGCTGATGCCGTGGTGGATCCCCGGACTGAAGATGTCGGCAGCGTCGTGGAAGAATTGACGGCTGGATTGGGGGCTCGCGCCGTGATCGAAGTCACCGGAGTTCCATCTGTGGTCACCCAGGCAGTGAACCTGGCCGCACCGGGATCGACGGTGGTGTTGGCCGGCGTGTGTGGTCATCCGACCGTCGCGGTGGACACCGACCGAATCGTCGCTCGCGAAGTGTGTGTTGTGGGGGCACTGGCGTCACGCTGGCAGTTTGATCGTGCTCGACAGCTCGTCATGTCCGGCGCGATCGATGTGACGAGCGTGGTGACTGGTGTTCACGCCCTCGATGAAGTCGGCACGATGCTCTGCGTCGTGCGTGACGACAAGAACATCGGCAAGATCTTGCTCGATCATCGTCTCGACGCCGCCGGGCCACGCCGATGAGCGTCATCGAGGGCGCCGGGGAAGCCCCCACTCGGACTTCGACGCGTCGATCGCGCCGCCGATGGCCAGGCCAACTTGCCCGGGTCGTCGTCACATTGCTGGCCGTGACCGTGGCCGGATTTCTGCTCACGAGCCTGATCCCGGGTGACATTGCACGATCGATGGCGGGGCCGACCGCGGGCGAGGATGCGATCGCAGCCATTCGCGCAGAGCTGCGGCTGGATGATCCACTTCTTGCGAGGTATTGGCACTGGCTCAGTAATGCAGTGACGGGCGACCTCGGCCGCTCGTTCATCACCCGCCAACCCGTCGTTGAATCGATCGTTGAGCGGCTGCCGGTCACGGTCAGCCTCTTCGTGATCGCGCAGATAATGGCAATCGTCCTCGGCTTCGTCGCTGGGTCCTTCGCCGCTCTGCGGCCTCGTTCGCTCCTTGACAGGGCGCTCGACGCGTCGACAGCGTTGATCCTTTCGATTCCCGCCTTTGTTCTCGGGCTGGGCTTGGTGAGCGTCTTCGCCGTTCGTTGGCATGTGTTTCCGGCAATCGGGTACTCGCCAATCGGTGATGGGGTGCTGCCGTGGCTTCGGTCGCTCGTGCTGCCGGCCACGTGCCTTGCTCTGGGTGAGGCGGCGATTTATGCCCGAGTGCTGAAGTTCGAGCTACGAACAGTGCTGTCGGAGGACTACATCACGCTTGCGCGGGCAAAGGGATTCAGCTCCTCGTACGTGCTCGTTCGCCACGCGCTGCGTCCGTGCTCGCTCCCATTGGTGACGTTGATCGGTATCAACGCCGGGCGTGTAGTCGGTGGTGCCGTCGTCGTGGAGTCGCTGTTCGCTCTGCCTGGAGTCGGCCGGTTGACGGTCGACTCGATCGGTGGACGCGACTACGTCGTCGTGCAGGGCATCGTGGTCGTGGTTGCCGCGAGCTACGTGATCGTGAATGTCATCATCGACGCTGTCTACGGACGACTCGATCCGCGGGTCAGGAGTTCGGCATGAACGGCCGGCGACTCTTCCCTCGAAATTGGGGCTTCGCCCTTGCCATCGTGTGGCTCGCAGGGCTGATAGCTACTGCACTGCTTGCAGGCGTCCTCCCGTTTCGTGACCCGCTCAAACAATTCGACGTTTCGTTCGCCGGACCATCGCTGTCGCACCCTCTCGGCACTGACCGACTCGGACGAGACTTGCTCAGCCGGGCCGTGTACGGCGCTCGACTTTCGTTGACGATCGGCGTCTCAGCGGCGTTGATCGGATGCGTGATCGGCAGTCTGTGGGGCCTGGTGGCCGGCTTCGTCGGTGGCCGAATCGGTGCAGTTCTGATGGCGGTGGTTGACTTCCTGTTGTCCTTTCCTGCACTCGTATTCGCCCTGGCCCTCACTGCCTTTCTCGGGCCGAGCGCCTTCACCGTGACGTTCGTGATTGGTGTGGTGACCGTCCCTGCCTTCGCTCGTCTGACCCGTAGCAAGGTGCTGTCGCTCGTAGGGCGAGAACATGTGTCGGCTGCTGTCGCACTCGGCAGGAGCAGGTTTCAGGTAGCCCTTTTCGAGATCGCCCCGCTATTGCTTCCGCTGGTGTTTGCGTACACCTTGATCGTGGTCGCAGTGGCCATCATGGTGGAGGGCTCGCTGAGCTTTCTCGGCGCGGGCGTCAAGCCGCCGCAACCCACCTGGGGTGGCATGATCCGAGACTCGAAGAGCTACCTCGGCACGGCGATTCATCTGCTCCTGGTGCCTGCATGCGCCATGACCCTGACGGTGTTGTCGTTGAACGTCGTTGGCACATACATCCAGTCGGTAACCGAACGAGATGAACGATGACCGCCACCGACGCGGCGCTGCAGGTGCGCGACATGCGTACTTGGTTTGCGGGCTCCACGGGGCCGGTGAAGGCCGTGGATGGCGTGGACCTGGAAGTCCTGCGTGGCCAGGCATTGGGCATCGTAGGCGAGTCTGGGTGCGGTAAGAGCTCCCTCGTCCGCAGCATTCTCGGCATTTGGCCTGATCCACCGCTTCGCTATGAAGGTCAGGTCGTCGTCGACGGCGTTGATCTGATGCAGTTGCCGCCGAGAGAGCGCCGCCAGCACCTCGGCACCGGTGTGGCGGTCGTATTGCAGGATCCGATGCGGGCGCTCAATCCCGTCCGCCGCATCGATCACCAGATCACGGAGATGTTGACTCGCCGGAAGGGAATGCAGAAGCGAGCAGCTCGGGCAAGAGCTGGGGCCTTGTTGCAAGAGGTTGGTATCGATGACGCAGAGCTTCGACTTGGTCAGTATCCCGGGCAGCTGTCGGGCGGTCTTCGGCAACGGGTCGCGATAGCGATCGCGCTGTCCGGGGATCCTTCGGTGCTACTTGCCGACGAGCCGACGACGGCCCTTGACGTCACGGTGCAGGCACAGATACTCGCGCTCTTCGACGAACTCCGCGCACGTCGTGGTTTGGCGGTGGTCCTGATCAGTCACGACCTGGAAATGGTCGCTTCCTTTGTCGATCGGGTAGCCGTGATGTACGCCGGGCGAATTGTCGAGGCAGCGTCGCCGAGTGAACTCCTGAGAGCGCCGCGGATGCCCTACACGAGGGCGCTTCTTGCTGCCCGCCCCCATTTGCGAGCGCCGGGTGAACGATTGGCCAGTATCGACGGACGACCACCGAACTTGGGTGACCTGCCGGTGGGTTGCGCATTCGCGCCTCGCTGTTCCACGTCCTCGCCGATGTGTCGTGCTGGGTCGCCGACGCTCACCGTCATCTCCCCCGAGCACGACGTGGCCTGTTTTCACCCAGCGGAGGTCTCATGAACTCGCTAGAGCTCGAGCGCGTGTCGGTCAGCTATCGAGGACCCTTGGGCGACTTTCGAGCGGTTGACGACATCAGCCTCAACATCGCCGAGGGCGAGTCGCTTGGAATGGTCGGTGAGTCCGGGTGTGGCAAGTCATCGCTCGCGCGTGCTGTGATGATGATGCCGCGACCTTCGCAGGGTTCGGTTCGTGTCGCTGGGGTGGACCTTGGTTCGCTCGGCACGCGCGAGTTGCGACGGCAGCGGCGGAAGTTCCAGATGATCTTTCAGGATCCGAAGTCGTCGCTGCATCCAATGCGTCGAGTGTCCGAGATTGTTGCGGAGCCACTGCGCGGCCGTCGATCCGGCGACGATGCGGCCATGGTGACGGCGATGCTCACCGCCGTGGGCCTCGACGAAGCGGAACTCGGAAGTCGCCGCCCCGCTGCGCTCTCAGGTGGTCAGGCCCAACGAGTTGCCATTGCGCGTGCACTGATGAACGAGCCGGAACTTCTTGTCTGCGACGAAGCGGTGTCGGCACTGGATGCGTCAGTTCAAGCGCAGGTGCTGAATCTCCTGAGCGACGTCCGCGCCAGCCGTTCCATGGCACTGCTGTTCATCTCGCATGACCTCGGGGTCGTGCGACACCTCAGTGACCGCATTGCAGTGATGTACCTGGGCCGAATGGCGGAGATCGGGCCATCCGAAGCCGTGTACCTGCGACCTCGCCACCCGTATACGGCGGCGCTGATCGCGGCAGTGCCCAATCCCGCTCGGCCGCGACAGCAGTTGCTCGCGAACCTTGGCGAGGCACCGTCACCGATCCATCCGCCATCGGGTTGCCGTTTCCGAACCCGTTGTCCGTTGGCTGACGACATCTGCGCCGCTTCGGTACCACCGCTCAGGGAAGTTGCGCTCGGCCACTTCGTGGCTTGCCACCGCCCGCTCACACCGGAGGCGGCAGGGTGACCGAGGTCGGTGAGAACAGCAGGACAACGATGGTGGACGAGATCCGGCGCGGAGCAGAGCTCTATGACCAACGGATCGCGTTCTCCTCCGAGGCTCGTGATCTCACGTTCGCCGACGTCGAAACGCGTACCAATCAGTTCGCACATCTGCTGCTTGACGAGGGGCTCAGGGCGGGTGACCGCGCCGCGCTGATCTACGAGAACACACTGGAAAGCATCGTGGTGCAATGGGGCTGCATGAAGGCGGGTGTTGTCCCCGTCACGATCAATCCCAAGCATCCGCCGAGCGAGATCGCTCGCCAGATGAATTTCAGCCGCTCGCGGAACGTCTTCGTCGGACCCGAAACGGTGCCAGCCGTGGAAGCGCTCACAGCCGCGTCACCCGACGCTCGCTGGTGGAGCCATGGCCGACACGATGGCTTCGTCGACGTCGAGCCGATGATCGCAACACGCAGTGTCGATGCGCCCAAGGTTGGCCGAAGTCTGGACGCTGAGATGTATCAGTTCTTCGGATCCGGCACGACTGGGATGCCTAAGTGCCTGGTGGAGACAGATCGTCGATGGATCGACATCGCTGACCAACTGATGGTGGCATTCGACATCCCGTTCGAGCGAACAGATGTGATGGTCCACATCGCGCCTGTCATCCATGCGGGCGGAACCATGGTGCTTCCACATTACCGAGTCGGAGCACGCAACCTTCTACTGCCGGCGCCGTCCGTGGAGCGCATCGGGGCAGCGCTGAACGGTGAAGTCAATGCGCGACTGCTGCTCGTTCCCACTCTCTTGCGAAGGTTGGTGGATGGTCTCTCACCCGATGTGTGTGACCTTCGGCCAAGGCACATCATCGTGACCTCCAGTCCATTGAATCTGGGCCTGTTGGACGAGGCGATTGCCCGCGTCGGTCCAGTCATCGAACAGGTCTACGGCTTCACCGAGGCCGGACCGGTGACAATCCTCGGCAGCAGAGAGCATCTCGATCCGCTGCTGCGAGCGTCGGTAGGACGCGCCATCAGAGGAACTGAGATCAGCGTGCGAGACCCGAGTTCTCGGCGTGTTGTGGCTGTCGGCGAGCCGGGGGAGATATGGGCCCGCGGGCCGGGGGTGTTCGGTGGATACTGGGGAACCGCTGAGCTGAATGCCGGCACGATGCGCGGCGATGGCTGGGTGAGTGGCGGTGACATCGGTGTCACGGACTCGGCGGGATACCTCTGGCTTCTCGGCCGTCAACACCAGATGATCATCACCGGGGGGTACAACGTGTATCCGGCAACAGTCGAGCGGGCTCTGTGTGAACACTCCTCGATCAGCGAAGCTGCAGTCGTTGGTGTGCCCGACGAGCACTGGGGGGAATCGCTCCATGCTGTCCTGGTCGCTCGAGGAGAGACCCCGACCATTGACGAACTCGTTGCCCATATGCGCGCTCGTGTAGCGCGCTTTGAAGTGCCCAAGCACTGGACGTTTGTCGACGAGCTTCCGAAGAGCGCTAACGGCAAAGTTCTCTATGACGATGTCAAGGCGCCGTATTGGGTTGGCGTCGGCCGCCGGATTCATTAGCACCCGTCTCGAGGAGTTCAGATGTTGTACGGAAGTCTCATCCACCCCGGTCTGTTGGCAGCGGTGGCCGGAGCGGGCCACGGTGCGCGAGTTGTGATCACGGACGCGAACTTTCCTGCAAGCACCCAGGTGCCGTTCGGCGCGCCCGTGTTTCACTTGAACCTCAGCCCAGGCGTGGCGACAGTGACGCAAGTGCTGAGCGCTTTGGTCAGTGCCACACCGGTCGAGGCTGTGTGTGTGATGAGAGTGGATGACGAAGGCCCGTACACCATGGCATCTGAGCCGGAGGCATGGGCCGAGCTTCGATCCGTACTTCCTGACTCGGCGGGTGAGCTTGATCAACTTGAGCGTGCCTCGTTCTACGAGGCGTGCAGCAGCGGTGACGTTGCGGCAGTCGTGGTCTCGGGCGACCAACGCTGGTACGCCAACGTCATCCTCACCATTGGCGTGCGTTGACGATGACAGACGACACTGGCGATAGCGCCGTTGCCGCTCTGGTCGCCGCGTTGGGCGAACGGGTTGTGGTCGACCCTGACGTGATGGTGGCGTTCAGGTACGACAGTGCCGTTGATGTTCCCGCTGGCTGCGCGATAGCGGTCGTTCGTGCTCGCAGCGTTGTGGACGTCACGGCAACTCTGCGAATTGCCACCCACTATCGAGTCCCTGTGGTCACACGCGGAGCAGGCACCGGCCTCGCCGGTGGGGCCAACGCGGTAGAGGGCTGCATCGTGTTGAGCACGGCCGAAATGAACAGGATCGTTGACGTTGACCCCGTGGGACAGACGGCAACCGTGGAACCGGGTGTGTTGAACGGCGACCTTGCGTGCGCCGCGAGTGCTGTCGGGCTCTGGTATGCCCCAGACCCGGCCAGTCGAGCAATCAGTACGATTGGTGGAAATATTGCGACCAACGCCGGCGGAGCCTGTTGTGTGAAGTACGGAGTGACCGGCGACCACGTCGCACAGTTGAAGGTCGCCCTCGCTGACGGGTCTGTGATCGCGACGGGTTCGCGAACGCGCAAGAACGTGACAGGGTATGACCTGACTCGACTGGTCGTGGGCAGCGAGGGAACGCTGGGTGTCGTGGTGGAGGCAACGGTTCGCCTGCGACCGTCGCCGCATGCCGTGGCCACCCTGGTGGCATCGTTTGCGTCGGCATCTGCTGCCGGGCGAGCGGTGATGGCGATGGCCGGTGTCGTGGAGCCGTCGCTACTCGAATTGATGGATGCCGCAACGATTCGAGCTGTGGAAGAAGCAACCGGAATGGGCCTTGACCTCGCCGCGGGAGCGTTGTTGATCGCGCAATGCGATACCCGCTTCGCCGAAATCGACATAGCACTCGTTGCTGAGGTGTGTCGCTCGAGCGACGCAACGTTTGTGGGTCAGGCCGTGGACGAGGAAGAGGCGACCGTCTTTCTCCACGCCCGCCGCCAGGCGCTGCCCGCGCTGGAACGGCAGGGGTCGGTGCTGTTGGACGATATTGCGGTGCCTATTTCGCGGCTCGCTGAAGCGCTGACGGAAATCGCCGGCGTGGCACGTCGTAGGGGGGTGTTGATAGGGACCTTCGGACATGCCGGGGATGGCAACCTGCACCCGACGATCGTGTTCGACCCCGCATCGGCGACATCGAGGTCCGCTGCGAAACTTGCTTTCGATGACATCGTTCAGCTCGCGCTGCGCTTGGGCGGGTCGATCACCGGTGAACATGGCGTTGGAGTGCTGAAGGTTCCATATCTCACCGACGCGCTGGGTGGTCTCGAACGCGACTTGATGGCCCGGATCAAGTTCTGCTTCGACCCGCTCGGCATACTCAACCCGGGCAAGGCCATCTAGCCAGTCTGCGTCGCTACGACATGCGTGAATTCGCTGCGAGCGCCGCCAGCGGTTCGAACAGGTATGGCAGGACGCTCACGTGTCCCTGCTCGTCGAGGATCTGCAGTGAGGAGTGCGGAATCAGCGCTGCTGTGTGGCGTGCATTGCTCACGCCGACAATGGTGTCGTGCGAACCGTGCATCACAGTGACAGGACAGCGCAGATCGGCGATATCGAAGCTGGCCCATCCTTGCCCGTCCGCGCGTCGGTCATCGACGTACCCGAGGACACCATTCGCGAACTTGGCCTCGTTGGCGGCGTCACGGCCGGAGTATTCGGCGTTTTCGGCAACGAAGCGCTGGTCTGCCGGGCACAGAGGGGTGTCGACGACACTCATCATCCGCTCGCCCCGGTCGCCGAAGTTGGAACGAGCGAATTCGACAGCGGCTCCGCGATCCGGGGCATTCCAGATTCCTGCGCAGATCGGTTGACACAAGCTGGAACGAGACGCTTCGTCCCGCATGTCACTCATCGCGCAGCAGACGAGGGCGGCGAGGACTCGATCCGGTCGCATGGAGGCAAGTGCGAGTGCATAGGCGCCACCGGTAGAAACGCCGACCGTCAGGAACCGCTCGAGCTCCATTGCAGCGGCCACTGCAGTTGCGTCCGGTACCCAGTCTGCGATGGTGCGTTCGGGAAGGAGCGAGGAGTGACCGTACCCGGGCCGGTCGATCCCAATGGCACGAAGGCCGAATCGGTACAACTCTGCCTCGAACTCCGCCGGCTCGAGTCGGCTTCCCGGACCGCCGTGACACCAGATGACCGGGGTCCCGTCCGTCGGGCCTACCACGGCGTACCCGACTCGGCGCCCGGAGGTGAGGTTCAGGATCGCTTGTTCCATCCTCCATACGTTACGTCGCTAGGTTGCGTCCTGCCGTCGTTCCGGGGCGACAGCGACGATGATTTCGGCGCCCGGCGAGCCGGTCAGGATCGCGGCCGAGTCGGCTGGCATCCGTCGGCACCAGTTGGGGTGTTCGTCGCCCAGCGTGCCTGGATGATTCGGGCGCTCCGTGCAGCCGGCCAGGTCGTCGAGCGCTACCAGGAACAGTCGAGCGGCACTGCTCGCTACCTGTCGATGAAGTTCCACGGATGCGGCGATGCCGGTGGTGACGGACGCTGCCTGCTGCAAGGCTGCAGCCATCTCCGGGGTGCCGTCGGTGTTTTTCCACACGCCCAGCACCGTGGGTAGATCGTGGGTGGTGACGGTTGCCAGATTGTGATCCGGCCACGACGATGGGTTCGTGTCGAACCACCAGACCTTGGTTCCCATGATGCGGCTCGAGCGCAGCGCGTCGTGTACCGCCGGTTCGACGGTGCCGAGGTCCTCGCCGATGACGAACGCGCCGGCCCGAGTGGCTTCGAGGCGGATGATCGCCATCAGATCCGACGCGGGCAGTTGCACGTAGGTGCCGTCCGCCGGAGCACCCCCCTCGGGGATCCAGAACTGACGAAACAGGCCCATCACGTGATCGATGCGCACACCGGCCATCGAACGGCAGGCGGCGCGGACCATGGCGATGAACGGTCGGTAGTGAGCGCCCCGCAGACGCGACGGAATGAACGGCGGCAGCCCCCACTCCTGGCCCGATGTGTTGAACGGGTCCGGCGGCGCACCGATGCGCACATCCAGTGCCATCAACTCTTGGTGCAACCAGGTATCCGCGCCGTCGGGTGAGCAGCCAACGGCGAGGTCGCCGATGAGACCGACCCCGGCACCCGCCGCAGTGCGGTCCAGCGTCCTTTCGGCCAACCACTGAAGCCAGGCGTGGAAGTCGCACGTCGTGGCGAATTGCGGGTCGTTCGTCGGTAAGTCACGCACCTGTGGGGAAGAGGGATGTCGGAACTCTGTTGGCCACTCGCGCCAGCGAGGGCCGAGCCGCTCGGCGAGGGCGTTCCACGAACAGTACTGCTGCAGGTCGGCGCCCTGTGCCGTGGCCCATGCGCGCCACTCCAACCCTTCGGCGGCATAGATGAACCGTTCCATCAAGGCACGTCGGCGAGCTGGCCACACGCGGCTGCGGTCGATCAATCCACCGGCGTCGTTGGCCACGGGTGACGAGCCATCGAGTGGTATCAGCAGCGGGTTCAGCCAGCGCCGTGAGCTGGGGTAGTAGGGGCTGGTCTCTTGCGGCATCGTCGGCGCAGGGGCGTGCAACGGACTGAGAAGCAGCGAAGCTGCGCCTCGGGCCGCGATCTCGCGACCCAACTGTTCGACATCGCGCAGGTCACCAATGCCCCACCCATCGGCTCGCCACAGCGAGTAGATCTGGGCCGCCACGCCCCACCCGGTCGGCGCGTCGAGGCACGCAGCAGGCGCGCTGACCAGGGTGGTGACAGGGCCACCGTCCAGGGGTGCCAATCGGTGGTAGCCGGTCGGCAGTGCACCGGGGACGGCGTCTGTCTCACCCCAGTCGCTGCCGTCCTCCAGCGTGAGGTGGCAGCGGTCGTGCAGCGCGTATGTGCTGCCCTCGTCGATGAACCACATCGGTGGCCCGATCGGAGACTGCCCCATGGCGTTGCGCAGGTATTCGCGGGTCGCGGCAGGCGTGTCGTGCCAGGTGCCGTTGACCTCGAAGTATCCGTCGGCGATGCCCCATTCGTCGTACACGTAGCCATTGTGCCGCTTCGTACACTCAGTGCATGGCCTCTGCAATGGTGAAATGGCAGTTGAAGAAGACGAGCGCCCGCTTGCGCGTACTTCGTGACGAACTACGTCTGATCGACGAGCAGCGCATGTACGTCGTCGACGACGCCGACGATCTCGAGCTGCGGGCCGTCGTGTCCGACTCTCCACTGTCTCGTTCTGAGGCGCATGCGGCCGGTGGGCACGCTGCCGCGTACGACAAGGCGCGACAGCACATCATCGACGAGACAGGTCGGCTCGAGGCCAAGCAGGACAAGCTGCTCGATCGTCTGTCGACACGATGATTCGCTCGACGTGCTTGAATGTGGCCCAGGCAAAACCCTGCCTGCCCAGGCCGAAAGGATGCCATCGATGACCATCCGTGTGGTGATCGCCGAAGACGAAGCCATCATTCGCCTCGATCTACGCGAAACCCTCGAGGAAGAGGGCTACGAGGTCGTCGGTGAAACTGGGCGCGGCGACACAGCAGTGGATCTGGTTCGCGAACTGCGGCCGGATCTGGCGATTCTCGATATCAAGATGCCGCACATGGACGGGCTCGAGGCAGCCCGCATCATCAGCGGCGAACGCATCTGTGGCGTGTTGATGCTGACAGCGTTCAGTCAGCGCGAGGTGGTGGAGGACGCCCGCGATGCCGGCGCTCTGGCCTACCTGGTGAAGCCGTATCAGAAGAGCGATCTGATCCCTGCGATCGAGGTGGCCATCGGTCGCTTCCGCGAACTGCAGCAGCTCAGCGGCGAGGTCGATGCATTGGGTGAGCAGCTGGAGGCCCGCAAGGTCATCGATCGCGCGAAGGGCGTGCTCATCGACCAACACGGGATGAGGGAAGGCGAAGCGTTCACCTACATTCAGCGCACCGCAATGAGCGAGCGCTCGCGCATGCGAGACGTCGCCGACAGAATTCTCGACGGCACGCTGCATCCGTGAAGATTCTGCTGCTGGATGGCAACTCGCTGACCTACCGCGCCTTCTATGCGCTCCCCACCGACATGGCCACCGCGTCAGGGCAGGTGACGAACGCAGTGTTCGGATTCACCTCGATGTTCATCTACATGGTGAAGGATCAGCAACCCGACGCAGTAGTGGTGGCATTCGACAGGCCGGAGAAGACGTTTCGTCACGAGGCCGACCCGCTGTACAAGGCGCAGCGCGAAGCTGCCCCGGACATTCTGCGCCAGCAGATGGGTCTCGTGCGTGAGGTGCTTGCTGCGCTCAACATCACGGTGCTCGACCTGGCCGGCTGGGAGGCCGACGACATTCTTGCCACGCTGGCCGAGCAGGCCAAGCAGCAGGGCCACGACGCGATCATCGTCACCGGCGACCGCGACAGCTACCAGTTGGTCGACGACCCGCACGTACGTGTGATGTACAACAAGCGCGGTGTCAGCGACTACGCGCTGTACGACGAGGCGGGTATCGCCAACAAGACCGGTGTCACGCCGCTGCTCTACCCGCAGTACGCGGCGCTGCGCGGCGACCCCAGCGACAACCTGGAGGGCGTTCCCGGCGTCGGGGAAAAGACAGCAGCGAAGCTGCTCAATCAATACGGCAGCCTCGACGGCATCTTCGCCCACGTCAGCGAGCAGACGCCCAAGTTGCAGGCGTCGCTGATCGAGCACGAGGGTCGCGCCCGCCACAACTTCGAGATGATGACGCTTCGTCGTGACGCGCCGGTATCGGTTGCGTTCGAGACGCTCACCGTCGAACCGAACGACGCGGAAGTGAAGCGGCTGTTCGACTTCCTCGAGTTTCGGGCGCTGCACGATCGGCTCTACGAGGCACTCTCCACGTTCGGAATCGGGGCGGCCGCCGGCGCCGTGCCGTTGGCTCCGTCAGGCGACGTGTTGGAGGCGGAGGTCACGGACGTCGCGACCGCAGCGGACGCCGCGGCGCTGATCGCTGCGCAGACCACGCTCGACCTGGTCCCCGCGTGGGTGGGCGACCCCGGTCGCAGCGCGGTGATCGGTCTTGCCGTGGTCACCGACCCCGACGGCGCCGAAGTCGCATGGCTGCCGTCCGAGGTCGTGCAAGCGCCCGAGGTCCTGAAAGCCCTGGGGTCACATGCGGGCTGGCGCGGCCACAACGCGAAGGCGCTGATGCGCTGGCTGCTGGATCAGGGTGGAGCGGTTCCCGGTCTGCGACTCGATACGGCGATTGCCGCATACCTCATCGATCCGGCCGACACGCGCTACGCCGTGCGCGATCTGTTGGCGCGCTACACACGCTTCCAGTTGCCCGACGACGGTGCGGCATCCAGCGGCCAGCTCGACTTCGGTGGCGGGCCCGACGAACGCCAGATCGCGGCCCGCGGGGCGTTGGCGGTCGCCCACCTGTCGACGGCGCTCGAAGCGTCACTCGACAAGCAGGGCATGGCCGACCTGTACGCCTCGATCGAGAACCCGTTGGTCGGTGTGCTGGCGAAGATGGAGCACGTCGGCATCGCCGTCGACGTCGCCGAGCTGACGCAGCTGAACGAACGCCTCACCGCCGATGTCGAGCGGCTCGGAGCGGTCCTGCAAGAGGTGGTCGGTCGGCCGTTCAACATCAACTCGCCGATCCAGCTGCGCGAGATCCTGTACACCGAGCGCGGGCTGGCCCCCGGGAAGAAGACCAAGACCGGCTTCAGCACCGATGCCGCGACCCTGGAGAAGCTGCGCGACGAGTGGCCCGAGTTCATCGATCCGCTCCTGCGCTACCGCGAGGTCGAGAAGTTGCGTGGTACCTACGGCACAGGGTTGTTGGCGGAAGTGGCTCCGGATGGGCGCATCCACGCCACCTTCAACCAGACCGTTGCCCGTACTGGCCGACTTTCCAGCGATCAGCCCAACCTGCACAACATTCCGGTGCGCAGCGAGGAAGGCAAGCTGTTCCGCAAGGCGTTCATCCCTGCGCCCCGCTGTCAACTGCTGGTGGCCGACTACAACCAGATCGAGCTGCGCTGCATTGCGCACCTGGCGCAGGACCCGGGTCTGATCGAGGCATTCACCAGCGGCACCGACATCCACAACGCGACCGCCTCACGGGTCTTCGGCGTCGAGCCGACCGAGGTCACCACCGAGCAACGGTCGAAGGCGAAGATGGTCTCGTACGGCCTCGCCTACGGCATGGAGGCCTACGGGTTGGCCCAGCGACTGGCGATTCCCACCTCCGAGGCCGCGGTTATTCTCGACGCGTACTTCGAGGCCTTCCCGAACGTGAAGGACTACATGGACCGCACGGTCGTCGAGGCCCGCATGCGCGGGTACACCGAGACGCTCTTCGGCCGCCGCCGACCGATTCCCGAGCTGTCCAACAGCAACTTCCGCATCCGCCAAGCTGGTGAGCGCCAGGCAATGAACGCCGGTATTCAGGGCTTGGCCGCCGACATCTTCAAGGTCGCTCTCGTGCGTATCGACGAAGCGCTCGACGCAGCCGGCGTGGCCAGCCAACTCGTGCTGCAGGTCCACGACGAGGTGCTCGTCGAGACCCCCGAGGCGGAGATGGACGAGGTTGGCCCATTGGTGATCGACCTGATGCGAGGTGCGGCGCAGCTCGATGTCCCGCTGGAAGTCAACGTCGCCTGGGGCCAAACCTGGGCCGCCGGCAAGTCCTGACACTCGCCGCGCGCTGACGCCGAGAGCACTGGGCAGACTGGGGTCATGAGTGAGCATGGGTCGCATTGGTTCGAGCCGATTGCCGACCACCTGGGCTCTGCCTATCTTCGGTACTCGTTCACCAAGGGCACCCGTCAGGAGGTCGACTTCTTGACGGACGCGCTGCGCCTGCAGCCAGGACAACGTGTGCTGGATGTCGGCTGCGGCCCGGGACGCCATGCCTACGAACTGGCCCGACGCGGCCTGGTGGTACACGGCATCGACATCAGCGACAGGTTCATCGAACTGGCCAACACCAACGCACCGTCGGGCGCGACCTTCGAACGCCGTGATGCTCGCGACCTCGACTACGACGGTGACTTCGATGCGGTCGTGTGCCTCTGCCAGGGTGCGTTCGGTCTGATGACGGCGAATGGTGACGACGAGACGGTGCTCGACGGCATGGCACGGGCACTGAAACCCGGCGGGGCGCTGGCACTCAGCGCGTTCAATGCCTACTTCGCAGTGAAGTACTTCGCCGCTGATGACAACCCGGACGCAACCTTCGACGCTGCGACCGGCGTGAACCACGAGCACACCGAGGTGCGCAACGAGCAGGGCGAGGCGAGACCCGTCGATCTGTGGACGGGTTGCTACACGCCTCGTGAACTGCGCGTGCTGTGTCGACTGGCCGGACTGGCCGTCGAGTCGATCAGCAGCGTGGAACCTGGCAACTATCAGCTGGCGGCGCCGACCACCGAGACCGCCGAATTCTTGGTGATCGCGCGTCGCGGCTGATGAGAGTTGCCAGGTCCGCTGGTATCCTCCGCAGGTCCGGAATCCGCCGGATTACCTAGGTTTTTGTCCGAAAGCGATCGTCTCTTGTCCGATACCTCTACTTCCTTCTTGACTTCCGGTGCCTGGGGCACCTTTGACGAAGAAGGCAATTACACCCCCCGCCAGGTCGTGTCCGACGATCTCGGCATGTCGTTCTCCGAAGCCATCGAAGGCACGATGGTGTCTGTCGAGGACGGCCAGTTGGTCAACGGCATTGTCGTCAAGATCGACAAGGACGAAGTTCTCCTCGACATCGGCTACAAGAGCGAAGGCGTCATCCCTTCCCGCGAGCTGAGTATCCGCAACGACGTCGACCCGCACGAAATCGTGTCGCTGGGCGATTCGGTCGAGGCCTTGGTCCTCACCAAGGAAGACAAGGAAGGCCGTCTGGTCCTTTCGAAGAAGCGCGCCCAGTACGAGCGTGCGTGGGGCACCATCGAGAAGATCAAGGAAGCCGAAGGCACCG
>DAORTY010000004.1:64331-69148 GCA_035432905.1 Ilumatobacteraceae bacterium | reverse complement strand
CTGAAGAAGGACCTGCGCGCCCCCTACTGGGAAGGCCACGACCGCAAGGTCAACTGACACGCCTCAGAACCCCAGTGCCCAAGCCCCCAGTGCCCAGTACCGCGGCCTACGTCGGCGGGGGCGGGTACAGTCCGGTTGGTGAGGGACTGGCTGGTGGCTGCCGACGATCGGACCGGCGCGTTCGAGGTGGCTGGGCTGCTCGCTACCGTCGTTGGGCCGGTGACGGTCACAGTTGGAACCGCACCGCCGGGAAACGGGGTTGTGGACCTTGGGTCGCGAGCGCTGTCGCCGGCGGACGCGTCGGCCCGGGCGGCGGCAGTCGATGGGAACTCCTCGGCGTGGACGGCGCACAAGATCGACTCGACGCTGCGCGGCAATTGGGCAGCGGAGTTGCTGGCGCGCCACACGGTCTGTGGCCGTCGCATCGTTGTGTTGCCCGGCTGGCCGGAGCTGGGCCGCACCTGTGTGGATGGCGTGGTGAGGGTTCACGACGTGCCGATCGCACGACCAGCCGATGCGTTACCGAACGCCGGCTCGATCGCCGGCGTGGCGGCGCTCCGGGAGTGGCTCGCGGGGAACGCGCGCATCGCCGTCTGTGACGTGCCCGACACCGACACCATGCATGCGCTTGCCGCAGAACTTGTTGGCTCGCAGGTCCTCATCGCCGGCCCTGGCGGCCCGATCGGCGCGACGTTCGCCGCGCACATCGGCGCTTCCAGAGCGCTCTCGTCGCCGACGTTGGGCGGAGCCATCGCCGTGATCTGCGGCAGTGCGAACCCCGTCTCGCACGAGCAGCTTCGCCGCCTCTCCATCGCACGGCCCGACATAGCGGTGATGTCCGTGCCCTCGACGGACGGCGCGCTGGACCCTGAGCTCGCGACAGCCGTGGCCCAGCGGGCAGTCGAGCGAATCACTCACGCCCGGCCGGACACGATCATCGTGATCGGCGGCGACACTGCGGCAGCGTTGCTCGGTGAGGCACCTCGATCGGTCGGTGGTTTCGTCGCTCCTGGCATGCCGTGGAGCCGTGACAACAACGGCGAAGGGCCACTCGTCGTCACCAAGGCCGGTGGTTTCGGCGGCCCGGATGCACTCGTCGATCTGCTGCGCGGCGGGACTGCCCCGATGGAGGACTCGGTCTAGATGGGTGCACCACTGGCGATCACGATGGGTGACCCATCCGGCATCGGCCCGGAGATCGTGCTGCGCCGCTTCGTGGACGGCGGGCTTGGCGATGACGTCGTCGTATACGGCGACGAGTCGATCCTGCGCCACGGGGCTGACATTCTCGGTCTCGATGTGGACTGGGCCGCGCTGCCGATCGTCGACCTTGCGTTGCTGACAGCGGACGATCATCGTCCCGGCCAGATCGACGCTGCCTCGGGCGCGGCTGCCCGCGCGTACGTCGAGCGCGCCACGAAGGATGCACTCGCGGGCACAGTCGCAGGCCTGGTGACGATGCCGATGAACAAGGAGGCGACGCAGCTCACCGACCCACAGTTCGTCGGTCACACCGAGTTCATCGCCGGTCTCTGCAATGTGGACAAGGTGACGATGATGTTGACTGCAGCCACGGCCAGCGGCTCGCTCGCAGTCACGCACGTCAGTACTCACGTTGCGCTGGCGACGGCGATCGACCGGGTCCGTCAGCAACGTGTGCTCGATGTCATCCACCTGACCAACGACGTGCTGTCGCGGTTTCTCGACCGCCCTCGCATCGCCGTCTGCGGCCTCAACCCACACGCCGGCGAGCACGGCCTGTTCGGTACGGAGGACATCGAACACATTGCTCCGGCAATTGCAGCCGCGGTCGCCGACGGCATCGATGCGACAGGTCCCCACCCTGCCGACACCGTGTTCTTCCAAGCTGTTCATCGCAATCGCTTCGACGCGATCGTGTGCATGTACCACGACCAGGGCCACGGGCCGATGAAGCTGTTGGCGTTCGACACCGGCGTCAACGTCACGCTCGGCCTGCCGATCGTGCGCACGTCGGTCGACCATGGCACGGCCTTCGACATTGCGTGGAAGGGCGAGGCCTTCACCGATTCAGTCGGCCACGCCCTGGCTTACGCCCGCAGGCTGGTCGGCAGCGATACGACGGCGTAGCCTCGCGAACCCACACCGACGAGTCGGTGCCTAGCTCGTCATTCCGTTGAGGCCGACCAGGCCGCGGGCCAGTTCGATCTCACCCATGTGGCGCAGGCCGTGCTGATAGATCCAGCACTCGGTGGCATCGAGCAGGGTGATGCCCACCTCGCCGGCGACCCGGGCGCTGTAGGTGGATGCGATCTGCGGCGGGAAGGGGCGCGGGATGACGACACGAGTCAGCTCTGCCGGGTCGAGTTGCTCGAGCCATTCCTCGGTCCGCGTCATCACGGCGCGCATGTAGTCCTGGAATGCCTCATAGTCACCGATGCGCTGGTGGATCATCTCCTCGACCGATTTGTGCTTACCGTGATCGTTGATGGTCATGCCGACGCGGGCCTGCCATTCGTCGTTCCATATCGGGGGAGTGCCGGTCATCAACATGAACGAGGCGTCGATCATGTTGGTGATGTGGAACAGGCAGAATGCGATGGGTAGCACGCCCTCGCGTTCGAAGTGGTTGACATGATCGATGTCCATCGTGGCCACGGCCTGGTGATAGAGCGAGTGCATTGCCTTCATCCGACGCTGCAGCGAGTCGAGGATCAGTTCGTTGGACATGGCGGCACCATAAGACTTGTCAGCGTGACTGTCAACTGTTACGGTGCACTCATGGTGACTCCGCAGGACGCTCACGGCAACGGCACGGTCGATTTTCACTTCGACGTGATGTGTCCGTGGGCGTACCAAACCTCGCTGTGGATGCGATCGGTTCGCGACCAGTTGGGGCTGACTGTCAACTGGCGCTTCTTCAGCCTGGAGGAGGTCAACCGGGTCGAGGGCAAGAAGCATCCGTGGGAGCGTGAATGGAGCTACGGCTGGAGCATGATGCGCATCGGCGCCCTGTTGCGCCGCACCGACATGGCGCTGCTCGACCAGTGGTACGCGGTCGCGGGTAAGGCGCTGCACGTCGACGGCCACAAGCCGCACGAACCGGCTGTCGCCCGTCACCTACTTTCCGAGATGGGCCTCGATCCGGCGTTGGTCGACGCGGCCATCGCCGACCCCACGACGCACGACGAAGTGGGGGCTGAACACCAGCGCGTGATGGATGCCGGCGGTTACGGCGTGCCGACTCTCATCTTCCCCGACGGGCAGACCTTTTTCGGGCCGGTGCTGCTCGACCCACCCACCGGTGAGGCTGCGGTGCGGTTGTGGAATGCGGTGACGGCGTGGCGCGAGTTCCCCCAGCTGTTCGAACTGCAGCGGCCCAAGACAGCCACTGACGAGTGGGCGATCTTGCACACGTTCAAGCCATACCTGGAAGCCCGCGACTGGGTCAGCATCAATCGTGGCGAGGTCGTCGGCTTCGCCCCCACGGATCGCGAGGGATGAGATGGACTTGGAAGTCGATCGTCGGCAGTTGAGTACCGTCCGGCTGGTGGCGACGCCGCCGACGCCGCTGCAGCCAGGCCAGGCTCGCCTGCGCATCGATCAGTTCGCGCTGACCTCGAACAACATCACCTACGCCGTTTTCGGTGACATGATGAACTACTGGGACTTCTTCCCGGCCAACCCGGCCACCGACGACGTTGTGTGGGGCCGGGTGCCGGTATGGGGATTTGCCGACGTCGTGGAGTCCACCGTCGGCGACCTGGTGGAGGGCACGCGCGTCTACGGATATCTGCCGATGTCGGACGACCTGGTCATCGAACCGGGCCGCTTCGACGAGCGCGGCTTCAGTGACCTCGCCGCGCATCGCGCGCCGATGGCCCCCACCTACAACCGTTACGTGTTCTGCGATCGCGACCCTGGGTACGACGCGGACCACGAGTCGCACCAGATGGTGTTGTGGCCGCTGTTCTTCACATCGTTCATGATCGACGACGTGCTCGACGACTCGGGGGTGCTCACGGGCTCGGTGGTGATCTCCAGCGCATCGTCCAAGACGGCGATCGGCGCTGCGTATCTCCTCAGTCGACGAGAAGGTGCGCACGTCGTCGGCCTCACTTCTGGCGCCAATGCCGAGTTCGTCCGTGAGTTGGGGTGCTACCACCAGGTCGTCACCTACGACGCGCTCGGCGAACTTCCGATCGGACCCGCCGCGTACGTCGACATCGCCGGCGACAGCGCCGTCACCCGGGCGGTACACGAACACTTTCAGGACCAGCTCACCTACAGCATGATCGTCGGCGGAACTCATTGGGACGGCCCAGCTGCCGAGCCCGCAGCGCTGCCCGGCCCCACACCGCAGTTCTTCTTCGCGCCGACACAGATCGCCAAGCGGAACAAGGACTGGGGCCGTGACGGTCTCGAGCAGCGCATCATCGGCGCCTGGACGGCGTATCGCGAGTGGGTCACCGGCTGGCTGCACTTCGAAGCAGCGCGCGGCGCAGATGCGGTGCAGGCCACCTACCTCGAACTGCTGTCTGGGCGGGTCGACCCTCGAGTCGGTCATGTGTGCGCCATGGTGGCCGAATGAATGCTGCGCCGAGCCGGCAGAGCGAGGCCGGTGCTGGCGAGGACGGGCGCCATGCTCGCCGCGACCGCAACAGGCTGGCGGTGGTGGACGCGATGCTGTTGCTGTATGCGGCGGGCAACCTCGAGCCCTCATCCGATGAGATCGCCGAACGGGCCGGTCTTTCGCCCCGCTCGCTGTTCCGCTACTTCGACGACCTCGACGACCTGGTGCGCGTGGCCATCTCGCGTCAGTACGAACGCCTGCTGCC
>DAORTY010000004.1:60631-64231 GCA_035432905.1 Ilumatobacteraceae bacterium | reverse complement strand
CGGCAGCGCTCACCGACGCCGTCACTCGATTGTTGGAGGTCCGACCCTGATGCGCATCACCCTGCTTGGTACCGGTAGTCCGATTCCAGATCCGCGTCGGGCCGGCCCATCGACACTGGTCACGGCCGACGGGCTGACAGTGTTGGTCGACTGCGGCCGTGGCGTGCTGATGCGATTGGCTGCGGCCGGCTCACTGCCGCCGTTCCTCGACGCGCTGCTGCTCACCCATCTGCACAGCGACCACATCAGCGACCTCGGCGATGTCATCACCACGCGTTGGGTGATGAGCCCCGGCCCGCTTCCGTTCGTCATCTACGGGCCGGTCGGTACCGCCGAGGTCGTCCGCCTGACGTTGGCCTCGCTGAACCCCGACGTGGGGTACCGCCTCGAGCACCACGAGGACCTGCACGAGGGGCCCGCCGTCGAAGTGCGCGAGGTCGGCCCTGGCGACACGTTCATCGTCGGCACTGCCTCGGTGACGGTCGGCGCCACCGATCACCGACCTGTCGAGCCCACCATTGCTTTTCGCTTCGATGCCGCTGGCAAGTCGGCTGTTCTGGGCGGCGACGGTGTGCCGTGCGCCGGTCTCGACGAACTGTGTCGCGGTGCAGACGCGTATGTGCAAACCGTGATCCGCGAGGACCTGGTGCGCTTGGTGCCCAGCGCCCGCCTGCACGACATCCTCGACTACCACAGCACGGTGCAGCAGGCCGCGCAGACGGCCACGAAGGCGGGCGTCGGCACGTTGATACTCACGCACTACGTACCCGCCATCCAGCCGGGCCAGGAGGACGAGTGGCGAGCGCTGGCTGCCGCTCACTTCGCCGGTCCGATCGTGTTGGGTGACGACCTCACCTTTGTTGATTTCTAAGTTCCCGTCCGTTCAGGAGAACCTTCATGCAGTCGCTACGTACACCTGACGATCGCTTTGTCGATCTGCCCGATTACCCATTCGCCCCGCACTACGCGGAGGTGCCGGCTGTCGCCGACGACCCGAGTGGCGGCACACTGCGGGTCCATTACATCGACGAGGGCCCGCGTGACGCGCCGCCCGTGCTGCTGATGCACGGTGAGCCGTCGTGGAGTTTTCTGTACCGCCACATGATCCCGGTGTTGGTCGCGGCGGGGCATCGAGTCATTGCTCCCGACCTGGTGGGGTTCGGGAAGAGCGACAAGCCGACCGAGACATCGGACTACACCTATGCGCGGCACGTCGGCTGGATGCAGGCGCTGCTGTTCGATCACCTCGACCTGCGCGGCATCACGTTCTTCGGGCAGGACTGGGGTGGGCTGGTCGGCCTGCGGGCACTGGCATCCGCGCCCGACAGGTACGCACGTGCGGTAGTCGGCAACACCGGGCTCCCCGAGGGCGACGGCAAGCTCAGCGACGCATTTCTGTCGTGGCAGAAGTTCTCGCGTGAGTCGGAGGCGTTCCCCATCGGCGGCATCGTCAACGGCGGCTGCGCGACCAACCTGTCGCCGGAAGTGATCGCCGCCTACGACGCGCCCTTCCCCGACGACAGCTACAAGGCGGGTGCGCGGATCTTCCCGACGCTGGTGCCCAGCCTGGCCGACGACCCGGGTGCCGCCGAAAACCGCGAGGCGTGGAAGGTGCTCGAGGCATGGGAGAAGCCATGGCTGTGCGCGTTCAGCGACAAGGACGCGGTGACCCGGGGTGGCGAAGGGCCGTTCCTACGCCGCATCCCCGGTACGAAGGGCCAGCCGCACACCACCATCGTCGGTGGCGGTCACTTCCTGCAGGAGGACAAGGGCCCCGAGTTGGCGCAGGTGATCGTCGGCTTCATCGCCGCCACGCCTGTCGTTGGCTCGTGACGGGCTGACCTCACCATGTACGGCACGATCAGACATGAGGTGTGCATCGCTCGCTCGGCGGCGGATGTGTGGGCGCTTGCTGGTGACGCGTCGAAGCTGCACCACTGGTTTCCGGGTGTGGTGGATTGCACGGTCGACGGCACGTCGCGGGTGATCATCACCGGTTCGGGCATCCCGATGCCGGAGGAGATCCTGGTCTGTGACAACACACAGCGCCGCTTCCAGTACCGGCTGACCACGCCGATCTTCAAGCACCACCGCGGCACCATCGACGTGATCGCGCTCACCGACGACTCGTGCATCGTCGTGTATTCCACCGAAGCCGACCCGCGGGCGATGGCGTTGGTCATCGGCGGGGGCACGGCAGGCGCGCTTCGTGAACTCAAACGGCAAATGGAAGGTCTCTGATGGGCCGCAAGATTCTCTTCATCACCACCGATCAGCAGCGCTACGACACGCTGGGCTGTAACGGCGGCACGATTGCGCGTACTCCGGTGATCGACGCGGTGGCTGCGCAGGGCGTGCGCTACGAGCGTGCCCACCCGCAGAGTGTGGTGTGCATGCCGGCGCGCAGCACGATCATCACTGGCCAACACCCCAGCACACACGGTGTGTGGATGAACGGCGTGCCGCTGCCCGAGGAGGCGCCGTCGGTCGCGCAGGTGTTGCAGGACGCCGGCTATCGCACCGCAATCATCGGCAAGCCGCACTTCGAGCCGTTCCTCGACCCATTCGCACGGTTCCCGGAGAACGGCTTCTCCCGTCAGGGCACGTTCGGGCCGCACCGAGGGTTCGAGCACTTTGAATCCGCCACGCACGGCGCCGCCGGCCCGCTGCACTACGCACGCTGGTTGCTGTCCAACCACCCCGAAGCGGTGGGCATGTTCTACCCGGTGCTGGACAGTTCGTTGGAGGTCAACGCGATGGGTGGGGGCGACACCGGCGCACCGCAGGCCTGGGTGAACGACATCCCCAAGGAGTGGTACCACACCGACTGGGTCGCCGACCGCACCATCAACTGGCTCGATTCGTTGGCTGCCGACGACGACTGGTTCTGCTGGATGAGTTTCCCCGACCCGCATCATCCGTGGGACCCGCCGTCGAGCGAGGTCGGTCGCATCGATTGGCGCGACGTGCCGCTGCCCGCCGGTTACCCGGAGAACGCGACCGAACGTGAAGCGATCCTCGACGCCAAGCCGCGGCACTACCGAGCCTGGTACGACGGTCGTTTGGTGACCAACTACGAGGCGCCCGCCGAGTGGGTGCCCGCCACACTGACGCCCGACCAGATCCGTGAGACGACTGCGCTGAACGCGGTGGAGTGCGAATTGATCGACGAGGCCATCGGCCGCGTGCTGGCAGCCATCGGTGCTCGCGGTTGGGACGACGATCTCGACATCGTGTTCACCACCGACCACGGCGAGTTGGGCGGCGATTTCGGCTTGCTGTTCAAGGGCCCGTATCACGTCGAGGGGCTCATGCGGCTGCCGTTGATCTGGCGCCCCGCGCCATCGTCGGGCACCATGCCCGCCGTTGTCAGCAAGCCCGTCGGCCACGTCGATCTGGCGCCCACCTTCTGCGCGATCGCCGGCCTGCCGGCGGCCCCGTGGATGGAAGGCAGGGCGCTGCCCGTCGACGACACCGACGCGGCCGGTCGCGGCTTCGAGCGAGTGCTCACCGAGTGGGACAGCGAATTGTTCGGTGTGGGTGTGCACCTGCGCACCATCACCCGCGACGACTGGGTGTGCACCACCTACCTGCCGGGCA
>DAORTY010000004.1:14313-60531 GCA_035432905.1 Ilumatobacteraceae bacterium | reverse complement strand
CCGGTGCGACTGGTCGACACCCGTTCGGGCATCGGAGCGCCGCTGGCGCAGGTCGCGGCGCACTGCGTTCTACGCGTGGAACTCGACGACTCATCGGCCCCGACCGGCGCCACGGCCGCAGTGTTGACCGTGACCTCTGCGGGAGCACCGCGCCCGACGTTCCTGACCGTCTACGCCTGCGGTAGCGACCGGCCGTATGTCTCGCATCTCAACCCGCGCCCCAACGACCCCGTGCCGGGCCTTGCCATCGTGCCGGTCGATGCCACACGCGCTGCTTGCATCTACGTCGACGATGCGACCGACGTGCTGGTCGATCTGACCGGCTGGTATGCACCCGTTGGTTCGCCGCTCCACGAACTGACTCCATTGCGGGTGCTGGACACTCGTAGCGGGCCCCGAACACCCGGCCTTGCCCCAGGTCGCCCGGGGGACGGCACCACCATTCGGATTCCCCTCGCCGGTCGGGCGCTCCCTGCCCAGGCGCAAGCAGTCGCTGCCGTGGTCACGCTCACCAATGCCACGCAGGCGACATTCGCCACCGCTGCCCCGTGCGGTTCGGCACCCGGCACGTCCACTGTCAACACGTTGCCCGGACTCGATCGGGGAGCGCCGGCGATGGTCGGACTCGGCGTCGGCGGCGATCTGTGCGTGTACCTCGACCGCAGCGCAGACGTCATCGTCGACATCACCGGGTGGTATGGCGAGAACCCTCTTGCCCGCGGTATCCCGTTGACCGTCCCTGGTGGCCCACTGCGTGAGTTGGAGGCACGCCGACTCGCGGACAGCCGCAACGGCATCGGCGGCTGGTCGACTCGCTTCGCATCGGGTGAGATCCGCTCGCTACGCCTGCTCGACACGGTCGCGGTCGGCGCGACAGCGGTCGAGATGGAGGTCATCGCCGTCGATGCGACGAGCTCGGGCTACCTCACCGCCTACCCATGCGGCGCCACCCCGCCCACCGCCTCGGTCGTCAACTTCCGAGCCGGTGCAACGTCGGCCGAGTCGTCGATGGTGACGGTCGGGCTGGGTGCCGGCGGCGAGGTGTGTCTGTCGTCGTTCGGCAGCACGCACGTCATCGTCGACCTGATCGCGGTGCACGGCACCTCGTCGGCGCTGCGCACGCTCGGTGCTGCGCCAGGGCTCGACCGTTCGCCGTTACCCGGTCAGCCCGACCACACAGTCCACTGCCCGGTCGATGGTGGCCCGATTCGAATTGCTGCGCTGGCAGCGCCAGGAGCGAAGGTTTCGGTTGCCGGCGGCGCCGCCGCGACCTCGGTCGACATCACACGCACGATGGCCGTCGACGAAGTCGTCACGATCGACACCACCGGCCCCGCTGGGACCGAACACGCTTTCCTGCGCTGCCTGCCGGCTGACTTCCCTGCGCTGAGCGCCGCCGGAGTTTCGCCCACTCCGGGCTGGTATCGGGCCGCCGAAATGAATCCGTCGCCGTTCGCATTCATCCTCGACGAGTACGGCGTACCGGTCTGGTACAAACGCACGCCCTATCCAGTGATCGGCTTGTTCGCCGATGGGCCGAACGGGGTGGCATGGCGCTGGTGGACCGGTGGCGGGATGCCGACGGAAACCGAGCAACTCGGGATCGAGCGTCGTTCACTGGATGGCAGTCTGGTCGGCACCCTGACGCTGCCCGGTGAGGCCGTCGACTGGCATGAGTACCTTCGCCTACCGAACGGCCATCGGCTGATCGTGGTCTACACGCGCGAGCCGCTGCCGGAACCGCAGACGGTGCCGTGCAGCGACGGCAGCGGTGTCACACGGGCTGCAACCGTGATGGTGAACGGCGATGTCGTGGAGCTCGATGAGACCGGCACCGAGGTGTGGCGCTGGCGGAGCAACGACCACGTCGCGGATTCGGAGAACATGCTCGATGCCTGTTTCGACCTCGACCCTGGAGCGCCTGTGGTCTGGGGTCTCGACCTGCTGCACATCAACGCCGTCGATGTCTTCCCCGACGGCGACCTGTTGGTCACTGCTCGGCACCTCGATGCTGTACTGCGCATCGACAAGGCGACGGGAACCGTCGAATGGAAGCTCGGTGGCACCGCACCGATGGAGGGCGTCGGGCTGACCATTGCTGATGACCCGCTCCAGGGGCCGGTCGCGCCGCACGACGGACGAGTGTTGCCCAATGGCAATATCACGATGCATGACAACCGGACGGGTGCAACACCGTCATGGTCGCGGGCGGTCGAGTACAACCTCCAGGCGAACACCGGGACTCTGGTGTGGAGCTACTCCACACCATTCTCGACGGGCACGCTGGGAAGTGTTCGGCGCCTGGTGGACGGCTCGACTGTCATCGGATGGGGCAACGCATCGTCGCCGTGGTTCGAACAGGTTCTTGCGGATGGCACGCTCGGTCTCACCGTCGACGTTCCCGGCGGCACCGGAATCTATCGGGCAGAAGCATCGCCCGTGGCGGACTTCGATCGAGCCACCCTGCGCAACAATGCCGGCGGTGCGGCGCCACCGGCACCCTGACCACACCACCGGACCGGACCGGGGCTACGGCTTTGATGGCGCTCGGTCGTACGTGGTCTCGTCGGGAAGCAGCGCCTCATAGCGCCGGCCGGTGTGATGCAGCCACCAACGTTGCCCCTTCTTCAGCTTCAACACCATCGGCAGAAACTTGCGGTCCTCGTCGAGCATCCGCTGTGCCGTCGCCCGCTGGAGATTGGTCCCCAGACGTCCGTTGATGGTGGCGACAGCGGGATCGACCCAGCCATCGAGGCCCTCTTTGAGCATGTTTGCCACCATGTCGGCCAAGGCGCCCTCGGGCGTCGTGTAACGCTGGATCAACTTGGTCAGTTCACGCCGCAGATACGGGCGCAGCGCGAGCGGGTACTCCTGCAGGAATGCGTGTGCGTCGTAGGTGATGTCCTTGCGACTGGCGGTCAGGGTGAACGGTGAGGTGAAGTCGAGTTGGGTGGCAGTGCTGCCGTCCCACAGCCAGTTCGCGAGCTGAACGTCGAAGCCGAGAGTGGGGCCGCACACCCGCGCCGCGGCGTCGACGATGGCGTCCAGCAGCGGATGCGAATCAGCGGGAGATGCGTCGCGGAGCACGTTGCTGGCGAGCAAGGCGATGTCGGCGATCGGCTGGCGGTGATACACGACTGCCCGACCATCAGAGCGGACCAGCGTCAGCAACTCGGTCGGCCATATCGCCACGTCGGCGGCACGGAGCGTGTCGAAGAAGCCGTGACAGACGTCGACGTATCGCTTCGCCTCTGCTGCGTTGCGAAACGGTGGTACTCGCTTGAGAGCGACCGTCGGCTCCGACTGGGGCCACGCCAACACGATGCTGATTTCGCCGTGCCCCAGCAGTCGCAGGCTGTTGATGCCGCCGCCACGAATCGCCGCTGCGACCTCTGCCTCGACCGCCTCGAGATCAATAGTGGAGTCGGAGGATTCGTTCACACGCCGACAGTAGCGGTGCGTCGATCAGTAGTGGCGAAGCTCGATGATCCGGCCGTCGGGGTCGCGAACGTAGAGCGAGGTTCCGTTGCCGCGAGCGCCGTAGCGGGTTGCCGGGGCGCCGATCACCTCGAATACACCCGATGCAGCCAGCGCCTCGAGATCGACCTCGTCGATGACGAGGCAGAAGTGGTCGACAGACCCGTTGAAATCGGCCTCGTCGCCGCGACCGACGAGGTCGATGATGGTTCCCGCATCGACCCTCACCGAAGGGAATGAGATCTCGCCGGCGCGCCAGTCCTTGACGCGCATGGGTTGCAGGCCCAAGACATCGACGTACCAGCTGAGCGTCGTCTCGACATCGGCACATCGCAACACAAGATGGTCGAATGCGGTCACGGTGACAGGTGCATCCATGGCCAACAGCGTACGTCGTGAGTCCTTGCACATGTCGACAGCACGCTGTGGTGATACCGTTCGGTCGAAGCGCAAAGACCCTCGCGACACCGCATCGGTTGGCGCATCGTGCACCTCGAGGAGGCTTGGCCGTGATCGAGTACGACTCTGTCGACAGCGTGGTCGGTGCCAACTGGTATGACCTCGACCCCGCATTGCAGCAGCGGGTGGCGGCCGATGCCCCGCCGGAGGATCTCGACTGGGCGGTCGACAAACTGCGCGAGTTCGGTGGTCTGTGCGGCGGGCCGATCGCCCACAATGCCGACATCATCGACCGCCATCCTCCACGGCTCGTGCGGTATGACCGCTGGGCGGACGAGGTCGACGAGATCGAGCATCATCCGGCCACGCTCGACTCCAAACGCAAACTCTGGCAGACGGGCTACGTCTCATTGTTCGCAACCGACGAAACCCGGCGCGGCCGGCCCGCGCCGGCGGTGGTGCTGGCGAGCGTCAACTACCTGTTGTCGCAGGCCGATACCGGCATGGTGTGCTCGCTCGGGATGACGAGCGGCGTGGCGGGCCTCGTCGCCGCCTACGCGCCGCCCGACCTGCGTGATGGCCTACTGGCCAAGCTGCGGACCGACAACTTCGACGACGGTGCTGACGGGTCGATGTTCCTCACCGAGCGGGCGGGTGGTTCCGACCTCGGGCGAACGATCAGGTGTGTCGCTCGTGACCTCGGGGACGGCCGCGTGCTCATCGACGGCGAGAAATGGTTCTGTTCGAACATCGACGGTGAAGCAATTGTGTTGCTGGCCCGGCCAGACGGCGCATCCGACGGTGCAAGCTCGATTGGGCTCTACCTCGTGCCCAAGTTCCTCGACGACGGCACCCGCAACAGCTATACCATGCGACGCCTCAAGGACAAGCTCGGTACCAGAAGCGTGCCCACCGGCGAGGTCGTGTTCAACTCGGCGCTGGGGTATGCGCTGCGGCCACAGCACTCCGACGGCACCATCGAAACCTCCGACGACGGCGGCCTCAATCGCATGATGGAGATGGTCAACGGGTCGAGATTCGGTGTCGCGATGATGGGGCTCGGAATCGCTCGACGTTGCGTGCACGAGTCACTCGTGTGGGCTCACCATCGCGAGGTGAAGGGTCGTCGTCTCGTCGATCTTCCTCTCGCACGCGAACAACTTGTCGATCAGTTCGTCGAACTGGAAGCTGCGTTCGCCCTCGGATTCGAGTGTGCTGCGGCCGGACGATACGACGACGGCGCCCGGCTGCGGCGAATCCTCGTCCCAGTCGCCAAGGTGCGGCTGTGTCGTCTTGGGGTGGAGGCTGCGAGCTTTGCCGTCGAGCTTGTCGGCGGCAACGGATACGACGAGGGGTGGGGCCTCACCCGTCTGCTGCGCGATGCCCAGTGTCATCCGATCTGGGAGGGTAGTGAGAACATCTGCATGCTCGATGTACATCGAGCGATCCGTCGCGATGCTGCCCATGAAGCGGTGTTCGATCGGGTCGACACCGCCCTCGCACGCGCCCGCTGCGGGCCGGAGTGGCTCGCCGAGGCCCACGGCATCGTCAGCAACGCCCGTGTCGCGCTCGCCGCTCGTATCGCATCCCTCGACAACGTCGATGCCGATTGGGTCAGCGCCAATGCGGCCAGGTTGACGACGTTGCTCGTCCGGACGATGTCTGCGGCGCTGCTGCTCGAACAGGGCGCCACCGATCTCCGCAAGGCATTGGTCGCACTTCGGTACGTCCGTCGCAACCTCACCCCCGAGCGTCAATGGGAGGATCGTCTAGCGTTCGTTGCCGGGCGAGAGATCATGGCCTTCGGTGACGTGGACGAGACACTCGCCGTTCGCGCTGCGATGTAGGGCACACATCCGGACGGGGCGTGGATGCTCACAACGAGATTGCCCCGCCACCGTGTTCGCGCGTCGCAGGTCGTCAGCCGTCGCACATGTCCAACGCGAGGAGCGCCAGTGCTCGTGCAGTGGTCAGCACCTGGTCGAGCGGAACGTGTTCGTCGGGGCCATGCGCTCGGGCGGCCTCGCCCGGGCCGTACTGCAGCGTGGGCACTCCACCGATTCCGGTCATCAACCGCAGGTCGCTGCCGTAGGGTGCCGTCCACGATTCCTGGGTGGCGCCACCAACTGCAGTGTGAGCCGCACGCACACGGTCGAGCAGATCGCTGTCCTCGGGCATACGACCGCTGGCGAACTGGCCGCCCCACCACTCGATCGTCGCCGGGTGATCGCGCAACCAGGGGTCGCTGCTACATGCCTCAGCCACGGCGAGCTCGAGCTCGGCTCGTGCGACGTCCATCGGCTCGTCGAGTGCGACGCCGAGTCGACCCTCTGCCACCAAGAGGTCGGGCACCGAGGATGCCCAATCGCCCGCGTGGATCGTGCCGATCGAGAGCGGATATGCGATCTGCCAACGGCTGGCTGACTGCACCGGGTTCAGGTTGCGACGCGTCTCGAGCTGCTGCAACGCGTGCAGCAGCGGCACGAACTTCTCGATTGCGCTGATCCCCTCGGTGCGCCTGGACGCGTGCGTGGCGAGGCCGGGCACCGACAACCTGAACGTGAGCGCGCCCGCGTTGGCGGGCACGAGGTCCAATCCGGTCGGCTCGGGGATGACACACGCGTCGGCGCGCCATCCGCGGGCCAGGGTGCTGTACGTGCCCAGACCGCCGTCCTCCTCCCCGAGCACGGCGGTGATGAGTAGGTCGCCGGTGAGCCGGATGCCGGCATGGCGGATTGCTTCGATTGCCCACAGCGCCGCAACGAAGCCGGCCTTCATGTCGCAGCTACCGCGACCGTAGAGCCGTCCGCCGGCGATGCGGCCGTCGAACGGATCGCCGGACCACTGCTGCGGGTCGCCGACAGGCACGACGTCGAGGTGGCCGTTGAACAACAGGCTGCGAGCCGACCCGGGGGCGTGGCCGGGAAGGCGACCCACCACGCCCCACGCCTCGTTGCGTTCGACCTCCATGCCGGGGAAGTCGGGTTGGGCGGTGATCTCGTCCAGAGGAATCTGCCAGTGGTCGACCTCGAGGCCCCGCTCGGCGAAGAGCCGCGCTGCATGAGCAATCGCCTCGTTCTCGTCCGACGTGCCGCTGACGCTGGGGATGCGCACGAGTTCGGTGAGTAGGCCGGTCATCTCTTGCTGGCGTTCGTCGACAGCGTTGAGAACCCGCGCAGCAACATGTTCGTTGGTCATGACGCTCTTCCTAGCAGGCTCTGTCGTGCAGGCCGACTCGGTTCGTGGCGAAGACGGCGCTGGGGCCGATAGCTTTGCAGGACCCAACCTGAAGGAATAGTTCCATGGCAACCGGCCCCAAGCTCACCCCGCTCCAGGAAGTTGAAGCCCGTCGCGCCGCCGCAGCGGCCGACAAGCCCAAGCGAGCGATCTCCGAAGAGGAGAAGGCGACGCGCAAGGACCGAGTGGTCAAGGCCAAGGATGCTCTCGCTCGGTCTGTTGGCGCCAAGGGTGACTGGGTCGTTTCAGGTCGTGCTGCCCTGAAGGTGTACCTGCAGCGGCTCAACGAGCCCAAGCAGCCCGACGATGCGCAGTTCGAGGCACTCCTGGCCGCGCCGTTCACGCCGCCGCCGAAGAAGAAGACCAACGACCGTCGTTTCTGATCGTCGTTTCTGGTCGTCGTTTCTGACGGCTTCGTTGTCCGGGCCAAACCCGGATCAGTCGTTGTCCAGCTTGTCCAGCACGTGGTGAGCGGCATCGGCGATCTTGCCCTTGAGGCCGCCCTCTTTGGCAATCTCCTCCAAGCGAGCATCGACGAGTCCCAGCTCTTGCCGCGCGCCCTCGAGCGGGGAGATCTTGCCGTCGTCATTGAGATCGAAGCTGACCAGGTCGAGCTCCTCGTCGGTCTCAGGGGTGCCGGTTGCGTCGGGGGTCTCGTCGTTTGACATACCCCCAGTATGCCGCCTGACAGCTCGCGGAAGGGCAGTGCTCAGCGCCCGGCGGAGTGTCGTTCCAGTCGTTGCGCCTACACCGCGAGGGATTCGGCGGGCAGATCGAACCAGCGGAGTTCTTCGAACCCGGCGGACAACGCCCCTTCGTGGGCGCCGACCTGTTCCCACTCCGGCGCTGCGGCCATCAGCTCGCGGGCTGCAGTCAAGTAACCGGCCAATGCCTCCTCGGACGCCCGTACCCGATCAATTGGCGGGCGGCGCAGTTCGCCGTTGGCCGCGTCGTACGACAACTGCGACAGTCGTAGCGGTGGCTCCACCGGGCCGTTGTGGTGGCGCCACAAACCATTTGCGGGGTCGAAGCGGTAGGCAGGCAGCAGCTTCCAGCCGTGAGTGGCGACAAGGTCGACCGCATCGACGAGGTACTGGAAGACCGTGTCGGAGATGAAGTAGTTGAAACTGACGCGGGTCCAACCCGGCTTGATGCCTTCGCACCCATGAGTGATCTCGTGTTCGAACTGGTGCGAGCGAGCGAGGTCGATTCCCAACAACCGGTGGCCGTACGGACCGGCGCACGAGCAACCGCCTCGCGACTGGATGCCGAACAGATCGCTGAGCAATGCGACCACGAAATTGTGGTGCAGGTACCGCTCGCCCGGTCGCTTCACCACGAACGACAGGATTGACAGCCGTTCGGAGGTGGTGTTGCCCAACACCTGCATCGCCGGGTTGGCCGACCATGTCTCGACGGCGCGTCGCCAGTACGACTCCTCGTGCTGCTTGATGGTGTCGACGCCGACGGCTTCCTTGAGCTGGAAGACCATGCCGGCCCGAATGGATTCGATGATGGCAGGTGTGCCACCTTCCTCACGATGCTCGGGGTTGTCGAGGAACCGGTGCTCGGTCGGGTTGACATAGGCGACCGTGCCACCGCCGACCACGTCTGGCACGCGGTTGGTGAGCAGCGCACGATGAATCACCAACACACCTGGAGTGCCGGGGCCGCCGACGAACTTGTGTGGGCTGAGTACCACTGCGTCCTTGTACGCCAACGGGTGCTCGGGGCACTGCGGATACATCTCGATGTCGACGTACGGGGCGGCGGCGGCGAAGTCCCACATCGAGAGCGCGTCGTGACGATGCAGCAGGTCGGCGATGGCGCACGAATTGGACACGATGCCGGTGACATTGGACGCGGCGGAGAACGAGCCGATCTTCACCGGCCGTTCGGCGTGAGCGATGAGTTGCCGCTCGAGCTCGGCAAGGTCGATGTGGCCGTCAGCGTCCTCTGGAATGGTGATCACGTCGGCGATGGACTCGCGCCATGGCAGTTCGTTGGAGTGATGCTCGAACGGCCCGACGAATACGACTGGTCGATCGGCGGCGGGGATGTGCTGCAGTAGGTGGTACTTGTCGTCGAGGTTCGCCGGAAGCCGAATGTTGAGAATGCCGACGAGCTTGTCGATGGCGCCCGTAGCGCCGGAACCACAGAAAATGACGCACGTGTCGTCGCCGCCGCCGACGGCCTCATGGATGATCGTGCGGGCGTCTTCGCGCAGTCGTGTCGTCTGTAGCCCGGTTCCCGACGACTCGGTGTGTGTGTTGGCGTAGCGAGGGAGCACCTCCTCGCGGATGAAGTCCTCGATGAAAGTGAGCGCGCGACCCGACGCGGTGTAGTCGGCGTAGGTGATGCGGTGCGGGCCGTACGGGCCGTCCATCACCTGGTCGTCACCGATCACGGATTCTCGGATCTTGCGCAGCAGCGGACTGTCGTCGGGAGGCATCACGGCGTCCAAGCTAGCTGGCCACCCGTGGGCGCATGGCGTAAGGTATTGCCAGTGTGAGTGACAGATCATTGTAGTCGCAGACGACCGAATGACGAGAGGGTAGTCGTGGGGATCAATCCGCAGTTCCAGGGCCGTATCGGGCGCACCGTCGCCGAATCCGAGCCATCGTTCGAGCAGGCTCCGCATTCCGCTGATGGCGCGCCGAACGTTGTCATCGTGCTGCTCGACGACACCGGGTTCGCCCAGTTCGGGTGCTTCGGCTCGGACATCGACACGCCCAACATCGATGCGTTGGCGGCTGGCGGGCTGCAGTTCACCAATTTCCACGTCACGCCGCTGTGTTCTCCCACACGAGCCGCGCTGCTCACCGGCCGCTCGAATCACGCAGTCGGTATGCGCTCGATCTCGAACTTCGTCACCGGCTTCCCCAACCAGTTGGGGCACATCTCCAATCACGCGGCGACGGCGGCGGAGGTGCTGGGCGACGTCGGCTACGCCACGTTCGCACTCGGCAAGTGGCACCTCGCCCCGATGGAGCAGTGTTCGGCGGCGGGCCCGTTCGACCAGTGGCCCCTGGGTCGCGGTTTCAACCGCTTCTACGGCTTCCTCGACGGTGAGACCGACCAGTTCTACCCTGAGCTGGTCGCCGACAATCACCCCATTCACACGCCCGGTACGCCCGAGGACGGGTATCACGTCTCGCAGGACCTGGTCGATCAGGCATTGAAGATGATCGCCGACTCGAAGGGTGTGCGGCCCGACCGTCCGTTCTTCACGTATCTCGCGTTCGGCGCCACCCATGCACCGCACCAGGCGCCACCCGAGTACTTGGAGAAGTACCGGGGTCGATACGACGAGGGTTGGGACGTCGTGCGTCAGCGCTGGTTCGAGCGTCAGCTCGAGTTGGGGGTCATCCCTGCCGGCACTGAGTTGTCACCACGTAACCCGGGCGTGAAGCCGTGGGACGAGCTGTCGGACAACGAGCGCCGGCTGGCGGCTCGGTTGCAGGAGGCATTCGCTGCGTTCCTCGACCACACCGACGTCCAGATCGGCCGGCTGGTCGACGGCCTGCGTCGGCTGGGCCAGCTGGACAACACCATCTTGGTGGTCCATGCGGACAATGGTGCCTCGCAGGAGGGTGGTCCGTTCGGGGTCATGCACGAGATGAAGTTCTTCAACGGCATCATCGAGATGCCCGACGAAGCGGTGCAGCGCATCGACACCATCGGCGGACCGAACAGCCACACCAACTATCCGTGGGGGTGGGCGCAGTGCGGCAACACGCCGTACCGGTGGTACAAGCAGAACACCCACGAGGGCGGCGTACACGTCCCCATGGTGTTCCACTGGCCTGATGGGGTGCCCGTCGAGCAACGCGGCACGCTGCGCGACCAGTTCGTGTTCGTGTCGGACGTCGTGCCCACGGTGTATGAGCTCGCGGGCGTCGAGGTTCCGTCGGTGCGCCACGGCTTGGATCAAATGCCGGTCACGGGTCATTCCTTCGCGTCGGTGCTCGCCAACCCGTCGGCGCCCGCTACGAACGAGGTGCAGTACTTCGAGAACATGGGCAGCATGGCGTTGATCGCGGGCGAGTGGAAGGCAGTGCTCAAGCACATGCCCGGTACCGACTACGCGACCGAGGCGTGGGAGCTGTACCACCTGGTCGTCGACCGTTCGGAGTGCAATGATCTGGCGCAGTCGAACCCGGAGAAGTTGGCCGAAATGGTGGCGCTGTGGGATGCCGAAGCCGAGCGCCACGGTGTGTTCCCGTTGGACGATCGTGGCTTCGGTCTGTTCGGTGTCCGCTTTCGTGAGCATTCGCCGCACCCGGAAAACCGACGCTATGTCTACCGGCCTCCGATGTCACCGCTGCCGGCCCAGGCCTCGGCCGCCATCGGTGGTCGCCACGTTGATCTCACTGCGTCGGTCAGGTTGGCCGAGGGAGACGAGGGTGTGCTGTTCGCCACGGGCACGCAGAACTCGGGGATCTCGATGTTCGTGCAGGGCGGACGACTGGTACTCGACTACAACGCGTTCAGCGACCACACGATCATCGAGTCAGATGTGCAGCTGCCGGTCGGTGACGTCGAACTGGCGGTACGCCTGCGGCGTGGTGAAGGAATGCTGGGCAGCGCGCAGATCGTGATCGACGGTCGCGTCGCAGGCACGGCCGACCTGGGTCTGTTCATGCGGACGATCTCGTCCATCGGCCCCAGCATCGGGGGTGACCACGGCTCGGCGGTCTCCGACCGATACAGCGCGCCGTACGAGTTCACCGGCACACTCCACGAGATCGTGGTGCAATCCAGCCCGGAGAAGTACGCCGATGTGGCAGCCGCCGAAGCCCGCGCCGAAGCAGCCCGCCAATAGCAACCCGGGGTGTCGGTGACCCTCGGGGGCTTGAAACCCTCCAGTACAATTCGGTCATGACGCTCGATGGGATGCTGGACGACTCGTTCGCACGGGATCTGGACGGGATGTATCAGTTCACGTCGGCGGCGCAGGCAGGAGCACCGCAACTGGTGATGCTGAACACCGCGCTCGCCGCCGAGCTGGGTCTCGATGCCGAGTGGTTGGCCTCGCCCGCCGGCATCGAGGTGCTGGTCGGCAATGCGGTGCCCGCCGGCGCGCGGCCGTTGGCTCAGGCGTATTCGGGCCACCAGTTCGGTGGCTTCTCGTCGCGTTTGGGCGACGGGCGCGCGTTGCTCCTGGGCGAGTTGCGCGACGTTCGTGGTGAGCTGCGCGATCTGCACCTGAAGGGCAGCGGTCGAACCGCGTTCTCGCGTGGTGGTGATGGCTACGCCGCCGTTGGCCCGATGTTGCGCGAGTACCTCATGGGTGAGGCGATGCATGCGCTCGGCATTCCCACCACGCGTGCACTCGCGGTGGTGTCCACCGGCGACCAGGTCGCCCGCGACACCATGCTGCCCGGCGCGGTTTTGGCTCGCGTGGCCGCCAGCCATCTGCGGGTCGGCACGTTCCAGTACGCCAGCGTCCACCACGGCACCGAGATGGTGCAGCGGGTGGCCGACTTCGCGATCGCCCGCCACTATCCACAGCTCGCCGAGATGGATGGCCGCTACCTTGCCCTGCTCGAAGCGGTCACCCAGGTGCAGGCTGAACTCGTCGCGAACTGGATGCTGGTCGGCTTCGTCCATGGCGTGATGAACACCGACAACACGACGATCTCCGGTGAGACCATCGACTACGGGCCGTGTGCGTTCATGGACCGCTTCGATCCGGCAACGGTGTTCAGCTCCATCGATCACAACGGGCGCTACGCGTACGGCAACCAACCCTCCATCGTTCAGTGGAATCTGGCTCGTCTGGCCGAGACGTTGTTGCCGCTGATCGACGACGAGTCCGATCGTGCCGTCGAGCTGGCAACTGCCGTGATCCATGGTTTCGTCGATCGGTTCAACGACACATGGTTGGCGGGAATGCGCGCCAAGCTCGGCCTTGTCGCCCCCGATGCGGGCGACACGGAACTGGTCAACGATCTGCTGGAGCTGCTGCATCAGCAGGGTCTTGACTTCACGGGGTTCTTCCGGTCGCTGTCCACTTTCGAGCCACCGCCGGCCTTCGACGAGTGGACCCAGCGCTGGACCACGCGTCTCCGCTCCGAGGGGCGCGACCGCGTCGAGGTCGCAGTTGCGATGAACGGGGTCAACCCGATCTACATCCCGCGCAACCACCTCGTCGAAGAGGCACTCACCGCCGGCCAGAACGGCGATCTTGCACCGCTGCATCGTTTGCTGGCGGCCGTCACGGAACCCTTCGAGCAGCGTGCTGGTTTCGACCGCTACGCCGAAGCAGACCTGGCAGCAGCTGTCGGTTACCAGACCTTCTGCGGCACCTGACACGGCCCAGTGCGTTACAACTGGAGCGTGAAGCTTTCGCCCGCCGCCGTCCGTGAGCGGCTGCAGACGTTCATGCGCCAGCTCAACCCGGCCGAGGTGGAGCGATTGGCGCAGAGCATGATCGCCACCATCGACCAGGTCAGCAGCTCGCGCTGGGACGCCGCAGTGACACGTGCCGCCGGCCTGAAGGGTGACGTGCGACCGGAGAAGATGAAGTCGCTCACCGACTCGTTCGCCCGCGAGCTGGGTGCGTTCGGCGCCACCGCAGGAGCCGCTGCCGCCACCCCCGTCGTGGGCACCACGCTCACCATGATGGCTGCCGCTGCGGAGCTGGCGTGGTTCACCGGCCGCGCCGGCGATCTGATCCTGACGGTGGCCGCGCTGCACGGCCGCGGGGAGCCAACGGTGGAGGAGCGCCGGGCGTGGTTGTTGGCGGTGTTGATCTACGGCGGTTCCGCGCGCGAGGGCTTCACGCGGGCGATCAACGAGGCCAACACCGGTTTGCGGCCGGCCACGAGCACGCATCTTCCGATCACCACGCTGCGCACTGTCAACCGGCTGCTGACGCCGCAACTGGTGCGGCGCTACGGCGCTCGGCGAGGTGCGATCGCGCTCGGCACCGCGCTGCCGTTGGGCATCGGCGCCGTCATCGGCGGCAGCGCCAACTACATCGCCGTCAAGGCCCTCGCCGGCCACGCCGACGAGTTCTTCGCCCGGCTGCCGTACTCGGCCATCGACACGACAGCCATCGACATCACCGGAGTTCTCGAACCAACGAGGAGTCGGCGGCGATCAGGGACGGTGTGATCTCGATGGCCTCGGGTGACAGCTCGGCCGAGCAGTTGTTGCAGGCCAGCTGAGGAACGAAGAACTTGCCGCACTGCCGGTGGGTGGCGAGAATGGCCGGCCCATCGGGTGCGGGCAGCCACCGCTCGCCCCATGCCACGAAACAACCGACAACCGGCAACAGGGCACGGCCCTTTGGTGTCAGCTCGTATGCGGTGCCGCTCTGGTGCAGCACATCGAGCTCGACGAACAATTTCAGCCGCCCTGCGATCACGCTCGGTGGAGCGCCCAGCAGTCGTTCGAAGTCACGGAATCGGCGAGCACCCAGGAATGTCGCTCCAAGGATGGCGGACGACCATCGGCTCCCGATGATCGCCATCGTCTCGGGGAACAGCCCCGGTTCGTCGGAAGCGGTGGCGGTTCGACTGGAGCGACGTCGAGTGGCGCCGACCGGGGCGGAACGGGTGAAGCCGCCGCTGGGCCCGAAGCGGACATCGATGTCGTCGGTGGCGACGGGCGCCACGCACGCCGTGCACCGCAGTACAGGCCGGAACTCGTGACCACACGACGCGTGGACCATCGTCGGCAGTGCGGCACGGTGGGCCACGACGTAGTCCTGCTCCCACGCCCAGATGCACAGCATCAGCCGCCACAGGTCGGTCCCGCGTTCGCTCAGCAGATACTCGTCGTTGTCTGCTGCCCGCGCGAGGACGCCGGCTCTGGTCAGCGTGGCCAGTCGTGCAGACAGGACCGCATCCGAGATGGCGAGGTGGCTCTTGAACCCGCCGTAGGTGCGAACGCCGGTGAACGCCTGGCGAATGATCAGCAGCGACCATTCGTCGCCGAGCAACCCGAGGGCGGCACCGATTGCGTTCGGCCCGGGGCTGTCGATTGCAGGCTCTACCACGCGCCGCCGAGCTGGGCCGCAGGGGTCCAACACGAGTGCGTACCGGAGGAGATCCGCTCGGGAAGGCGTACCCGTGCGATGGGGCCGTCGGTGATGGAGGTCGCGTCGAAGATCAGGCACTCGGACAGGTCGCGGACCATGTCAGTGGTGAACGTCAGCAGATAGCCGTCGTCCTCTGCCGTTGCGTTGGGTCGAGCGGCGAACGGTGTCTCGCTGCCGAACACACCCTCGCCGAACGAGTAGTGCTGCTCGCGCCCCGTGTGCACGTCGTGCTTGACGAGCCCGTCGAACAGGAACCAACCCGGTGTGCCGGTCATGTTGTACGAGTAGCGGTATGGCGTGCCGGCGACTGCGGCATTGATCATCCCGAACTCCATCACACGATCCGACAACGATTCCTCCTTCGTCTCGCCGGTGACCAGGTCGAGGCGCCAGCGGTGGGGTCGCGCCTGGATCTGGGTCAGGTCGATGTTGCGATACAGCGACTCGTTGCGCGTCGCTCCCGGCTTCTTGCCCGGCGCCGGGTTGTGTTGGAAGAAACCGTCGAGGACCAGCTCGTCGCCCTCTTCGTAGGCATTGATCCAATGCAACACATACGTGGGGTCTGCCTCGAACCAACGGATGTCGGCGGTGGAGCCACGTCGCGGAATCACTGCCAGCCGGGTCGGGATGTCGGGGAAGAACTTGGGCAGGTGCACGCCCTGCGCCAAAAGGTCGGGTTCCCAGAACAGCGGAAGGTCGTTGAGGATCACGTAGTTCTCGCTGAACGCCATGTCGTGGGGCAGGCGCGGCCCGGGCAGCGGCACCTCGATGGAATGCACCAGCTCGCCGGTGGGGCTGACGACGCCATAGTGCATGTACGGGGGAGTGGCGCTGTAGCCGAAGATCAACAGTTCGCCGGTGCGCTCGTCGAGCTTGGTGTGCGCCGAGACGCCGGTGGGGCTGGGGAACTGGCTCGCCCAGGCAGCCTTGCCGCGTGCCTCCAGCGTCATCGGGTCCAGCTGGTACACGTCGCCGCACTGCCAAAAGCTGGTCAGGGCCACGCCGTTGTGCACGATGACGTCGGTGCTCGACGAGTCCTTCATCCGCCCGCGCGCGCCCCACCCATCGCGCTTGGAGTTCTGCGCGAGGTCGTAGAAACCGGTCCACAGCGGCTCGCCGGCATCCTGTTCCATTCGCAGGCCGTCGGTGCGCACGAAGCGGTTGTGGTAGCCGGCCCGCCCGCCGGTGAACGACATCTGATGGATCATGCCGTCGCCGTCGAATGGGTGGTACATCCCAATCGACGGGTGCACCGGGTTCTCCGTGTTGCGCAGGTACACGCCCTCGAGGTCGGCGGGGATCTCGCCTTCCACGTGCAGGTCGTCGGCATCCCACTCGCGAAAGTTGGGCTGCCAGGCGCCGGTGCGGTACGGGTGGTCGTCGTCGCTGGGCAGCATCGAAGCAACAGTGTTGACGATCGTGTTGGTCATGTTCGCTCAGACCGCGACGACGAAGCTGACGGTGGTGGTGGTCGAGCCACCGATGTTGAGCGTGGAGAACGTACGGGCGCCCTCCACCTGCGTCTCGCCGGCCGTTCCCGAGACCTGGTTCGCGGCGTCAACCACCATGCGCACACCCGTGGCGCCGACAGGGTGGCCGCCACCGATGAGGCCACCAGACGGGTTGACCGGGGTGGCACCATCGCGCTCGAGCGTGCCGTCTTCGACCGCTCGCCAGCTCTCGCCAGGGGCAGTGATACCGAAGTGGTCGATGGCCATGTACTCCGACGAGGTGAAGCAATCGTGTGTCTCGATGCCATCGACGCCCGAGACGTCGGCGACGCCGGCGCGGCGGAATGCATCGGTGATGGCTTGACGCACATGTGGCATCACGTACGGGCCATCGGCCGAGCGTTGCACCTTCGCCGCCAGCGGCAGGCCGACGGTGCGGTGCCCCCAGCCGGCGATGCGCGGCACGGTGTCCACTGAGCGGCCGCGTGCGGCAGCCCACGCCTCGGCCGTGCGCCGGCCGGCGAGCACCAGGCCGGCGCCACCGTCGGTGACCTGGCTGCAGTCAGAACGACGGATACGACCATCGACGACGGGGTTGGCGATGTCGTCGGCGGTGAAGCTCTCCGGCGTGTGCGCCCACGCCCGGGTCTGCGCGTTGGGGTTGCTCTTGGCGTTGCGGAAATTCAGCTCGGCGATGGCGGACAGGTGTCGGTCGTCGAGGCCGTAACGGCGGTCGTACTCGTCGGCCAGCAGGCTGAACATGTGCGGCCACATGAACGTGGCGTCCTCGCCCTCGTGGCCGATCCAGGCGGCCGCACCAAGGTTGCGCGAGGCCTCGCCGGCCGGCACGTTGCGCTCCTGCTCGGCACCGACGACCAACGCGCAGTCGTAGCGTCCGGCCTCGATCTCGGCCATCGCCGCCAAAATCGAGATGCCCCCCGATGCGCATGCCGCCTCGTGTCGAGCTGCGGGAATGCCCCACAATGCTGGCTCGACCGTGGCGGGCATGCCACCGAGCTGGCCCTGCCCGTTGAACAGCTGTCCGAAAGCGTTGCCGACGTGGATGGTCTCGATCGTTTCCGGGCCGATCTGGGCGGCAGCGAGGGTGCCGCCCACGACGTCGGCGACGAGGTCGCTGACCTCCAACCCCTGCTTGGCGTAGTTACGGGCGAAGTCGGTCTGGAAACCACCGAGGATGAAAACGTCACAGGTCACCCTGCGACCATATCGCACCACACTTCGCTAACTGTAGTGAGGGGCGATGGCGGTGCTTTCGGGCAGACTGGCCATGGCAGCCGCCACCCTTGGATGATGACAGGAGCACCACATGCAGATGCGCACACTCGGATCCAGTGGATTGGAAGTCTCGGCGCTCGGTCTCGGCTGCATGGGGATGAGCGCCTCCTACGGGCCGGCCGCCGATCGTGGCGAGATGATTGCGTTGTTCCGTACTGCCGTCGAGCTGGGCGTCACCTTCTTCGACACCGCCGAGGCGTACGGCCCGTATGTGAACGAGACACTCGTCGGGCAGGCGTTGGCCCCGGTGCGCGACCGTGTGGTCATCGCCACCAAGTTCGGCCTCGTGGGTACCGACAGGTTTCCGCACGGCAGCAGCCACCCGGATGTCATTCGGGCAACCGCTGAGGCGTCATTGCAACGCCTGGGTGTCGACAAGATCGACCTGCTCTACCAGCACCGAGTCGACCCGGAGATACCCATCGAGGATGTCGCCGGAACGGTCAAGGAACTGATCGACGCCGGCAAGGTCGGCCACTTCGGGATGTCCGAAGCCGCGGCGAGCACAGTTCGACGCGCGCACGCGGTTCAGCCCGTCACCGCCGTGCAGAGCGAGTACTCGCTGTGGTGGCGGCGGCCGGAGGACGAGCTGCTCGACACGCTCGAAGAGCTGGGCATCGGCTTCGTGCCGTTCAGCCCACTCGGTCGTGGGTTCCTCACCGGTGCCATCGATCAGAACACCACGTTCGCCAGCGACGACTTTCGCAACGTCATTCCCCGCTTCACTCCCGAGGCGCGGGCGGCGAACCAAGGTCTGGTCGACCTGCTCAGGGTCATCGCCGACCGCAAAGATGCCACTACCGCTCAGATCGCACTGGCCTGGTTGCTGGCCCAGAAGCCGTGGATCACGCCCATCCCGGGGACCACGAAGGTCTCCCGCCTGCGGGAGAACGTCGGCGCCGTCGACATCGATCTGACAGTCGCCGACCTTGCGGAGATCGAGGCTGCCGTCGAGTTGATCGAGGTCGCTGGCGGCCGCTACCCCGACGAACTGGAACAGCGCACCAACCTCTGACGCGTGTGTGCACTTCCGCTCGACAGGCGAACGGAAGTGCACACACGCAATCGAATGATGGGGGAACTAGGCCAGGTCGAAGCGGTCGGCGTTCATGACCTTGTTCCAGGCGGACACGAAGTCGGTGACGAACTTCTGTGGTGCATCGGCGGAACCGTAGACCTCCGAGATTGCCCGCAACTGCGAGTTCGAGCCAAAGACGAGGTCGTTGCGAGTGCCGGTCCACCTCATCGCACCCGTTGCGCGATCGCGACCCTCGAACAGATCGGCCGACCCAGAGGTCGGCTTCCACTCGGTGGCCATGTCGAGGATGTTGACGAAGAAGTCGTTGCTGAGCGTGCCGACCCGGCTGGTGAGCACTCCGTGTGCCGAACCGTCAGCGTTGGTGCCGAGCACCCGCATACCGGCCACGAGCACGCTCATCTCCGGAGCGCTGAGGCCCAACAGCTGTGCTCGGTCCACGAGCAACGCCTCGGCGGCAAGACCGTGGCCTTTGCCGAGGTAGTTGCGGAACCCGTCGGCGGTGGGCTCGAGGACGGCGAACGAGTCGATGTCGGTCTGCTCCTGCGAGGCATCCGTGCGTCCTGCTGCGACCGCCACCGTGACGGCGTGGCCACCGGCCTTGGCCGCTGCTTCGATGGCTGCGGCGCCGCCGATGACGATGAGGTCGGCGATCGACACGGAAGTGCCCGACGCGGCGCGCACACCTTCGAGCACACCGAGGACACGGCGCAGTTCTGCGGGGTTGTTGACCTCCCACTCGACCTGCGGCGACAGGCGAACGCGTCCGCCGTTGGCGCCGCCACGCTTGTCACTGCCGCGGAAGGTGGAAGCCGACGCCCATGCCGTGGAGACCAGGTCCCCAATGCTGAGGCCGGAGGCAAGCACCGCTGCCTTCAGTGCGGTGACGTCTGCCTCGCTGATGGTGCCGGTGGCAGCGGGAATCGGATCCTGCCAGATCAATTCCTCGGTGGGAACTTCCGGGCCGAGGTAACGCGATACCGGGCCCAAGTCGCGGTGGGTCAGCTTGAACCACGCACGCGCATACGCATCGGCGAAGGCGGCTTGGTCCTGGTGGAAGCGACGCGAGATCGGCTCGTAGATGGGGTCCATGCGCAGCGCCATGTCGGCCGTGGTCATCATCGGTGCGTGGCTGCGAGATGGGTCGTGCGCATCAGGCACGGTGCCCTTCGCCTCGGGGTTCGACGGCGTCCACTGCTTCGCCCCGGCAGGGCTGTGGGTCAGTTCCCACTCGAAGCCGAAGAGCGTGTCGAAGAAGGTGTTGTCCCATGTCGTCGGGGTGCGGGTCCAGGCACCTTCGACACCGCTGGTCGTGGTGTCGGCCCCCTTGCCGCTGCCGAGCGCATTGAACCAACCAAGACCCATCTGCTCCATCGGGGCGCCCTCGGGCTCGGGGCCGACGAGCGCGGGGTCACCGGCACCGTGCGCCTTGCCGAACGTGTGTCCACCGGCAATGAGTGCGACGGTCTCCTCATCGTTCATCGCCATTCGTGCGAACGTCTCGCGGATGTCGCGGCCGGACCCGAGCGGGTCGGGGACCCCGTTGGGGCCTTCCGGGTTGACGTAGATGAGACCCATCTGGACGGCGCCCAGCGGGTCCATCAGCTCACGGTCGCCGTGGTAGCGCTCGTCGCCCAGCCACGTCGTCTCGGGGCCCCAGTAGATGTCTTCCTCGGGCTCGAACACGTCTTCACGTCCGCCTGCGAAACCGAAGCATTCGAAGCCCATCGTCTCCATCGCAACGTTGCCGGTGAGCACGATCAGGTCGGCCCACGACAGCTTGCGGCCGTACTTCTGCTTGATCGGCAGCAGCAGCATGCGCGCCTTGTCGAGGTTGCCGTTGTCGGGCCAGCTGTTCAACGGTGCGAAGCGCTGGCTTCCGCTTGAGGCGCCACCGCGACCGTCGTGGATACGGTAGGTGCCGGCGCTGTGCCAGGCCATGCGGACGAACAGTGGGCCGTAGTGGCCGTAGTCGGCCGGCCACCACTCCTGCGAGTCGGTCATCAGCGCTGCGAGGTCGGCCTTGACGGCAGCAAGATCGAGTGTCGTGAACTCGGCGGCGTAGTCGAAGTCGGCGCCCAGCGGGTTGCCGGCGGGGGAGTGCTGATGCAGCATCTTGAGGCTCAGCTGGTTCGGCCACCAGTGCTGATTGGCGGTGGTGCCCATGGCGGTGTGGCCCGAGTTGGAGCCACCCATGACCGGGCACACTGCCGGCCCGTCGTTGATCTCCCACACGTTGCCTTCGTCGGTTTTTTCCTGTTCGGTCATTTCTGCTCCTCGGTAAGCGATGGGGATGTAGCGGCTCGACAAATGGGACAGCGGCCCCAGTAGATGACTTCGGCTTCGTCGATCTCGAAGCCGTGATCGTCGTGGGCAGTGAGACACGGCACCGCACCGACCGCGCAGTCGATGTCGAACATCGCCCCACAGCTGCGACAGATCAGATGATGGTGGTTGTCGCCGACGCGACCTTCGAACCGAGCCGGCGACCCAGCGGGCTGGATGCGGCGGATGATGTTCTTGTCGACGAGCACGCCGAGCGTGTCGTACACGGCCTGACGCGAGATGGTGCCGATCGTGCCCCGAACGTCATCGGTCAGTTCATCGGCCGTTGCGTGGGGCCGTGCGGACAGCGCTCGCATGATGGCCAGCCGCTGTGCAGTCACCTGCACGCTGTGCTGGCGCAGCAGCTGTTCCACTCCGTCGGGCGTACGAATCATGGGTCCAGTCAATCACCAAATCTGGACTAAGTCAAATAGTAGACAGATTCCGGACAGGATCTCGAGGGTTTCGGTGACCAGGGGTGACGCTGAAGCCCTCGGGATCAGCCGTGTAGTGGATCTGTTGCGGAGACACCTATGGCCGTGTGGCGGCTGGTTTGGGGACGATGAGCGCAGACGTCTCGGCGGAGACCGGCGCAGTCAGCAGACCGCAGACGAGATCGATGAGGTAGCTGGTGAACAGTCGGTGGTCGGCGCGGCTCTGGCCTTCCTTGGCCCGTGACCCGAGCTCGTTGTGGACGAAGCGAATCGCGGTGAATCGCCGGTGCAGCGGTCGGCCGATCGCCTGCGGTGGCAGGAACGGCTCGACATGATGGCTCCACCGCAGCAGGCTGTGGCGGGCGGTGACGAGATCCGCAACGCTGCGAAAGTGCGTGGGCCGTGCCACCAGCTCAGCGGTCAGCTGAAGGTATTGGGGGCCGTGCACGGCACGGAGCAAATCCGCCAGTGGGTGGACCAGCGCGGCCGCGAGCGGGCGCAGTTCGCCGGTCTCGCGTGCGGTGAGCTCGTCGAGCAGGGCGTTGCGATGCTGGTCGACCGACTCGCCGTGTCGGTCGAGCAGCTCGCGCAGCAGGCCCTGACGATCGGTGAAGTGGTACTGCAGCGCGTTCGTGTTGCGCTGCCCGGCGGCGCGTGTGATCTCGCGCAGCGAGGGCAGCTCGACGCCCTGCTCAGCGAACAACCCCAACGCCGCATCGAGCAGTGCGGTGCGAGTATCGGTCACTCGTTCCCAACGACGTGCTCGAGCGCGGCGGCCAGTGTGCGTCGGGCCTCCTCGCGTCGGGTCGGCAGGTGACCGCTGGGGAACAGGGTGTCCACCGCCTTGTGTTCGCGCAGCACCTGGCGGGCAACGGTGATCTTGTGCACCTCGGTGGGTCCATCGGCTATGGCCATCACCTCGGCGGCGATCATCATCCCGGTGAACGGCATCTCGTTGGAGACACCGAGCGCCCCGTGAAGGTGCATCGCTCGCATCACCACGTCGTGGTACACCTTCGGCATCGCGACCTTGACGGCGGCGATGTCCTTGCGCACCCGCATGTAGTCCTGGTGCTCGTCGATCAGCCAGGCGGTGCGCAGCACGAGCAGACGGAACTGCTCGATCTCGATCCAGCTGTCCGCGATCTGCTCCTGCACGACGCCAAGCGAGGCGAGCGGACCGGTGCGCGTCTGGCGGCTGAGCGCCCGCTCGCACATCATGTCGAAGGCTTTGCGGACCTGCGCGATGGTGCGCATCGCATGGTGAATTCGACCGCCACCCAGGCGTGTCTGGGCGATGGCGAACGCTTGGCCTTCGCCGCCCAGCACGTGGTCGACCGGCACTCGCACGTCGGTGTAGCGAACGTATCCGTGCGACCCGTGGCCCTCGGCCTCCCCGCCGATACCGACGTTGCGGACGATCTCCACCCCGGGAGTCTCGGCCGGCACGACGAACATGCTCATGCCCTGGTAAGCGCTGACATCGGGGTCGGTGACAGCCATCACGATGTAGAAGCTTGCGAATCGAGCATTCGACGAAAACCACTTCTCACCGTTGATCACCCATTCCTCACCGTCGCGAACGGCCCGTGTGGTGAACAGCGTCGGGTCGGCGCCGGCATGCGGTTCGGTCATCGAGTAGCACGAGGAGATCTGGCCGTCCAGCAGCGGCTGGAGGTACTTCGCCTTCTGCTCGTCGGTGCCGTAGTGGGCGAGAATCTCCGCGTTGCCGGAGTCGGGTGCCTGGCAGCCGAAGAGCGACGGTGCCCAACGGCTGCGGCCGAGCAACTCGTTGAGCAGCGCCAGCTTGAGCTGTCCGTAGCCCTGCCCGCCGAGCTCGGGGCCGAGGTGCGCGGCCCACAACCCCTGGTCGCGAACCTGCTGCTGTAGTGGTCGAACGATCTCCAGCGCGCGCAGGTCGGACTTGTCGTACGGGTCGCCGAGCACGAAGTCGAGCGGTTCCACATTCTCGGTGAGGAAGGTGTCCACCCAATCGAGCTTGTCTTGATAGGCGGCGTCTGTCTTGAAGTCCCAGGTCATGGCGTCGATAGTGGCGCAGAAACACGAATAACGCAAGTGCGTTACTTTCTGATGCTTCGACTGTGCTCCGCAGCCGTCGGGGTGACACGCTGCGTTGATGACGACACGACTGGGTGGAACCGGCATTTGGAGTGGCGCACTGCGCTATGGCGATCTGACAGAGGCCGCAACGATGGCGACGGAGCTGGAAGCTCTCGGGTACTCGGCGCTGTGGCTACCCGATGTGGGTGGCAACTTGTTCGAATCGCTGGCCAATGTTCTGAAGTCGACCACCACGGTGACCATTGCCACCGGCATCTTGAACGTGTGGATGCACACGCCCGAGGCGGCCGCTGCGGGCCACGCAGCGCTGACGGCTGAGCACGGCGACCGGTTCCTGTGCGGCTTGGGTATCGGCCACCGCCCGTTCATCGACATGGTCATTGCCCCGGGCACCTACCAGAACCCGGTGGAGACCATGGCCGGCTACCTCGACGGGCTGGACGCTGCCGAGACGCCGCTGGCTTCGGCGGATCGGGTGCTGGCTGCGCTCGGGCCGAAGATGTTGGAACTCGCCCGCACCCGCACCGCTGGTACCCACCCCTACCTGGTGACGCCCGAACTGACAGCGAAGGCCCGCGCCGGCATCGGGCCCGACCTTCTCGTCGCCAGCGAACAGGGCGTGGTGTTGGACACCAACCCGACGTCGGCACGTGCGACTGCGCGGCTGCATCTCAAGACGTACCTCGCACTGCCGAACTACTCCAACAACTGGAAGCGGCAAGGCTTCACCGACGAGGACATCGCCGATGGCGGCAGCGACCGGTTGGTCGATGCTCTGGTCGTGTGGGGCGATGAAGCAGCCATCGCTGCTCGCGTGCAAGAACACCGCGACGCGGGGGCGGACCATGTGTGCATCCAGGTGCTCACCGACAACCCTGCTGGCTTTCCCCTCGACGAGTGGCGGACCTTGGCCCCAGTGCTCGTCAACTGATCATCAACGGCGGCCAGCGCCGATCAGGTTTCGGCGGGCACGGTGGGGTGAGCCATCGATCGCAGCAGGTGCTCGATGAACCGCTGCCAGGCCTCACCGTCTGGCGCGTGTTGGCCGGCACCGCGCTGCACCAGCAGACCCAGGTGCAGGGTCTGCATCAGGTACACCAGCGAGTCGAAGTCGGCGTCCGGGCTGGCCGACCCATCTGCCGAGGCGCGTTCGATGAGGGGCGCCGCGATCGTGACGCGCCACCGACGGCGCATCTCCGCGATCGCCCGCGCCAACGCGGGCTCGCGCCGAGCGGCGATGAACGCTTCGAGGTGCATTGCCTCCTGGTCGTCCAGCGGCTGGTCGGCGCGGCTGGACTCGGCCAGCATCTCGGCCACGGGCTGCTCGCTGAACCGGCTGGTCAGAGAGTTCTGTTCGACTTCCGCCAGCACCGCTGCCAGCAACAGCTCGTCCTTGGACTCGAAGCGACCGTAGACCGCGCCGCTGGAAAGCCCCGACTCACGGACGATGTCCATGATCTTGGTGCCGTCGTAACCCTTTGCTGCGAAGACGCGACCCGCAGCCGCGAGCAATTGATCGCGGAGTGGATCGCTGACGGGTTCGCTGTTCAGTTGGCGACTTCGAGAATGCGAACCGGCAGCACGCGTGGCCCCCGGATCTGACCGACGCTCCAGCGGGTGTCGCCGGCCAACTCGAAGCTGGGGAAGCGCTTGATGAACTCCTCGATGGCGATCTTCAGCTCGAGACGGGCCAGGTTGGAGCCGAGGCAGCGGTGAATGCCGAGGCCGAATGCCGCGTGTCGGTTTGCCTCGCGGTCGACGATGAACTCATCGGCACCCTCGAACTTGAGCGGGTCGTGGTTGGCGGCTGGGAAGGGCAGCAGCACCCAGTCGTCCTTCTTCATCGGGCAGCCGTGGAAGTCGACGTCCTGAGCAACCATTCGTGCCATGGTCACCGGTGCGTACGCGCGGAGGAACTCCTCGAGCGCGAACGTCATCACTTCCGGGTCGTCGAGCAGGCGCTGGTGGTCCTCGGGGTGCTGGGCGAGGTGCCACAGCGACGAACCGATGGCCGACCACGTCGTGTCGATACCGGCGATCAGCAGCAAGATGATCATTCCGCCGGCAATCTCGTCGGTGACGGCCATGCCTTCGATCTCGACGTTCATCAGGTAGCTGGTGAGGTCGTCGCGTGGGTTCTCGCAGTGGTCCTGGATCTGGCCGAGGATGTAGTTGCTCAGGTCGTCCATGCCGTCGCGAGTGCCGGGCTCCTCGTTGATGCGCTCGATCACGTCGTGCACGAACTTGCGGAACAGTTCCTCGTCCTTCTCCGGGAAGCCGAGCATGCGACCGATCACATTGACCGGAATGTTCTGCGCGTACTGAATGGCAGCGTCGATGACGGTCTCGCCGGGCGTGATCTCGCCGAGCTCGTCAAGCAGCTTGTTGCACAGCACCCTGATCTCGGGTTCCCACGGCTCGATCTTGCGAGGCGCGAATGCGGGTAGCAGCAAACGGCGCGCCATGTTGTGGAACGGCGGGTCGCTGGTGATCGGCGGGGCGCCGCCGATGGGCGAGGGAAGCGACAGGTCGCCGGGGCGACCCACGGAAACGACCACGGCGCGGCTGGTGAAGTTGGTCGTGTCGTAGGCGATCTCGTTGACCGTGTCGTGCGTGAGCGGAACCCACATGCCGCCGTAGCGGTCGGAGTGGGCGACCGGGCAGCCGCTCTCGCGGAGGGCCTTCCAGACCTCGGGGGCGTTGCGGTTGTAGTCCGGGTCGGCGTGGTCGAAGTCGGTGGCGAAGTCGGTGACCGGGCCGTAGTCGTCCGCGTCGTAGGGCACGCGCTGCCAGACGTGGGTGCCTTCTGGGCTGTCGCCGAAGATGGGCGGGACGTACCCGGCCTGTGTCTCGATTGGGGCGGTGGTCTTGTCGACGATGTCGGTCATATCAGCCGTTGTCCGTGATCGTGATGGCGTACTCGGGGCAGTTGGACGCGGCAAGCCGGGCCTTGGCGTGCAACTCGGCCGGCACGTCGCCGTCCACCAGCAGGACTGCTTGGCCGAAGTCATCGACGTCGAAAATCTCTGGCGCCAACGCGTAGCAGCGGTTGTGGCCCTGGCACTTCTCGGAATCGAGGTGAACTCGCATCCGGTGACTCTAAAGCCGAATCGCAACTGATGATCGTCGCGAGGAAAATACTTTCTTCAACGGATCGTGTGCGCTGACCAGCGGCCAGCGCTACCGGACGCAAAATGGAGCGCCGACCGGCTACTTTCCAGGAGACGCTGTGTGAGGAGATGTGATGGCTGACGAGTTCGAGGGCAAGGACTTCACGGATGCGGTGTTCTGGGGTGTCGACCTGACGAACGCGACGATGCGTGACGTCAATTTCACCGGCGCTCGCATGAAGAGCGTGTGGATGGTGGATGTCGACATCGACGGCCTGGTCGACCGGCTGGTGGTGAACGGCGTCGACGTCACCGCCTACGTCAATGAACACGACCCGTCGTATCCGCTGCGCGGCATGCTGCGCCCGACCGATGTTGCTTGTGTTCGTGCGGCGCTCGACGCGCTCGACGCAGCGTGGGCTGCCACGATCGATCACGCTCGCTCGCTGACCGAGGCGCAACAGCACCAATCCGTCAACGATGAGTTCTCGTTCGTCGAGACCCAACAGCACCTCGTGTTCGGCGTCGACAAGTGGTTCAGCGCGCCCGTGCTCGGCCACGAGACGTTCCACGCGATCGGTTTGCCCAATACTGGCTCACGCGACTTCGGTTGGTTCGGCCTCGACCTGGGCGCGCGGCCAACGCTCGACGAGACGCTCGCGGTTCGTGCCGAGCAGTCCGAACAGATACGAACTTTCGTCGACGACTTGACGGTCGACGACTTCAGTCGCGAGGTCACGGTCCTCGAAAACGGAACTGTCCCACTGATCGAGTGTTTCTACACGGTGTTCGAGGAATCGTTCGAACACCATCGTTACGCGCTCCGCGACCTGGCCCAACTGAAGTAGCACCCCACACCATCGCGCATCTCGGTGATGTGCCGACATGCCCATGACGCTGGGCTAATTCACTGTTGGCGGATGAGCGCGACCGCGTTCTCACAGACGGCTGCAAGGCGGGCCTGAGTCTCGTCGCACGTCACCAGGATCGCCCCGAAGGCCACGCACTCGGCCACGATCCATCGGTCATTCATGCCGAGACGAAGCCCGCCAGCAGTTGCGGCGGCGCTGGCATCGCCGTATCGGGCTGCGACCATCGTCCAGGGGTAGTGGTCGGGTGTGCGGACGAGTCGGCGGTAGAACGTGACGGTGGACTCTCGCTGAGTTCGAATCGCGGTGGTTGGCGAGGCGGCCACCCCATGCGCCAGTTCCCCAAGAACGGTCATCGACCCGGTCGGCGGCCGGTCCGCATCTCTGATGAGTTTCACGATCTGTTCGTTTCGTCGTTCCGTCAGTGCGAGCACGGCACTCGTGTCGAGCAGATAGCCGGCAAACTCGGCACTGGCGTCGCCGACCGGAGCAGAGGTTTCAGGCAAGCTCGGCCTTCTCGATCTCGATCTCGATCTCGATTGCGGCATCGTTGTCGTCGTCGTGGAAGCGAGCGAAGCCGGTGTCAAGCGGTGGGAGTTCGGTCAAGAGAGTGTCGAAGTGCCGAGACCAGTCCGGTCCGACGTGCGTGATGGGGCTGAGCTTCGCGACGCGTACACCGTGGTTCGTGAGGAAGATGTCTTCGCCTGTCTGAATTGCGTCGAGGACTTTGCCAGTGCTGTTGCGCAGCTCGCGCATCCCGATCTCGATGGACATACCTCGACCGTAGCACATTCGTAGATAATTGTGCTACGACAACGTCGGCACGCCGTCCATCACGGACTTGAGGGCTTGGGCGGCGCCGAGCAGTCCTGCGCTCTCGAACGGCACCACGATCTTGGCGTTCGGGCTGTCCGCGAATTTGGCGAGCGCTTCGAGTTGCAGGATGGCGATCAGTGACGGGTCAGGATTAGCCTCGCGGATCGACCGATAGACACTGGAGATGGCCTGGGCTCGGCCTTCGGCCTCCAAGATGTACGCCTGGCGATTGCCTTGGGCGCGCAGGATCGCGGCCTCGCGTTCGCCCTCGGCAGCACGGATGGCTGCCTTTGCAGCGCCGTCGGCGATGTTGATGGCCGACTGCTGGCTACCTTCCGATTGCAGGATCTTGGCCCGCTTCTCCTGATCAGCCTGCTTCTGCAATGCCAACGCTTCCAGGATCTTCGGCGGGGGCGTGATCTCGACGATCTCGATGCGCGCGATGCGGATGCCCCACTTGTCGGTGACAGCTTCCATCTGCGACTGCACGTCGGTGTTGATGCGCTCTCGCTCGGACAAGGCCTCGTCGAGCGACAGCGTGCCGATGACCGAACGCAGCGCGGTGCGGGCCAGCGCGTCGATGGCGATGCTGAAGTTGGCGACGCTGAACAACGCCTGCTTCGCATCCACGATCTGGGTGAAGATGGTCGCATTGACGGTAACGACCACGTTGTCGCGTGTGATCACCTCCTGCCGGTCGCCCGGCACGGGGATCTCGCGCATGTCGACGCGTTGTAGTCCATCGATGAAGGGGGCGATGATGACGAGCCCCGGCTCGTGAGTCTTGCGGTACTCGCCGAGGCGCTTGACCACGCCAACCTCGCCCTGCTGCACGATGTTGACCATGTTCTTCAACATCACGAGCAGAACCAGGACGACGAGCAGCGCGACAACGAGCGCGCCCACTGCTGCTGCACTCATGGCAATCATGTGAGTTCCCATTCTTCGGCGGCTCTCACCGTCAAGGTTGTGCCGGCGACCGAGACGATCGCGACGGGTGTTGCGGCTGGCAGTGTGTCGCCGTATGCGCTGGTGGCCAGCCAGGTTTCGCCGAGCAGTCGCACGTGGCCGCCGGCCCGAGGGCCGACCTCGTCGGTGGTGACACCGTTCGAGCCGACCAGCCCGCCGTGCACCCCCGCAATCGCGTTGGGCGACCCACTATGGGCAATCGCCTTGCTCATGTGCGGGCGGACGGCAACGACCCCGATTGCGCCCACCACCGCGGCGACGGCGACCTGGCCCGCGATCAGCCCGGGATCGGCGACTGCAACGAGCGCCGCGGCACCGGCTCCGGCTGCCCCGAAGATCGCGAAGAAGGCCAGATGATGCAGCTCGACAGCGAGCAGTGCGACGCAGATCACGATCCACGCGATGACCATTTTCGTCTCCTCGATTCGACATGGAGAAACGAGAGAAGCGTATGCCTCTGCGAATCAGAACGCCGCACGGTCCTCGATGTTCGAATGCTGTTTCGAACGACGGCCAGGTATGGTCACGCCAGCGGCTCGATGTGTTTCCGCTGTCGTGCCGAGCTTGGAGGTTCCCATGCAGGTCGAGGTCAGAACGGATCACAATGTTGGCGGTGGCGACAAGCTCACCGGCCAAATCGTCGATGACGTGACTGCGGCGTTGTCGCGGTTCAGCGAGCATCTCACCAGGGTGGAAGTGCACCTGAGTGACGAGAACGCCGACAAGGGTGGCGTCGGCGACAAGCGCTGCGTGATCGAAGCGAGACCGGCTGGTCTGTCGCCGGTCGCGGTCACCGACCACGGCGACACTGTCGAGCAAGCGTGCAGCGGTGCGCTGCGCAAGCTCACCAGCCTGCTCGACACCCGGTTCGGAAAGCTCGCCAATCGCAAGGGTGGCGACACCCTGCGGCGCGCTGAGCAGACCTGAGCGCACAGAGGGTTACCTCTCGTCGAGGCGGGGTACCAGCAGACATGCGTCGTCGTGCTGTTTGCGTCATGGTCCTACTCGTCAGTCTCGTGGCGGGGTGCTCGTCGGATGACTCGGTTTCCACCCCGACTTCTGGCGTCGGCACTGCTGTGCCGACATCGCTGGCGGGGTCACTGTTCCCAGACGTGCTCGATGTCGTTGCCACCTCGTCCGAGTCGGGATGGACGTTCGATGTCACTCTGTCGTCGCCGTACGACACACCCGAACGGTATGCGGACGCATGGCGTGTGGTCGGCATGGACGGCACGGTGTTCGGCGTGCGCGAGCTCGATCACGACCATGCGTCCGAGCAGCCGTTCACCCGCTCCCTCGAAAATGTTCAGATTCCCGACGACGTGGACAAGGTCGTTGTCGAAGGTCGCGACCAGGTGAATGGATACGGCGGCACCACGTTCGAGGTGGCATTGATCAGGGCGTGACGGTGACGTGCGGTAGTCATGATCTGCCCGGTGTGACTGTCGTCGCACTGTCCGGCTTTGGGACTAAAGGCCCTATCTGACAGTTGGCGGAGGGTTGTGAGATTGCCAGCAAGTCACGTGACTTCACGATCCAAAGGCAGGTTCTCCCATGGCCGACTTTCTCGCCCAGTACTCGATCCAGCGGTGGATGGAGATGTGCCCGCAGGGGTACCTGGAAGACACGGTAGACGGCCATGAACCCCAAGAGCGCGAGCCGGCCATACTGTTCGACAACGAGGTCGAACTCGAGGCGGCCATCCGCACCACGGTCGCCCTCGTTGCTGGCGAGCGCTGTGCGCTTGCCGCGTCATCTGGACTGGTCAATCTGGCACCCGACTACGCGAGCAAGATGTTCCTCGCGACGCAGACACTCGATGAGGCGCGCCATGTCGAGATCTTCACGAACCGACTCTTCGATCTCGGTGTGAAAAAGGATGACCTCGAGTCGACGATCCAACGCCACGTCAACCCCAACCTGGTCAAGTTCGCCGAGACGCTGTTGGAGAAGGTCGCCGATGGCGACTTCATCGCCGGTGTCGTGGGGCAGAACATCGTGCTCGAAGGCATGGCGTTCACCGTGTTCGAGATGCTCGAGGCGGGAAACCGCGAGCTCAACCCGAAGTTTGCGCAGACGCTGAGTGGAACGATCGCCGATGAGCGGCGTCACGTCGGCTTTGGTGAGAACCGCATTGGATCGTTGATCCAACAGCATCCCGAGAAGAAGTCCGAGATCGAGAAGATGCAGCAGCAGATGAGCTACTACATGCTGGCGACGTTCAGTGATTCCTTCGCACAGGTCGCGCAAGATGGCCCACGGACACCGGTACCGGGAGGCAACGCAGATTTCCACGGAACCAACCTGGCCACCGCGACTCCTGAGGAAATGGAAGGGGTGCTCGCCAACACGGTCCTCGGCGAGTTCAAGACCCGGCTCGCCCGCGTCGGCATCGAGTATCAGACACCCAAGATTCCAGCGTGAGCGACGCCGACACCTTCGATCCGCACGCGCTGTCCGAGCAGGCCTTTCGCGACGAGGTTCATTCCTTTCAGTTCTGGTTCGATTCGGTAGAGGGTTACCTGATCGACCGCACCTACGGAAAGCTGGACGCGACCGTCGAGGAACAGATCGACGATGTGCGGCGGGACCGGCTGATCACCACGCTGTGCAACTACGCGGTCGGCGAGACAGCGGCGTTGGAGGGTGCTGCGGGGCTCGTGCAACTTGCACCGGACAGGAACTCGAAGATCTTCATGGCGACCCAGGTCGCGGATGAAGCTCGCCACCTCGAGGTCTTCCTCCACCGTTTACGAGCGCTCGGCGTGCGAGACCCGGGGGCGGTGATCGAGCAACGGGCCGAACAGGCGCTGGTGGACTTCAAGGGTGAGCTGCTCGGGCTCGTCGCTCAGGGTGATTGGCAGGCAGCGATCTTCGCCCAGAACGTGATCCTTGAAACCATGGAATACACGGTGTTCAGGCTGCATGCCAGTACTGCTGACGCGGTCACGAAGGACGTTCTCGCAGGGGTGATCTCCGACGAGCGGCGTCACGCCGGGTTCGGCGAGAACGACCTCGGGCGCAGCTTGGCAAGAGATCCTTCGGGCCGAGCGCATCTGCGAGAGATTCGCAGTGCGCTCGACCCGATGGTGCTGGGTGTGTTCGAGAGCGCCCTCGTCGCGGTGGGGGCTCCGGCAGGGGAGCACTGGCGTCTCGCCGACGAGTACCTCGACACCGTCGAACGACTGGGGTTGACATGACGTCGGAGGCAGAGGTCGCGGTCCCCGACGTCTCAGCTCCCTATATCGGGGCTGACCCGACTCGCAAGCGGTTCGAACTGGAGGAGACCGGGTTCAAGGAGGTTCCCAAGAAGTGGCGCAAGTTCTACCGCCACTGGCAGGGGCCTACCGACACGCTCGGGCCCAACGAGGTGATCTGCCCGGTGTGCAAGGTCGTGATCAGGGCAACTCGTGAGCTGCGTCCCGGCGATCGGGTGTACTGCATGCCGTGCATGTCGCGCATGGTGGTGGTCGTCGGCAAGGACGGAGGCCTCGAGGGCGAGGTTGTCTTCTGACCTGTGCCGTTGGAGCTGCCTGTGTCGTTGGAGCTACGGGTGCAGCAAAGTGTCGGCGAGTTGCGACGCGTGTTTGGCCAGCGACGAGACACCGATCCCTCGGTAACCCCAACCGGCCAGGTGAAGCCCCGACAGCGCACCGGTGGCGTCGTCGAGTCGGCTCAGCCATGCGACGTGCCCGGTGTCGTACTGCGGTATTCCCTGGTCGTGTCGGACCACCCTGGTCCACGAGGGTTGGGGCATGACGCCGATCACCTTGGCTGTCTCGGCGACGGCCAGCTCGACCAGCTGTTGGTCGGTGAGCGCCATGACGGATGGATCTGCTGCGCCTCCGTAAATGCCCTTGAGGAGGCGGTGACCCTTTGGCGCGCGCCCGAGAGCGTACGACGACTCGAACAGGAGCCCGAGCGCTCGCAGGTCCGTCTGCGGGCCGATGAGCGCACCGAACCCGCTCGGTAGCGGGAGATCTGCTGAGGGCCCACCGAGGCCGACGATGGCCACTGGTGCCGCATGTGCCTCGCGCAGAACCGCCGACAGCGGTTCGGGAGTGATCGCGGTTGCGGCCGACGGTGAGAGCGCCACCACGACAGCGGGTGCCCGCTCGTCGGTCGGACCGCTCACGACCCAACCATTGCCGTCGGGGCACACTGCATCGACCGGGCAGTTCGGTCTGAAGCAATCACCCAGGTAGGCCACCAGCTCCGCGGTGAGGCCCGCCATACCGTTCGGTGCCACATGCACCTTCGAGCGGGGTGTGCCCTTCGGTCGTGAACGCATCCTGGTGATCGCCCCGCGTGTGAGGCTTCCGGCCGAATCCTCCAACTCCACCAGCGCGGGAAATGCAGCTCGCGCGGACAATCGATCGGGATCACCCGCGAACACCCCGTGCGCCATCAGGGTGGCGACGAGCAGACCGACCTCTGGACCGAGGCGGCGTTCGAAGAAGCTGCGCAACGACTCGTCGGATGGCCCAGCAAGTGGTCGCACCCAGCGTTCACCCAGTAACCGGAGCTTCCCGCGCAGGGAGACAAGACCGGTGGCCACAGCGGCAGGGCCGGCGAGTTCGTACAACGTGCCGCGGTTGAACACGTACCGCCGGTGGGAGGCGTCGGTGGCGGGGATGACGGTGGCACCGGCGGCCGCGAGGAGGGGCGTCAGATACGGATTCGGCAAGAGGAACGACCCCGCCGCGGGCTCGAGCAGGTAGCCGTTGTCGACGACGGTGGCGGCTACCCCACCCGCCCGTGGCCCGGCCTCCAGTATCAGCGGACGGCCGCCGCGCCGCAGTACCTCGCAGGCGACCAGCAACCCGCCCAGCCCACCGCCGACGACGATGACATCAGTGTGCTCACTCACAGGTGCTCCTCCACGACGTCGGCCAGTACCGGGCCCACCACCGGGTCGACGTCGAGACACCGGCAGCGGTGGAACTCGGTGATGCCCGCGGCCCGGGCGTGGTCTCTGAGCTGGATGTCGAGCTCGTGGAGCGTCTCGACGTGCTCGGAGACGAACGAGATCGGCACGACACCGAGCCAGGTTCGCCCACCGGCGGGAGCGTCAGCGACCACATCGCGTACGTCGGGGTCGATCCACTTCACCGGCCCGGCCCGCGACTGGAAGGCGATCACGTGGTCGATGGGGCGCCGCAGTCGCGAGGTCACGCCGGCCACCGTGGCATCGACCTGTTCGAGGTACGGGTCACCGCGATCGACCAATCGTTGCGGCAGACCGTGAGCGGAGAACACCAGCAGCGCCCGTTGTGCGTGATCGTCGGGCAGATCAGCCATCATCTCGTCAACGAGGTGGGCCTGTGCGTCGAGGTAGCTCGGGTGGTCGCACCACGACCGGATGACGTGCAGCGCGATGTCGGGTGCGCGGTCGTGCAGGACGCGACGCAACTCGGCCTCCGACGATCCAGTCGTCGCCGCCGAGTACTGAGGAAACAGCGGCATCAGTACGACGCGATCCACCCCAGCCGCGAGCAACGAGTCGACAGCGGCGGTGGTGTCGGGTCGGCTGTACCGGTGGGCGACGACAACCTGCACGTCGTGTCCGCGGTTGATGAGCTCGGCGGACAACGCGTCTGCCTGACGTTGGGTGGTGGCGATGATGGGTGAGCCGCCACCGATCGCGCTGTAGTGGGATCTGGCCCGAGGTGCTCGCACTCGGGCGACCATTGCGCTGATCGCTGCTCGCGTCCTGAGACCGCCGGGGAGCGGCACGAGGAGGGGATCGGCGAAGATGGATCGAATGAACGGCTCGACATCTTCGAGTCGTTCCGGCCCGCCGAGTTGAGCGAGCACGATCCCGGTTCGTGTCATCTCACACCGTCCGCGAGAACACCCGGTCGCCGCGTCCGCCGCCGAGCCGGGCATCGAACGCCATGGCGACGTTACGGATGAACGGCCGCCCCATCGCTGTGGCTTCGATGTCGGCACCGTTCACGCGGACCAGCCCGGCCTCGATGAGCCCGCCCGGGGCCTGCAGCCCGGCGAGTTCGAAAGCGAAGTAGTCGACGACAGCGACACCGAAGCGATGGGCGACCTCGCTGCCGCTGAGCCGACCGTTGCACATCAGTTCGGTGATCACGAAGCGCCGCAGACGATCGTCGTCGTCGAGCGCGATTCCGCGCTCGGTAGGGAGTCGACCCGTATCGACCGCGACGTAGTAGGAGGCGAGCCGCCGGTGGTTCTGGCTGTACGCGCCAGCGACGTCGCTGATCGCCGAGGTTCCCAGGCCGACGATCTCGGTGCCTCGTTTGGTGGTGTACCCCATGAAGTTACGCGACAGCGTCCGGTCGGCGTGTGCGATGGCGAGTTCGTCATCGGGCAGCGCGAAGTGATCCATGCCGATCTGCTGGTAGCCGGCCCCTGTGAGACGCTCGATGGCGAGTGACAGGAGGGCGAACTTGGTGTCGAGATCGGGCAGCTGCGAGGTGTCGATTCGTTTCTGGTGGGGACGCATCCACGGCACCAGTGCGAACGAGTAGACGGCAAGGCGGTCGGGCCGCAGCCCGATCACGAGCTCCAGCGAACGAGCGAACGATCGCTCGTCCTGGCCCGGAAGCCCGTAGATGAGATCAATGTTGATCGACTCGTAGCCGAGCCGGCGAGCAGTCTCGTCGAGCGTTGCGGTCTGCTCCCACGTCTGGTGTCGGCCGATCAGGTCCTGCACCACCTCGTCGGTGTCCTGGACACCCATCGAGATCCGGTTGAAGCCCAACTCGCGCAGGGTGGACAGGTGCTCTGCGGTGGTGACTCGTGGGTCGACCTCGAGGGCAACCTCTGCGCCGGGAGCGAGTTCGAACTCCGAAAGGATTTGGTGATGCAGAGTGGCCAACGCGTCGGGCGAGTAGTAGGTGGGTGTGCCGCCACCCCAGTGGTACTGCTGGAGTACGCGTCGCTCGCCCAGTTTGGCGGAGGTGGCTCGCGCCTCGGCCACGACGCGGTCGAGATACACATCGGCCACGCTCTGTTTGCCGGGGATGACCACATGGCAGGCGCAGAAGGAGCAGCGGCTCTCGCAGAACGGCAGATGGACGTACAGCGACAGCGGGTCGTTCAGCCGTGCGGACGCGTCGGCCAGGCGTTCGGCGTACTCGGTAGGCCCGAACCCATCATGGAAGTCGACCGCTGTTGGATACGACGTGTAGCGGGGGCCAGGCTGGTCGTACCGGGCCAACAGCTCCGCGGTAACGCCACCACTACCGGACTCGATCGGTCCAGTGCGATTCATGCGGCTCAACCTAGGACCGTCGGCGACTACGGCACAGGGACTTTAGACCCCAATCACCCGAGCGCGGCGACGAGGGCCTCTCGCAGGTGTGTGGCAACTTCAGGTGCGAGTTCCGCCCTGGTCAGCAGCGGGTTGTTGATTCCCTCCATGAGCACTATCGCGCAGGTTGCTTTTTGTGCAGGGTTCCCGGCGCTGAGCAGTCCGGCTCGTTGGCCCAGTTCGATCTGTCGCGCGAGGTGTTCCAGGCCGGCGTTCTCATGGAGGTGGTAGACGTCGCTGATCCCGCGGTGGTGGGCGAACCGGGCAATAGCCATGCGCGTGACCTGGCTCTCGGCTCGGAAGATGGCGTGAATCTCTCGGATGACGTCGGCAATCACCGGTTCCACACCACGTTCGATCAACTCCTCGATGTTGATGAACTTCCGTGCAACCTCGACGACGGCACCGAGTGTGATGTCCAGCGCGGCGGCGATCGCGTCGTCGTGGGTCGCGAAGTGGACGTAGAAGGTGGCGGTGGAGACACCAGCGACATGTGCGATCGCGCCGGCGTCGATCGAGCCGTGACGCGCGATCTGGTCGTGGGCGGCCCGCGCCAGTTCGCCACTGGTCTGGATGGAGCGCTTCGACGGCGAGCGGGTGACCATCGACACATGATAGGTAGCTCGAGCGAAAGTCTGGAATCTCTTGCAATTTTCAGAGTCGTACTCTAGAAAGTGGTTCAGGGACTTTCGGAGGAACTATCCATGCCCATCGACCAGTGGCCGGCGACGAGGGTTGCCACCAGCAGCAGGACGGCGCCGGCCTGATGAGCGACGCCCAGCGGGATCGGTACCGAGTTCACCAGCGTCAGCACGCCGAGCAGGAACTGCAGGAGGACCGTTGCTGCGAGGGCGATCGCGCGCCAGCCGGCACCGGAGCGATACAACCGTACTGCCACCACCACGGCGTACACGGCGAGGACCATCGCCAACCAACGGTGGATGAACTGTACGGTCGCCGGATTGTCGATGGCGTTCGTCCAGAACCTTCGCAGATAGGTGAGCGCGCTCGGGACCCACTCACCCTGCATGGTCGGCCACGTCGTGAACATGTGTCCTGCGTCGAGGCCGGCGATGAACGCTCCGAAGGTGATCTGCACGAAGAGCAGAACGAGGAATGGCCAGAACCAACTGCGGGGTCGGCCATCGATGGGGTCGCGTCGCGCGGCGAGGGCGCGCAGATCCAACGCCGTCCAGATCAGCGCGCTCAACAAGACGAGGGCCGTCGTGAGGTGCAGCGCGAGGCGCTGATGCGCGACGTCGGGTCGGTCGACGAGCCCGCTCGCCACCATCCACCAGCCGATCGCACCCTGCAGGCCGACGAGCAGCACGAGGCTCCCGAGCCGCCAGCCGTATCCCCGCGGGATCGCTCGTTTCACCAGGAACCAGACGAATGGAATCGCCATCGCCAGCCCCAGCACCCGGCCCAGCACACGGTGGAGGTACTCCCAGAGGAAGATCGTCTTGAACTCTCCGAGATCCATCCCCTGGTTGATGAGCCGGTACTCGGGGGTCATCCGGTAGGCGTCGAACTTTGCTTGCCAGTCCGCGTTGTTCAGCGGTGGCACGATGCCGGTGACCGGGTCCCACTTCACGATCGACAGCCCCGACTCCGTCAGGCGCGTTGCCCCGCCGACCACCAGGATCACGAACACCAGGCCGGCGAGTACGAGCAACCAGATGCTCAGCTGACCGGCCCGGGTGTCGGCAGCGTCAGCCTCCGCGTCGTCGATAGCCACACAACATCACTACACCAACAACACCTTCGGAGGCAATCAGCATGACCACGCGAACCTACGACGCGATCATTGTCGGTGCCGGCCACAACGGCCTGTGCCTCGCCGCATACCTGCAACGAGCCGGGTTGTCGACTGCGATCATCGAGCGGCGCCATGAAGAGGGCGGCGGCGTCAACACCGAAGAGCCGGTCAAGGCGGGCTACCGGCACAACATGCACGCGCAGTACATGGAGTTCTTCGACGTGATGCCGATGATCCAAGACTTCGGTCTCTACGACCTCGGACTGCGAACGGTCACGCCCGAGGCGCAAGCCGGCATCACCTTCGCCGACGGTCGGCCGCCCATCGTGCTGCATCGCCTGGATCTGTTGGACCGCACCCACGCCAGCATCTCGCGGTACTCGCGTGCCGACGCGGACATGTTCGTCGAGTTGAAGAAGCGAGCCGCGCAGCTCGAACAACTGTTGGCGGTAGGTCTCTACAACCCGCCGGGCGCCGGCCAGGCAATGGGTGGGCCCGAGGCCACGGCCATGTTGCTCACCACGCTGTTCGGTGACCTGGGGGTCGACCCCCACTTCATGTTGAAGACACCGAAGAACGTGATCGACGAAATGTTCGAATCGCCTGAGCTGCGGGCGTTGCTGTACCGGGTGAGCGTCGAGTGGGGGATCCCCATCGACACCGCGGGTACCGGTGTCGAGTTCCTCACGTTCGTGATGTGGACCACCGGGAACTGGAAGCTGGTCATGGGCGGCACCCACTCGTTGGCCAAGGCGATGACCCAGGCCTGCTACCGCGAGGGCGTCGACCTGATCGAGAACTCGAACGTCGAACGGGTCATCGTCGAGGACGGCAGAGCGGTCGGCGTCACCGCCCGCGGCGTCGACTACCGGGCGACCAAACTGGTGGCTTCCAACGCCGATGTCCGCCAAACACTTCTCGGGCTCGTCGGTGAGGAACACCTCAGTCCGCGGTGGGTGAAGCGGGCCAAGGCGTACCGATACGGCCCGAGCCATGTGCTCGGCACGCCGATGTTCTGCCTCTACGAGGCGCCCGACTATCGCTCGGCACGCTGGGACCCCGACATCAACAAGTGCTTCTACACCGTGGTCGGCTACGAAGGCCCCGACGACATGGCGCGCTACATCCGCGACGCCTACTCGGGCATCGTGCCCAAGCCCGCCGCCGGCACGTGGGTGAACAGCCTGTGGGACCGCTCGCAGGCGCCGGCCGGGCGTCACTCGGCAACGGGGTGGTACTTCCTGCCGTGCGCGAGCGAGCTCAGCAGCGCGGAGTGGGCGGAGGTTCGAGCGACCTACAACGAGCAGTTCCTCGACGCCTGGGCGCAGGCCGCGCCGAACATGACGCGCGACAACGTGATCGCTCACAAGCTCTACACACCGGACCAGATGGAACCAAAGATGATGATGCGCGAGGGCGACTTCTCCCACGGCGAGTTCGCTCCCGACCAGAAGGGCGTCAACCGTCCGTTCCCGGAAGCATCGAACTACCTCACCGAGATCGACGGCCTCTACCTCTGCGGCTCGTCTGCCTACCCGGGTGGCGGGGTGCATGCAGCCTGTGGCTACAACGCCTACAAGAAGATCGCCGAGGACCTCGGGCTGGCCAGCCCGATCGCTGCGGGAAGGAACTACTGATGCCCGACATCTACACCACCGACTGGTACGAGGCGGTCAAGCAGGCCATCAACTCGGCCGTCGTCGACATGCGTGATGTGCCCGAGGGCGCCTGGACGATCTGCGTGGAGGTGCTCGACGACGGCGCTTCCCCGTACGTGGTGGCCGGCACGATGCGCCGCTTCCTGATTCGGATAGAGGCCGGCATCTGCCTGTGGTACCGCGAACTGGAGGCCGAGCCCGCGGAGCAACTCAACTACCGCTTCACAGCCGCCGCGAGTGTGTTCGACGAGATCGCGGCCGGCGTACTCGACCCGCTCGACGCCGTGCTGCACGGCATGATCAAGGTGCGTGGTGACATGCGTTTCTTGCTGCGTCAAGCCGAGCTGGTCAACGTGCTGCTGGGCGCGTACACCTCGGGTGTCGACACCTCATGGCCCGATGGGCGACCGCCGTACGGGCGACCACTGATCGATCAGCAGAGGAGGGCGTGAGCGATGCGCCAGTCATGTGACGCCATCATCATCGGAGCAGGGCACAACGGCCTGACACTCGGTGCCTACCTGGCCCGTTCCGGCCTGGACGTGATGGTGCTGGAACGCCGCCATGAGGAGGGTGGTGGATTGTGCACCGAGGAGATCACCCAGCCCGGCTTCTTGCACAACATCCATGCCAACTACCACACCTTCGTCGACATGGCACCGCCGGTGGCCGACCTCGATGTTCGCGGTCACGGCATCGAGTACGTGCGACCCGAGGTGCAGATGGCCTCGGTGTTCGACGACGGCACCGCGCTGTGCATCTACGCCGACATCGAGCGCACCGTCGAGGCGATGGCCGAGTTCAATGCCAAGGACGCGGCGACCTTCCGTCGGCTCTACGACGAGGCGCACGGTTTCGTCGATCTGCTCCTCGGCACGCTGATGTACCAGCCGCCACTGTCGGTCAAGGAGCTGACCAAGGCCTTGGCGACGTTCGGGGTGGAGGACCGCTCGGAGTTCCTGTCGGTCAAGCTCCGTCGCGAGACGATCAATCAGTTCCTCGACCAGCACTTCACCGACCCGAAGATCAAGGCGCACCTCGCATTCCACGGCGCGGTCTGCTCGTACACCAACGACGTCAAGGGCCTCGCGATCGGCTATCCGCTGCTGGTGGGCAAGATCAACAACTGGCACCTGTGCGTCGGCGGTTCGCACCGACTGGCGCACGCCCTGTGGCGCGACCTGGCCCAGCATGGCGGGGTGATGGTGGCCGACGCGGAGGTCGACCGCATCCTCGTCGAGGACGGTCGCGCAGTGGGTGTCCGCCTCGCCGACGGTACCGAGATCGAAGCCCGCAAGCTGGTGGCATCGACGGTGTCGGCCGAGCAGACGTTCCTCGAGTTCATGGATGTCTCGACGGTTGGCGAGACGTTGTCGAATCGGGTGCGAACCGAGGTGGTGCACAAGGACTGGTCGTTGTTCACCGTGCATCTCGCGATGTCTGAGTTGCCGCAGTACACCGCTGCCGCGTTCAACCCCGATGTCGACCGGGCGTGGGTCGTCAACCTGGGCATCGGTTCCACAGCGCACCTCGACGCCGACTGGAAGACGATCCGCTCCGGCGGGCTGGTCGACCCGCGCCCGAACGCGGCTGTGAACTCCCTGTACGACCCGACCGACGCTCCGGAGGGCTTCTACACCGGCATGTTGCGCCAGTTCGCCCCGTTCGACCTGGCCGATGGCGGGGCCGGCGCGTGGGAGGGCATCGGTCGCCCGTACGGATACCGCTGCATCGAGGCGTGGCGTCGCTATGCGCCGAACCTCGGCGACGAGACATTCGTCGACTGGGAGGTGTTCACCCCGCAGGACATCGCGCGCAAGCTGCCCAACATGGTGAAGGGTGACTGGATGATGGGCGAGATCAGCCTGGCAAACATGCTCGACCAACGCCCGCTGCCCGAACTCGGCCAGTACCGCACCCCGATCGACGGGCTCTACATGGCCGGCTCGACGCAACACCCGCACGGGTTCATCACGTTCGGCCCGGGATACAACGCATTACAAGTGATCGCCGACGACCTCGGTATCGAGAAGTGGTGGGTCAAGGTGTGAGAGCCGAGGCGACCAGCGTTGTCGTCGACGACGATGCGTCGGGCATGGCGACACTGCTGGCCGATCTCTTGCGCGACAACCTGCGCGACTTTCCAGGTCGAGCACGGGTGGCAGCCCGCACCCGTGGTCAGTTGGTGCTCACCGCGTCGGATCGTGGTCTTTCGGTCACGCTGGCGTTCGCCAGCGGGGAGATCCGAGTTTCCGACGACGCGTTACCCGGTGCATCGACCATGGCCGGTCCATGGCTGGCGATGAGCCGGGTGTGCAGCGGACGGATCTCGCCGCTGCGAGCGCTGATCGACCGGGAGTTGACAGTGAGTCCGGGTCGCCACCCCTGGGTCGTGCCAGCGGGCGGATTCGTGCTGTCGGTACCTGCCTCGTTCTACGACACCGACGGTGCGGGCGAAAAGCGTCGCAAGACGATTGTCATTGGCGCGGCGGTTGCAGCGGTGCTGGTCCTTGCTGCGGGTGCGACGTGGGCTCGTCGCCGGTGATCCGTCCGAATGGACCGCGGCCGCGCCACGCCGCGTAGCTTTGCACAATGGCAAATGTCTCGTCCGTCCCGGGGATGACGAAAGCGCGCCTGTGGATGGTGCTCGGCGCGTTGATGCTGGCGGTGTTGCTGGCGTCGATGGAGATCTCGATCATCGCGACGGCGTTGCCGACGATTGCCGGAGAGTTCAACGCGTTCGAGAGCTTCGCGTGGGTTGGCACCGCGTACGTTGCCGCGTCTGCCATCGGCACGCCGTTGCTGGGCAAGCTGTCGGACCTGTACGGACGCCGCCTGGTCTTCCAAGCGACGATGGCGATGTTCATCGTCGGATCGCTGCTGTGCGGACTGTCACAATCGATGAACCAACTCATCGGCGCACGGGTGCTGCAAGGTTTTGGTGGGGGAGCGATCCAGGCACTCGCCTTCGCCATTCTGGGCGACATTCTGCCGCCACGTGAACGCGGTCGGTACATCGGCTACTTCACGCTCGCTTTCGTCGGTGCCGCATTGCTCGGGCCGGTCATCGGCGGGTTCATCATCGATCACTGGACCTGGCCGTGGATCTTCTACATCAACATCCCGCTCGCCGGGATCGCCAGCGTGGTCAGCTACTTCGCCCTCGACCTACCGTTCCCCCGTCGCAAAGCGCGTATCGACTTCACCGGGGCCGCACTGCTGGCGGTCACGATCGGCGGGCTGATGATCGCGCTCGAGATCGGCGGTAAGGACGGATGGGGCAAGCCGGGTGTGCTCGCCATGCTCGTCGGCGTGGCCGTCGGACTGGTGTTGTTCGTCCTCGTCGAACGACGCGCTGTCGAACCGATGATTCCACTGCACCTGTTCAGCAATCGGGTGGTGCTGATGTGTGTGATCGCCGGCTCCTGTGCCGGCACGATCGCCTATGGGGCAGGGCAGTTCCTTCCCTTGTACTTCCAGGATTCGCTGTTCGTGTCGCCGACCGAATCCGGCCTGCGTCTGCTCCCGCAGATGGTCGGTGTCACCCTCGGCACGTTCGGTATCGGACGGCTGATCCTGTTGACCGGCCGCTACAAGTCATTCCCCGTGGTGGGCTCGACGGTCGCTGCGGCGGGGGCCTTTGCCATCAGCTTCATCACCGGGTCGACGGCGTATGTGTGGCTGATCGCGCCGATGATCGGGCTCGGCTTCGGCATGGCTGCGGTGTTCACGACGACCTCGATCGCCACCCAGAACGCAGTCGAGTTCCGTGATCTCGGAGTGGCAACGGCGACGGTCATGTTCTTCCGGATGCTCGGTGGCGCGGTCGGCCTCGCGGCCTTCGGCACCATCCTCAACGCCACCATTCGCCGCGAGCTCCCCGCTCGCCTCGGCATCACCGCTGATGCTGCCGCCGACCTGATTCGCGAGCCGTCCAGTATCGCTGCGCTGCCAGCCGCGAGCCGTGACGCGGTGGCCGAAACGCTTGCGTCCGGTGTCGGCCAGATCTACCTGGTGTCCGCGGTCGTGATGATCATCGGGCTGATCGCATCGATCCTCATGCCGGAGGAACCGTTACGGCCGCGAGCCGGTCTCTCCGACGCGCTCGAACAGGTCACATCGCAGGCCTGATGATCAGGTGCCAGCGGTGGCTCGCGGGGGTAGCAGTACGCCGGGGTTGAGCATTCCCGACGGGTCGAGCGCGTGCTTTGTTGCAGCGAGTGCCGTGGCGAAGATGTCGCTGCGTTGGCGGTCGTATCCGGGTCGGTGATCTCGGCCGACTGCGTGGTGATGGGTGACGGTGGCTCGATGGCGGGTGAGGATCTCCATCGCCGCAACCTTGATCTCATCCCACATGTCCACTTCCTGGCCCGGGCGGCCCGCGGCGATCACCGTGTAGTACGGGGCGGCACCATCGGGATACACGTGTGTGATCCGGCAGTTGATCAGTCCCTCGTTGCCGGTGACGCGTCGCACGACGTCGGCCATCTCAATGGTGAGGTCGTGGTGGAGCGACTCGAGGCGGTCCCATGTGATTGCCGTCTCGAAGGTCTCGACGATGGCACTCATCCGGGCCATCGCGTCGCGGGCGTACGGCATGCGCAGGAAGCTCGATCGCCAGGTGTCGGCTGCTGGATCGCGCTCGGGTGGATGCTCGCCCTTCGGTGCCGCCGGGGTACCCGAATGTTCGCGTGCGATCCCGATGAGTTGATCGATGACCGTGTCGACGGGATGCTCGTGAGATTCCACACCCAGAACCAGAACCCAAGAACCATCGCTGGATGCGCCCGACATCCCGGCCTCACCCGGGTCGAGTAGCCGACAGTTGGCGGGGTAGAGCCCGGACTGAGCGATTGCCCGCAGCGCCCCGAAGGCGTGTCGCGCGTCGGTGAAGGACACGGTCGTTGAGCGGCGGTGCGTGGGACGGTCCTGGAGCCGCATCCATGCCTCGGTGACGATCCCGAGCGTGCCCTCGGAGCCGAGGAAAAGTCGGTCGTGCGACGGGCCGGCGCCCGAGCCGGGGAGACGCCAGGACTCCGAGATGCCGATCGGCGTGACGACCCGCATCGACTCGACGAAGTCATCGATGTGGGTGTGGAGCGTGGCGTAATGACCGCCCGCTCTGGTGGCCAGCCAGCCGCCGAGTGTGGAGAACTCGAAGCTCTGCGGGAAGTGGCGCAGCGTGTAGCCGGCAGGTCGCAGTTGCTCCTCGATGCGAGGACCGAGCGCACCGGCCTGGATACGAGCGGCGCGGCTGACGGTATCGATCTCCAGCACTCGATCGAGCCGAGTCATGTCGATCGAAACGACACCGCTGAAGTCGCCGATCGGACAGGACACACCGCCGACGACCGAACTGCCGCCCCCGTAGGGGACCACCGCCGCGTCAACACAGGCAGCCCAATCCAGCAGGGCCACGACGTCGTTCTCGCTCGACGGGTAGGCGACCAGGTCGGGTGGCGTGGCGAGGTCGCCGCGAAGCGCCCGGACGACATCTCGATAGGACTTGCCGTAGGTGTGGCTCGCCCGATCGAACGGTGTCGCGCTCACGATCTGGCCGAGCGAGTCAGGCGCGCGAAGGCGCGGCTGGGGGAGGTCGATACTCGCGAGATCAGGCACCGGAAGCGGCGCCGAAGGGAGACCGCCCAGACGTGCTCCGGCCGTGGCGCACTCTGCGTCGGACAGGGCCTGGTCCTCCCATCCCCAACCCCACCAGGATCTTCTGCGCACTTCCGTGCTCATTGCCGGGCCTCCGGTGACAAACAGCTGCTCCGACGGTCGGCCTGCGCCGATGTAGTAGGATTTGACGGCGATCTCATGGGAACCACAGTATTCGCCTGTCAGTGGCCGCGAACCATGCCGTGTCGGTGGGCCACTTCTGGTCGGTGGTGACGGCGGGCGACACAAGCGGCCACGTGAGAATGGGAATGTCGGTATGCGCCTTTGGCACGGGAAATCGGCA